>CAZWMK010000210.1:0-1517 GCA_964635065.1 uncultured Sphingomonadaceae bacterium | reverse complement strand
AGGGCGGATTCAACCGGTCGTCGCAACACCTTCGATCATATCCTGTTTGAGCAGCCGGTCGAGAGCCTCTGCAGGTGTTCGCCACGCCAGCGTTTTCCGGGGGCGCGTGTTCAGCGCATGGGCAACGGCGCTCAGCTCTTCGGCGCCGTGTTGGCTGAGATCCGTGCCCTTGGGGAAGTATTGGCGGAGCAGACCGTTGGTGTTCTCGTTGCTGCCGCGTTGCCAGGGGCTCTGAGGGTCACAGAAGTAAATCTCGAGACCGGTATCTATCCGAAGCTTCGCGTGTTGGGCCATCTCGGCCCCCTGGTCCCAGGTCAACGAGCGACGCAGGTGGGCAGGCAGGCTGCTGATCGTCCCAGCGATGGCACCCCGGACGGCCTCGGCGCCGTGGCCGGCAAGGGCTGGCCCATTCTTGACAGACTTGCCTGCACCGTGTCCCTCCATGCGCGGCAAGTGCAGGAGCATGGTGAAGCGGGTCGTGCGTTCGACCAGCGTGCCGATCGCCGAACTGCCGAGGCCGAGAATGAGGTCGCCTTCCCAATGACCAGGAACAGCCCGGTCATTGATCTCCGCCGGGCGGTCGCTGATCATCAACGCGTCGGCAATGAAGGCCTTGCCGCGGTTCCGGGCTCGTTCGCGGGGCAACCGGAGTGCGCGCCCGGACCGGAGACAGGCTGAGAGTTCTCGTCTCAGTGCCCCGCGCCCTTGAATGTATAGCGCCTGATAGATGGCTTCATGGCTGATGCGCATGGTCAGATCCTTGGGGAACTCCACCTTCAGGCGCTGCGATATCTGCTCCGGACTCCAGGCTGATGACCAGCGTCGGCTCTGCCGGAGAACGGCCCGCCGTCCTTTCCATACCACGACGGGCCCATCGAAGGCGATGCCGTCCGGTGTGGCAATGAGGCCGGATAGCCGATCCTGAACGTAGTCGCGCAGGACGGGGTTGACTGCGAGCTTGCTGATCTTTGGACGCTTGGCCGCACGATCCGCATGCCATTGCGCGGCAATGGCCCGATAGTCGAACTCTCCGCTACGCGTCGCCGAGTTGCGCCTGATCTCACGCGAGATCGTGCTGGGTGATCGGCCCAGCTTGCGCGCGATTGCCCGCACGCCGGTGCCCCGAGCGCATTCAAGGGCTATCTCCTCGCGTTCGACGAACGAAAGGCTGCGGTTCGCCGGCACAGGAGCCGATGGCGCAAGATGTGTAGGAGGCATTCCGCCCGAACTCCGAAACCATCGGGTTCCGACCGGAGCTGAAACACCTGCGGCAACAGCGGCTTCTTCGCTGGACAGCCCCGCTGCAACCTCCCGCCAGAACCGGCACAGATGCTCACGCTGCCAGACTGGCGGTCGACCTGGCGAGGATAATTTGCGTCGCGTCGAGCGCTCCGACTTCCGTCTTCCTGTCGTCATCAACACCTCCAAGATCAGAGTGTTGCGACGACCGGTTGAATCCGCCTTGCGACCCACGATCCGTATGATGAACGCAGCCTGGTGGAGGCCTGCGGATCGCG
>CAZWMK010000209.1:0-1521 GCA_964635065.1 uncultured Sphingomonadaceae bacterium | reverse complement strand
GACTGAGCAGTATAAAAGCCAGCAGCATTTGTTTGCGATAAGGCCGCAGAAAAGGCCAGATATCGCGCAGGGACGATATCTTTTTGGCATTCTGCGGCATGGTCTCCTGTGGTTGCGGCTCATGGCTGGCCATGGTGTCGGTGGTGTCGATGGTGTCGATGGTGGATTCCTGTTGGTAACTTAACGGACGGATTGCAGTTGCAGCAGTCTGTCACCGGCAATCAGATAAAGCAAACCATCCGGCCCCTGACGTATATCACGCACGCGGCCGAGGTTTTCGAACAAGCGCTCCTCCTTGACCACCTTGTCGCCATCCAGCGTCAGCTTGACCAGGGTCTGGAACTTGAGCGAACCGACGAACAGGTGGTTTTTCCAGCCGGGATAGGCGTCGCCGGTATAAAAGGCCATGCCGGAAGGCGCGATGGAGGGTACCCATTTATAAAGAGGTTGCGCCATGCCCGGTTTCTTGGTGCCCTCGCCGATTTTGGTGCCGGTGAAGTAATTGACACCGTACGTGATTACCGGCCAGCCGAAGTTGATGCCGGCCTGCACGATGTTGATCTCGTCGCCGCCCTGCGGGCCGTGCTCATGGGTCCAGACCTTGCCGGTGGACGGGTTGAGCGTGGCGCCCTGCACGTTGCGGTGACCGTAGCTGTAGATTTCCGGTAGCGCGTCACTCTTGGCGGCGAACGGGTTGTCCTGCGGCACGCGGCCGTCGTCATGCAGGCGGATCACCTTGCCGATGTGCTGGGCGAGGTCCTGGGCCCGTTCCATCTCGCCCCTGTCGCCGAGGGTGATGTAGAGGAAGCCTTCGCGGTCGAACACCAGGCGCGAACCGAAATGCTTGTTGCTGCTGATCTTGGGTGCCTGACGGAAGATCACTTCGCTATCGGTCAGTTGCATGCCCTTGAGCTTGGCGCGCATCACTTCGGTACCGCTGCCGCCTTCGCCCTTGGCCGAGTAGCTGAGATAGATCCAGCCGTTCTCCGCATAGCGCGGGTGCAGGGCGATATCGAGCAGACCGCCCTGCCCGCGATCGACCACCGCGGGCACGCCGTTTATCGCTTGCGGCAACAGTTTGCCGTTCTCAACCATGCGCAGCTTGCCGGATTTTTCCGTGACCAGCAGGCGGCCGTCAGGCAGAAAGGCCATGCTCCAGGGTTCTTTCAGGTTCTCGACCAGTGGCTTCAGCTGGATCTTGCCGGGGTCTGCCGCGAGGCTCTGTCCGGCATGGGCCGGCATGTGTAGGAACAGGCCGAAACAGAGCAGCAGCGGGCTGAAAAGTGTCTGCCATGAATTAGAGATGGCTGGGCGTGGCATGATGTCTCCTGAAGATAAAAGATGACGGTATGACGATTTGTCCGGTCACGGGTTCACCCGGTGCATCAAGCGAATTTACAGAACACGTTACGGCACCTAATATAGGTGGGCTTTATACAGACAGATATTAATTTCTTAGAACAGATGAATGACGGAAATATGAAATCCACGCAACAATCCGGGGTGAATGACAAGGTCGAT
>CAZWMK010000208.1:309-1561 GCA_964635065.1 uncultured Sphingomonadaceae bacterium | reverse complement strand
GCATGACCACGTCGTCCTCCCAAGCCCCTGAGCAACCCGGCCTGCAGTCCCTGGCCAAATCGTTCGAGCCTGCCCCCATCGAGTCGCGCTGGGGCCCCGAGTGGGAGCAGCGTGGTTATGGCCGCGCCGGTTTCCGCGGCACCGGCGCGCCCCAGGCCGGCGCACCCGCGTTCGCGATCCAGTTGCCGCCGCCGAACGTCACCGGCACGCTGCACATGGGCCACGCGTTCAACCAGACCATCATGGACTCGCTCACGCGCTACCACCGCATGAGCGGCTTCAACACCGTCTGGGTGCCCGGCACCGACCACGCCGGCATCGCCACGCAGATCGTCGTCGAACGCCAGCTCCAGGGCCAGGGCATCAACAGCCGCCACGACATGGGCCCGACGCCCGCCGAGGCGCGCAAGAACTTCGTCGCCAAGGTCTGGGAGTGGAAGGAGCAGTCCGGCAACACCATCACCACGCAGATGCGCCGCATGGGCGACAGCGTGGACTGGAGCCGCGAGTACTTCACCATGGACGACAAGCTCTCGAAGGTCGTGACGGACACCTTCGTGCGCCTGTACGAGCAGGGTCTGATCTACCGCGGCAAGCGGCTGGTGAGCTGGGACCCGGTGCTCAAGTCCGCCGTGTCCGACCTGGAGGTCGAAAGCGAAGAGGAAAACGGCCACCTCTGGCACATCCGCTACCCCGTGGACGGCAGCGACGAGGCCCTGGTGGTGGCCACCACGCGGCCCGAGACCATGCTGGGCGACACCGCCGTCATGGTCCACCCCGAGGACGAACGCTATGCCCACCTGATCGGCAAGCAGGTGCGCCTGCCCATCACCGGGCGCCTCGTGCCGGTGATCGCCGACGAATACGTGGACCGCGAATTCGGCACCGGCGTGGTCAAGGTCACGCCCGCGCACGACACCAACGACTACCAGGTCGGCCTGCGCCACGGCCTGCCGATGCTCACCATCTTCGACCTGGATGCGAAGGTCAGCGCCGCCGAGGCCACCGACATCCCGGCCGCCTACGTGGGTCTGGACCGCTTCGTCGCCCGCAAGCAGATCGTCGCCCAGCTCGAGGCCGAAGGCCTGCTGGTCGAGATCAAGCCGCACAAGCTCATGGTGCCGCGCTGCGCCCGCACCGGCCAGGTCATCGAACCCATGCTGACCGACCAGTGGTTCGTCGCCATGAACAAGGCCCCCACGCTCCCCACTGCGTGTGGTTCGCTGCCCCCCGAGGGGGCTGGCCCCGGCTT
>CAZWMK010000208.1:0-299 GCA_964635065.1 uncultured Sphingomonadaceae bacterium | reverse complement strand
ACGTTCGTGCCCGAGAACTGGGTCAACACCTACAACCAGTGGATGAACCACATCCAGGACTGGTGCATCAGCCGCCAGCTCTGGTGGGGGCATCAGATTCCGGCCTGGTACGACGACGAGGGCAACGTATACGTGGCCCGCGACGAGGCCGGGGCACAGGCCCAGGCCGGCGCGGGCAAGACCCTCACGCGCGACCCCGACGTGCTCGACACCTGGTACTCCAGCGCCCTGGTCCCGTTCTCCACCATGGGCTGGCCCAACCAGGGCGAGGGCCCGACCGACGACTACGACCTCTACCT
>CAZWMK010000207.1:0-1568 GCA_964635065.1 uncultured Sphingomonadaceae bacterium | reverse complement strand
CGCCATATTCTCATAGGTCCGCAGCCAGCCCAGGCAATAGCTGATGATCAGGCCCTGCCGGGGGCGGCTGCTCAGGTTGCCCCCTCCCCGGTGCAGCACCGACCCAAGGAACAGGATCGCGGAACCGGGGTCAGCTTCGGCTGCGATTTCATCCCCCATGCCTGCACCACCGCGCTGCGTACCCGGCCAGATGCGCGTCGCACCATTCTCCGCCCGGTAGGGCGTAAAGGGCCACATCACATTGACGAGATATTCATGGGCGGCATCAGGATTCCACATGTCCTGATCGCGGTGCGGCGCCTGGGCGATTTCGCCGGGATAGAGGGCCAGCGCCTCGGCCAGGTTGATCTGGATGCGCTCGCACCCCGGCGCGAGAATGGCCCGGACGGTTTCGAGCACCCACGGATGGGTCGCCAGATGCGCGGCGACCGGATCGTCCAACAGCCCATAGAATCGCTTTGCGCAGCCACCGAAGAACAATCCTTCGCAAAAAGCTGTATTGTCGAAACGGGGCTGCAACCGTTCCTGAAGCCCGGCGATTTCGGCGGGCGGCATCAGGCCGGTCATGATGGCATAGCCCTGATCTCCAAGGGCGGAAACGGCGTCGAAGCTGCACGCGTCGGCATCCTGGTCCATCGATGTCGTGACTGCCCGTGTCATGCGGCCTCCGCCATCTGGGGCGCGAGGACGAGCATGGCTTCCGTCAGCCCCCAGCTTGCGCGGACCAGTTGCAGCGTTGCGGGGGTGATACTCAGCACCATGGCGACGATGCTGCCGCATTGCGCATCGTGATATGGCAAGCCCAGCAGCTCGACGTCCCAGCCGACCGACAGGATGCGCGGGACAAAACTGCCATGGGTTACGAAGACCAGGCGCGTGATGTCATTCAGCATCGCATATTCGATCATGGCCGCCAGAACGCGCTTGCGAGCGGCCCATTGTGCCGCACCACCGCGCAAGCCGGGGCTGGCGCAAAAACGCGTGATCTCCCAGGTATCCGGCCCGGATGGCAAACGGTCGTGGACAAGGTGCTCGAAATGGCTGGCCAGCAGATGCGGACGCGCGGTCGGCAGCAGGCGCACGGATGCCCGGTGCAGGCCGTCTGCGGTAGCATCGACCAGATATAAGGCGTCGGGCGTATCGAAATCATCGATTTCCCGGCCGTGATCGTCGATCGCCAGTGGCCATTTCAGGCCATCGACAAACACGCGCCGGCGATCGTGGAACATGCTCTCCAGCAGTTCCGCGTGCTGTGGACGATTGGCCGCGTGAATAAGGTGAACCATAAATGCATGTGCTCCGTCACGAGATTGACGATGCAAACTCGCCCTGCACGCGCAGCCTTGCCATCCCGGTAGCTACGGGGGTTCCCCCGGTCATGACCGGGATGAATCACGCCTGTTACGGGAAATTATCGCCCCTTATGCACCCAACACTTGCGCTGCTGCCCGCAAGGCGATACCTCGCCTTGGTTTACGGAGCGGTGGCCGAGTGGTCGAAGGCGCACGCCTGGAAAGTGTGTATACGGCAAAACCGTATCGAGGGTTCGAATCCCTCCCGCTCCGCCA
>CAZWMK010000206.1:0-1591 GCA_964635065.1 uncultured Sphingomonadaceae bacterium | reverse complement strand
CGCGGCGCATTGCAGTTCGCGCGTGTCTTCAATGATCACGACGCGATCCGAAGTCTTGGCGACTTCTGCCAGCAGCGCGTTGGTCAGCGTGGTTTTTCCGGTCGAGGTGCCGCCCGCGACAAGGATATTGGCGCGCGTGGCGACGTTCAGGCGCAACACCTCGGCCTGAGCGCTGGTCATAATTCCGGCGCTTACATAGTCGTCGAGCGTAAACACCGCGACGGCGGGCTTGCGTATGGCGAAAGCGGGTGCTGCGACCACCGGCGGCAGCAGGCCCTCGAAACGCTCTCCGGTCTCAGGCAGTTCGGCCGAGACCCGCGGACTTCGGGTATGAACTTCGACGCCAACATGATGAGCAACCAGCCTGACGATCCGCTCGCCATCGGCCGCCGACAGCCTCTCCCCCGTATCGGCCAGACCTTCGGAGAGCCGATCCACCCAGATGCGGCCATCGGGATTCAGCATCACCTCGACCACAGCTGGATCTTCCAGAAAGCGAGCAATCGATGCCCCGAGTGCGGTGCGCAACATCCGCGCACCACGCGCAATCGTCTCGGGTTTCTGATGTGATGCGGTCATGGCGGCCCCATGCAAAAGACGGACCCCGGATTGGGGTCGATTAAAAGAACCTGATTTAGGGCCGTTTCAACAGATGTTTACGCGTGTGCGGGCATCGGCGGCGCGGGGCGGCAAATAGGATGGATCGAAAGTTCAGAGCTGGTTTCCACCCGCTTCGGACTGGCCTTGTGACGAAAGATCGTGAAGCGAATCCATATCCCGCGACAACTCTTTCAGGAATCTGTCGCCGGAAGCCAGGCGCTTGCCCAGCGTCTGCATGAAGCCTTCGAAGCGCTCGTTGCCCTTGATGCGCGCCGATTGTTTCGCGCTATCTGACAGCGGCGGCGTCATGGTGAGCCAGAATTGTACGAACAGCGAAAGCGTCTCGCCGAGGATGGCGACATCTTCGTCCAGCATATCGAACTGGCGGCCAAGCTTATCCAGGCGTCGCGACATTGCGGCTTCCAGCCGTTCGGTCGTGTCACCGGACAGGAAGGATGCTACCGCAGCCTCGATCACTGCGGATTTTGAAACATTGCGACGCAGCGCCAGGCCTTCGACCTGCTTCAGCAGATCCGGGGAGAAGTAGACATTCATGCGGGTGCGGCTCGTCATGCCTGTCTTCCTTCTCAAATGTCGATACCGTCATTGGGGTCAAGTGATGCCTGCCGCGCGACCATGCGCATCCGCTCGCGCATGGCGCGGGCCTTGGCGGCATCGACGTCGGGCTCATCATCGAGAAAGTCGAACTCCTGCGATGGCGGCGGTGGTGCCGGGATGATTTCCTCATGCTCGGGAAGCTCCGGCTCACGACGGATACCGGCATTGGCAGGATCGCCGTCGGACGTGTTCGACGCGGGTCCGTGGCCAACCGTGGGCGTAACAACACGGCTCGTCCAGTCGTCTAGTGCCGATGTTTCCATCTTCACCGACTGCTTGCGTAGATCGGGCGGCGGCAGCACCCGTTCCTGAAGCCGCGCATCGGCATAGTAGCGCGCCTTGGCGGCGCGGATGGGCGGCACACCCGCTACCA
>CAZWMK010000205.1:0-1614 GCA_964635065.1 uncultured Sphingomonadaceae bacterium | reverse complement strand
CATTCAGCCCTTTTGCTACTTTGATCAGGGTGTCGATGGACCAGTTCTTTTTTCTATTGACCCTATGTGGGTGCAATGCAGTTCCGATTCGTAGCCAAGTTTTTCCTGCGATAATCCCCTAGCTTTTCTTAACTGACGAATTCGATCACCAATCAACCTTTTTACGTCCGCCACGTTGCGCCTCCCCCTCAATTATCTGTTTTCTATAAGCAAAAAGAGGGATGCGGTCCACAGCCTATAATAACTAATAAACGTTGAATATAATTATTATAGACTGTATTATTCCACTGAATAATCTGATTCAGAGGCCACACATTATGTAGAACAGATAAATATTAAGACCTTCAGAGCAGTCAAAGAGGCTGCCATGAACGGATTAATTGCAGACCCCGCGTCTCTAAATGAGTGCGGGGCTTTATGTTTCTTGACGTCCAATCGGTAGAAATCGGGCAACTCAGCACACAACTGATTGAGGTCTTATGAGAATCGCCGACTACGGGATAACACAGGAGGCAGATGGGATTGCCGTTGATGGTATCACCGACTTCGTCAACGTCCATGTTTTCGACAATGGTCAAAGTTTTCGGTGGAAGCAGGAGCTTGATGGCAGTTACACCGGCGTTGTGCAAGGCAAAGTCGCCAACATAAATTACGTTAATGATCGGCTGCTCATCCGGAATGCAACGGTTGAAGATTTTAATTCGCTCTGGTTCCACTACTTCGATTTGAGCACAAATTACGCCGAGGTAAAGGCACAATTATCTACTGATCCGATCCTTGCTGAGCCGATAAGGTTCGGTCATGGTTTGCGTATGCTGAAGCAGGAATTCTGGGAGGTGCTGGTTTCTTATATTATCTCTGCGCGTAATAGTATCCCGCAAATTCGCCGGTCAGTTGAGGCTATCTGCCAAGCATATGATAATCGTGTCCACTACCTTCAGCGAACATTTTATGCGTTCCCGTTGCCGGAGCAGATCGTGCACCGAGGGGAAGATATACTGATACGACTCAAGCTAGGTCTAACCAGATCGGACGACATATTTTCAGCAGCAAATGCTCTTGTACACAGGACTATCAATGTTCAATCCTTGGAAACACAGCCTGACGTCGATATAGCGCGAAGAGTCCTGCGAAACCTGCATGGTGTCGGTCCAAAAATCGCCGATTGTACTCTCTCCTTTTCCGGGATACGCAAAGATGTTTTTCCCATCGACCGTTGGATGAAACGTGTCATGGAGAAGCTTTACGACCAGCAATTTGACGATGAAGCTGCCGTCTACCATTACGCAAAACAACGTTATGGCACTCTTATGAGCTATGCACAGGGGTACCTGTTCTATTATGCTTGGCAGAATAGGATAGGAAGATAATGATACAGCATTTGCTGATCCATAGAGAGCCCTCCCCGGACTTGACGCCCATGGGTTCCTCCCGACCACCTTGGTGGTTAGCGTCGCGTGCCTAGGTGTGGCATAGAGATCCATGGCCACCCCCTAACGCTTCTTCTTGGGGAACTTCCTCAGGGAATCTCCTGCCGGGTCACGTTCTTCGATGGGCTTAGATCGTTCCTCAAGCCACTTGACCAACTGGTCAAGTGGATAGACGACCATCTTC
>CAZWMK010000204.1:450-1629 GCA_964635065.1 uncultured Sphingomonadaceae bacterium | reverse complement strand
GCGCCGGTTCCGAACTTGGCTCTAACAACCGCTGCGCCATAGCCCCCTGATTCTTCCGAGTGATTAATTTCACCGTCTGCTAAGCAGACACAGAGGGACCGAACAACGATATATTAAAATAGTCCCGCTGCCGAACGTATGCAAAGGGCAGGTTTCGTGGATTAAATAGAGCGCGGGACAGCCGCTATCATAGCGACAGCGATCGATTGGGGGAGGCGCGCCGAATGGCCGATGTTGGCATAACCCGACGTTCTCAGTGCTGTGTTGGAACGACGTAAATTGGTCGAAAGCGCCTACGGCACCCATTCTGGGATCTGCTGATCTTGCCGAAGTCGGAGTCGCCTCCACGCAAGGCCGTCAAACACTTCGTTCAAACTCGAAGGGTCCTGCACTGGCAGCGCAGCAACGACCTCCCTTTCAAATCGGCGGCGCAGCGGCTCCTCTGATAGCCAAGCCGTTTCCCACCAAGCTGCAATACGAGGCTGCGCGGCAGCAAGCCTCTCAGCAGAGGGCAACTTTTCGCGTTTCTGGTGCTGATTAATCCGACGATCCGCCGGGAGAAGATTCCAAAGGTCCCCACATGGCCAAGCCGCCCATGGGAGGCAGTGGTCAATGTCGAGTTGTTTGGTCGTCAAAGCCCTGCCGGACCAGCAGCATATGACGTTGCCATGGCTATCAAACACTCGTCGCGCGGCCGCGCGCCCCAGCGTGGTGTCGCGGGTCGGCTCCTCCCATGATAGCGCAGCTTCGGCCTGGCCGAGCGGGAGGACCATCCCCATGCGCTCGGCATAGCCCTTCATCAGACGGGCCCATTCCGTCGTGAGGACGGGTTCGATCCAGGAGCCCAAACGCGACATTGTCCGCCAGATTTGGCCGGGCACGCGAAGCACACCCCAGGCCCAAAGGGTCTCAACGTCGAAGCTGATCGAAGGAGGCGTCTTGCCTGCACGGGACTTGAGTGTCCGGAATATCTGTTGGCCTGACCCTGTGTAACGGATGAAGTTCGCGGGCATCGCTACGATCGTCCGGACAGCGTCTGTGATAGCGGCGTGCGAGGCCATGGCCCTATCAGCTACGAACGATGAGCCAATACGGAGATCCGCGGCGGTGAATTGCAGATCCAGCAACGCCCTGAAACCTTCGCGGGCAAAACCCAGTCCATCAGGTCCGGAGTTTCTC
>CAZWMK010000204.1:0-440 GCA_964635065.1 uncultured Sphingomonadaceae bacterium | reverse complement strand
GACCAGTGGTAAGTACATCCGAAGCCAGAACAGCGCGACAAGCCCAAGCGGGACATCGACGGCATCGACCTCGTAATCCGCTATTCTCACGGCCGCGGGAGCATGCTCCGCAATCCGCGCAAGCGAACGGAGCAACGCCAACTTGTAGGTGGAGGATTTGTCGTCAGCGAGAATGATGCCACGGATCAAGGGCAGCGCGCCGGTGCCCTCGTCGGGCATGCGCAGAAGGACAGAGATCCATCGGACCTCGGCACGCGACAGCTCGTCGTGCTGATCTGCTACCTTGAAGACCTCCAGGCATAATGCCCTGGCGAGCGCTTCCACTTCCGCCAGAGTGACCGGGTGCATCGGACGGTTCTGGGGCGCGGGACCCTGGCGAAGTGTCATGAGGAGCAAACCGCCAGGCTTCAGCAGGACGGTCATCTTGCGGAATGCCCGTT
>CAZWMK010000203.1:0-1660 GCA_964635065.1 uncultured Sphingomonadaceae bacterium | reverse complement strand
GGCCATGGAAGGCGCGCTGGCGGGCATCCGGGCGATCGCCCTCAGCCAGGTCTATTCCAAGGAGGGCATGGGAGATGCCGTGCCGTTCGATGCCGCCGAACAATGGGGGCAAAAGGCGCTGGCACCGCTGATCGACATGCCGTTTCCCGAACGCACGCTCATCAACGTCAACTTCCCGCCGGTCGCGGCCAGTGCGGTCAAGGGCATCCGCGCCGTTCGGCAGGGCTTTCATGACTATGCGCGCGGATCGGTGGTTGAAGGGCGCGATCCGCGCGGGTACCCTTACTACTGGTTCGGCCTGCACGGGATTCAGCACACCCCCGGTCACGCCACCGATCTTGAGGCTATCGCGGATGGATATGTTTCGGTGACCCCGCTCCAGCTTGACCTGACGCACAGTGCCTCGCTCGCCGCGCTGGCGGAGCGTTATCGCGGATGATCCGGGCCGTCCTTGCCGCACTGGCGCTGGCGGTTGGCATGGCGCCTGCCGCGGCACAGGACACACCCGGCGATCAGGCCGCCAGCCCCGATCAGGCGACCAGCCACGTCGTGAAACCCGGCGAAACGCTGGGCGGCATCGCCAACCGCGCCGGGGTGGCCCGCGTACTGATCGCCGAGGCCAACGGGCTTGAACCGCCCTACGTCCTGCGCGCCGGGCAGACGCTGGTGATCCCGCGCACCCGCCGCCATACCGTGGCGGCGGGCGAAACCGGCTTTGCCATCGGCTGGAAATACGGCGTGCGCTGGTCGGAAATCGCGGTGGCGAACAACCTTTCGCCCGATGCCCGGCTGCGTACCGGCCAGACGCTGCTAATCCCCACAGTGGTGGCGCGACCGGCGGCAAAGCCTGCGACGGCCCCGGCGGCTGCGCCTTCGTCAGCGGCAAGCGCTGCCCCCGCCACGGCCGCCGCCAGCCGCTTCGCATGGCCGATGGCGGGCAAGCCGCGACGCGGATTCACCCCGCGCGGCCAAGGCAACTATCACGACGGGATCGACCTTCCCGCCCCCGCCGGCACCGCCGTGCGCGCCACTGCCGCCGGAAAGGTGATCTATGCCGGCGAAGAGCCGCAGCAATTCGGCAATCTGGTGATCCTTGACCATGGCGGCGGCTGGACCAGCGCCTATGCCTTTCTCAGCCGCATCACCGTGAAACAGGGCGATCCGGTCAAGCAGGGTGAACGGGTCGGCATCGTCGGCAATACCGGCATGGCGCGCGGCACTGAACTGCACTTCGAGATGCGGCGCGACAATCGCCCGGTCGATCCGGCCGCACATCTGCCCGCGCCTCGCTGACCGCCATGCCCCAGCCCGACCCGCCCCGGCGCGCATTCCGACCCTTGCGCCGTGCGGTGCGTGTGCCAGTCTGGGCGGACGTGGGCATGCGGCTGGGGGCGGCGCTGGCGCTGGTGTCCATCGTGGTGCTGGCCCACTGGCTCGACCGCGAGGGGCTGGTCGACAATCACGATGGCTCGGTAAGCTTCCTCGACGTCGTCTATTTCACGATGATTTCGATCACGACCACCGGGTTTGGCGACATCGCCCCGGTAAGCGACAAGGCCCGGCTGATCGAAGCGGTGATCGTCACCCCGATCCGCATTGCCGTTATCTTCATCTTCGTCGGCACGGCCTATAACTTCATCATCAAGCGCACCTGGGAGAA
>CAZWMK010000202.1:0-1704 GCA_964635065.1 uncultured Sphingomonadaceae bacterium | reverse complement strand
ATGGCAGTATGGAAAACGCCGCTGGCCGATGATCGGGCGCTGCTTGATACCCGCGCCGCAGCCGAGGTCATTGCCAGCGCTGCACGCACCGCGACCGGACAGGATGCCGTTCGCGCTGTCCACATCATGACCGTCACGCCCATCTGACCCAGCGATCGGCATTTTCCGGTGATTCGCAAGGCGGCTTGCCAGCCGCCCCGGCATTTGCAACAAATCCCCCTGCAAAAATGCAACAGCCCGTAGAAAAAACGCAGCGGGCATCTTTGGGGGTCTGGAACTTATGGACATCGTGATGATTGCGATCGTCTGCGGGGTTGCCGCCGTGCTTTACGGTGTGCTGACGTCGCGGAGCGTGCTGGCGGCATCGCCGGGCAATGCCCGGATGCAGGAAATCGCCGGAGCCATTCAGGAAGGCGCAAAAGCCTATCTTGCCAAGCAATACACCGCCATCGCCATCGTCGGCGTGGTCGTCGCAGTGATTGTTGCGTATTTTCTGGGCGTTTATCCCGCTGTTGCTTTCATTGTCGGTGCCGTGCTGTCTGGCATTACCGGCTTCATCGGCATGAACATTTCCGTCCGCGCCAATGTGCGCACGGCAGAAGCCGCGCGCGGATCGTTGCAGGGCGGGCTGACCATGGCCTTTCGTGCGGGCGCTGTGACCGGCATGCTGGTTGCGGGCCTTGCCCTTCTCGCGATCGCGGTCTTCTACTATTACATGACCCGGATGGCAGGCTTCGACATCGGTGACACCGCCGAGCGTCGTGAAATCGTCGACGTGCTGGTTGCCCTGTCGTTCGGTGCTTCGCTCATCTCGATCTTCGCGCGCCTTGGTGGCGGCATTTTCACCAAGGCCGCCGACGTCGGCGCCGACCTTGTCGGCAAGGTTGAGGCGGGCATTCCCGAAGACGACCCCCGCAACCCCGCTGTCATTGCGGACAATGTCGGTGACAATGTCGGCGATTGTGCCGGCATGGCCGCCGACCTTTTTGAAACCTATGTCGTGACGATCGGGGCGACGATGGTGCTGACGGCGCTGCTCGTCGGCGGCGAGTCGCTTGGTGCGCTGATGGGCCTGCCGCTGCTGGCGGGTGGTGTCTGCATCCTGACGTCGATCATTGGCACCTTCTTCGTGCGCCTTGGCGCGAAGAACAACATCATGGGCGCCCTCTACAAGGGCTTTATCGTCACGGCCGTCCTGTCTGTGCCAGCACTATGGTATGCTACCAACCTCGCGCTTGGCGGACTGGACAGCACCTATGGCGCCGATGCTGCGGGGGCAGGCGGGTTCACCGGCATGGCGCTCTTCCTGTCGATGATGGTGGGCCTTGCTGTGACTGGTCTGATTGTCTGGATCACGGAATATTATACGGGGACAGGTTATCGTCCGGTGCGGTCGATCGCGCAGGCATCCGTGACCGGGCATGGCACGAACATCATTCAGGGTCTTGCCATCAGCCTTGAAGCGACAGCCTTGCCGACGCTTGTGATCTGCGCTGGCATTATCGTCTCTTACCAGCTGGCGGGCCTGATCGGCATTGCCTTTGCGGCAACCGCGATGCTGGCACTTGCCGGCATGGTCGTCGCGCTCGACGCCTATGGGCCGGTGACCGACAATGCCGGCGGCATTGCGGAAATGGCAGGACTTGAAGGCGAGGTGCGTGAACGCACAGACGCGCTTGATGCGGTGGGCAATACGACGAAGGC
>CAZWMK010000201.1:0-1749 GCA_964635065.1 uncultured Sphingomonadaceae bacterium | reverse complement strand
TGATGGGGCCCTATATGGCGCCGATCCCGATCAATGCATCGGCGGCCATGGTGTTTTCCTTCTTTGTCGCCGTTGTCATCGCCCCCTGGCTCATGATCCGCTTCGCCCGCAAGGCACTCGCCGATGGCGATTCCAGCCATGGCCATGACGAGACGGGCGGCAAGCTCGGCGCGCTTTATGCGCGGATTGCCGGACCGATCATCGCCACCCGCCGAAGCGCCCGGCGTTTTCTTCTGGGTGTGGTCGTTGCGACTCTCGTCGCCTGTTCGATGTTCTACTTCAAGGCAGTGACGGTGAAGCTGTTGCCGTTTGATAACAAATCCGAAGTGCAGGTCGTGCTCGACATGCCCGAAGGCACCAGTCTTGAAGCGACGGGTCGCGTCCTCGAAGATGTGGCCCGCCTTGTCCGCGCGCTTCCCGAAGCAACGGCGATGGAAGTCTATGCAGGCACATCGGCACCGTTCAATTTCAACGGGTTGGTCCGGCATTATTTCCTGCGCACCCGCCCCGAAATGGGCGACATCATGGTGACGCTGCTGCCGAAAGGCGACCGCGACCGCAGCAGCCATGAGGTCGCGCTTGATCTGCGTGAAAAACTGAAAGCCGTGCCACTGCCCGCAGGTGGTGTGCTGAAAGTGGTGGAAACCCCGCCGGGACCGCCGGTTCTGGCAACATTGCTGGCCGAAATCTATGGCCCCGATGCCGAAACCCGCCGGGCAACCGCCGCCGAAGTCGAAAAGCTGTTCCACACCGTGCCCTATATCGTCGATGTCGATAACAGCATCGGCCAGCCGCGCCCGCGCCTGCGCCTGGTGCCCGATCGTGCCGCGCTCGATCATTACGGACTATCGGAGCGCGAACTGCATGATTCCATTGGCGCCTTGATGGGCGGGCAGACCATCGGCTATGCCCCGCGCGGCGATGGGCGCGCACCGGTGCCGATCAGCATCGCCCTGCCGCAATCCGCACGCAGCTGGAACCAGACTCTGGCCGCCACCCCCGTTGCCGTCTCGCGCGGGCCGGCGGGGCCGCAGCTCATCGAACTCGGCGCCCTCGTCGATGCCCGGCAGGAAATGGGCAGCCCCGCGATCTTCCGCCGCGATGGCCGCGCCGCCGACATGGTCTCGGCCGAACTGGCCGGCGCCTATGAAGCCCCCGTCTATGGCGTGATCGCCGTCAACCGCGCCATCGCAGACCATGACTGGGCGGCTGTCGGCCTGAAAAAGCCCGACATCAGTCTGCACGGCCAGCCTGCCGACGAATCGGTGCCGACGTTGCTGTGGGATGGCGAATGGGAGATCACCTGGGTGACGTTCCGCGACATGGGCGGCGCATTCATGGTGGCGCTTCTGGGCATTTACATTCTGGTCGTCGCCCAGTTCAAAAGTTTCCGCCTGCCGCTGGTGATCCTGACGCCGGTGCCGCTGACGCTGGTGGGGATTGTCTTGGGCCACATGCTGTTCCAGGCGCCGTTCACCGCCACCTCGATGATTGGCTTCATTGCGCTTGCCGGCATCATCGTCCGCAATTCGATCCTGCTCGTGGACTTCATCCGCCACACGCAGACGCCCGGAAAGCCGTTGCGGACCGTGCTGATCGAAGCGGGCACCATCCGTTTCAAACCGATCCTGCTGACGGCGCTGGCTGCGATGATCGGCGCGCTGTTCATTCTTGATGACCCGATCTTCTCCGGCCTGGCCGTGGCCCTGATCTTTGGCATCCTGGTGTCGTCGGTGCTCACCCTGGTGG
>CAZWMK010000200.1:992-1753 GCA_964635065.1 uncultured Sphingomonadaceae bacterium | reverse complement strand
CTATCCTTCCGCAGAAATGCACGAGGATGCGGCGGACGCGCTGGAACCGGTGGTGCGCCAGTTGATCGACTGAAAAGACAAGGGAGAGGACAAAAATGGACCCGGTGACGAAGCTTCTCGCCGCGCATGAAATTCGCAACACCAAGGCGACTTACTGGTACGCCATGGACATGAAGGACTGGGACAGGCTCGCCACCGTCTTCACTGACGACGCCATCTTTGACATGCGCGAGGAGTTTGCGTTTGGTGCGGGCGAAGTGCTGGACCCGCTGCCGCCGATCGAGCAATCCATCGCCGCTGGCGATCCCGCCGTCACCGTCGGCGCGAAGAACATCGCCGCCTTCATCCGCAACGTGGTGGAGCATTGGAAGACCGTGCATCACGGCCATGCGCCGATCATCGATGTCCAGTCGGAAAGTCATGCGACCGCGATCTGGCCGCTGTTCGACTACATCGACGACGGAAAGCGCGCGTTGAAGGGCTACGGCCATTATCACGAGGAATACAAGCCCCAGCCGGACGGGCACTGGCTGATCAGCCGCGTGCGGCTGACGCGCATCCGCGCCGATGGGGATTATCCGCAAATGCCGGACTATGAGGAGAACTGAAGACATGGCATCGGGACCGCTGAAGGGCATCAAAATCGTTGAAATTGCTGGTATCGGTCCGGGCCCTCTGGCCGCGACGATGCTGTCTGACATGGGCGCGGACGTGGTGCGGGTGGACCGCAAGTCCGGCCCGCGCATCAACCCCATGTCCGG
>CAZWMK010000200.1:0-982 GCA_964635065.1 uncultured Sphingomonadaceae bacterium | reverse complement strand
CGAAGGGCACAGCGGCCTGCCTCAAGCTGCTCGACAAGGCCGATATCGTCATCGAAGGGTTCCGGCCCGGCGTGATGGAACGGCTCGGCCTTGGTCCCGATGTGGTGCTGAAGCGCAATCCGAAGATCGTTTATGGCCGGATGACCGGCTGGGGCCAGGACGGCCCTTATTCCCAGATGGCAGGTCACGATTTCAACTATGTCGCGATCAGCGGCGCGGCGCATGGCATCGGCACGAAGGAGCAGATCGTCCCGCCGCTCAACTATGTCGGCGATTATGCCGGCACGCTGCTGCTCGTCTCGGGCGTCCTCGCCGCGCTCAACCACGCCACCCGCACCGGCGAGGGGCAGGTGGTCGATGCCGCGATGTGCGAGGCGGCGAGCTTCATCTCGACCGGCTTCCACGCGATGATGGGCATCGGCTATTACAAGGAGGAGCGGGCCTCCAACGAACTGGATGGCGGGGCGCCCTATTACGGCGCTTATCAGTGCAAGGATGGCGAGTGGATCACCATCGGGTCGATCGAGCCGCAATTCTATGCCGAATTGCTGGAGAAGTTGGCGCTTCCCGCCGATCTGCTGAAAACCCAGCGCGACCGCTCGACCTGGCCTGCGCTGAAACAGCAGTTCACCGAGATCTTCGCCGGCAAGACGCGGGCGGAGTGGTGCGACGTGTTTGAGGGCAGCGACGTCTGCTTCGCGCCGGTGATGAAGTTCAGCGAAGCGCCGGACCATCCGCAGATGAAGGCGCGCGGGCATTTCGTCACGGTGGAAGGCGTCGTCCAACCCGGCCCGGTGCCCCGCTTCTCGGCAACGCCGGGCGCAGTGCAGGGGCCGCCGCCGACCATCGGCCAGCACAGCGAGGCTGCGCTGATCGACTGGGGCTTTGATGCAGCCGAAGTGCGCGAACTTGGAAAGCTGGGTGTGCTCTAACCGGGCAGGAACAACGCCCGTTCCGCCGTCACCGTCTCCCTCAGCCAATC
>CAZWMK010000199.1:0-1804 GCA_964635065.1 uncultured Sphingomonadaceae bacterium | reverse complement strand
CGCCAATGCGCAGACGTTGGCCGGTCGCCTGAAGGATCGCGGCTGCGATGTCGTGGCCGGCGGCACCGACACGCATCTCGCGCTGATCGATCTTCGTCCGAAAAACCTCACCGGCAAGGCGGTCGACGAGGCGCTGGAACGTGCGGGCATCACCTGCAACAAGAATGGCGTGCCGTTCGATCCGTTGCCGCCGACGCAGACCAGCGGCATCCGCGTCGGATCGCCCGCAGGCACGACGCGCGGTTTCGGTCAGGCCGAATTCCAGGCAATCGGCGACATGATCGCCGACGTCATCGACGGTCTGGCGGCCAATGGCGAAGAGGGCAATGCGGCGGTTGAACAGGCTGTGCGCGGCCGCGTGCGGGCACTGTGCCAGCGCTTCCCGATCTATTCGGAACTGGGCTGACAGCGGCTGATGCGGTGTCCATTCTGCGCAGGCGAGGATAGTCAGGTCAAGGACAGCCGCCCGACCGAGGACGGTTCGGCGATCCGCAGGCGGCGGCAATGCCCTGCCTGCGGTGCCCGTTTCACGACTTTCGAGCGTGTCCAGCTGCGCGAGTTGCATGTTGTCAAGAAAAGCGGCAAGCGCGAACTGTTCGAACGCGAAAAACTCGCGCGTTCGGTTGAAACAGCCTGCCGCAAACGCCCGATCGAACCAATCGCCATCGAGCGGATGGTCACGGGTATCGTCCGTCACCTTGAAACGCTCGGCGAAAACGACATTCCCGTCGACCAGATCGGCGAACTGGTGATGGAGGGGCTGAAGGGTCTCGATACCGTCGCCTACATCCGTTTTGCGAGCGTCTATAAACAGTTCCGGGAGGCAGCCGACTTCGGCGCCATCGTCGGCGAACTCGGCGGCGACGCATGATCCAGACGCCGGCCATCGTGCTGGTCCGCCCGCAGCTTGGAGAGAATATCGGCAAGGCGGCGCGTGCCATGCTGAATTTCGGGCTGACTGACATGCGGCTGGTTGCGCCGCGTGACGGCTGGCCGAATCCGGATGCCGGACCGGCGGCCAGCGGTGCCGATGTCGTCCTTGCCAACGCCCGCGTTTTCGATACGGTTCAGGAAGCAGTCGCCGACTGCCGCCATATCTTTGCAACAACGGTTCGCAAACGTGGCCTGACCAAGGAAGTGGTGACACCCGAAGTCGCGGCCCTCCACATGCGCCACCACGCCGCCGACAAGATGGCGGTGTTGTTCGGAGCGGAACGCGCGGGGCTTGAAACCGATGAAGTCGCCATTGCCGA
Source organism: uncultured Sphingomonadaceae bacterium (assembly GCA_964635065.1). Taxonomy (GTDB): domain Bacteria; phylum Pseudomonadota; class Alphaproteobacteria; order Sphingomonadales; family Sphingomonadaceae; genus CAZWMK01. The sequence goes on along the minus strand of CAZWMK010000199.1, from coordinate 551 downwards.
TCGTATCCTGACGGTTCCCGTCAATCCTGATTTCGGATCGCTGAACCTTGCGCAGGCGGTCATCCTTGTTGCCTATGAATGGTCGAAGCAGGCGAATGTCCAACCGCAGGCGCGCATCGACAATTACGACGGCCCGGCCGAGCATGCGTCGGTCGAGGGACTGATCGTTCAGATCGACACGGCGCTGGAAGCGGGCGGCTATTACAATGTGCCCAGCCGCGTGAAATCCGCAAAGCGCACGTTACGCAATCTCTTCACCCGTCCGGGCTTTTCGGAACAGGAGGTCCGCACCTTGCGCGGAATCGTCCATGTGCTCATCGAAGGGCGGCGCGGGCGACGCAAACTTGACACGGATAGCAGCGCCGACTAGAAACGCGCCTTCGCAATTGGCCCCGCATGTCCGGTGAAGCGGTGGCCGCGTTCATGTCTTCATGAACGGTGCGGTTCCGGACACCATGGATGAGCAAATTGGAGTGACGCATGTCGAAGCGTACAAGTGCAAAGTACAAACTTGACCGCCGTATGGGCGAAAACATCTGGGGTCGCCCGAA
>CAZWMK010000198.1:0-1867 GCA_964635065.1 uncultured Sphingomonadaceae bacterium | reverse complement strand
AATCAGATGAATTAGGAACTATTATCAAGCAGAAGTTTAGTGTTCCTGTCTTACTTGATAGATTACAAGTTAGAGTTACTTCATACAACGAAATAGGTGAGAATACTGTTGTTCCTCCTACTACTTTATATATAACTCCAACACCAAAATGGACTTATAGAAATGATAATGGAGTTGTACTATTATCATGGACAAATCAGTATGAAGGAGTAACTGGTTACAACATTAAATCTACAATAGATGGAGTGCCGCAGGAGGATATACTGTTACCAGCGAGCAATATGCTAATAGGTTCTAAGATAACTTATGAAATTCCATTAAAAACAACTGAGGAAGCTAAGATAAGTATAGCGGCAGTAATGGGTGATGTATATCATATATACAGTCAAGAGGTGGTATGTAGCAAGGACAAGGATAAGAGTTTAACTCCACCTTCAGACTTCAATTATAGAAGAATAGACGGAGGTCGTCAAATAGAATTTACTTGGTATGATGAACATACTTATGAAGATGGATTTGAATTTACATATTCTGTTTCCAACTTGCCTCCAACTACAATATTTATACCTTCTACATCTGTTAATACAGATGGACAAAGATATAGCTATACTCATACTTTTGAAGAGCATGGTTTCATAAATGCAAAAGTAAGAATGAAGTGGGAACTTGGATATAGTGACTATACAAATCAACTAACAGTATATTATTTACCTTCGTCAGATTTACCACCTTCTTATATACGTAGAGATGGTATTGATGGTAAGTATACTCTTGAGTGGGAGCCACAAAGCTATGTTAGCAAATATGTAATGTATAAAAAGATAGGCGGTCAACAGGAAGAGGTAATCGAACTTCCTGGTAATACTTATGATTTACATTTAGATTATGAAGCACTGGCTAATGATAATTCAGTAAATGCTTTCGAGGCTGATAGCAAATGGAAAGTTAGTAGATACTCTAAGGCTAAATACTTTGCAAATGTAAAAGATAAGAGTTGGATTGATGGTTTAGAGCCAGAGGAAATTGTGTATATGAATGCCAATTCTGCGGCGGTATCGCCTTCATGGGGAGGTAGTTTTATAGCTCACGCTGAAACATATGTATTACTAGATGCTGATGATACAATTACATTCACAGTTCAAACTGATGATGATGGATTTGTTCTTGTAAACAATGTTAAAGTTGCAGAAGTTAAGACTGCAAACCAAGTGGTAGAATTCCAAGCAAAATTTAAAAAGGGTTGGAATAGAATAGAGATTGTATGTCATCAATCTGGCGGAGGATTTACAATGCGTCTTAATAAAGCATTGTCAACAGTCTATCAATTTAGAAAGATAGCATCATCTTATGAAAAAATACCAGTTGCAGTAGAAATTAGTATATTAACTAAATTCTTAAATGAAAATCAATCTGAAAAATCTAAACCAATGATATTCTATCCACAATTCTTAACATTTAATACACAAACAACTATCATTACAAAAGATAGAGAAGAAAAGGTTATAGACACAAATGTCTATACTGTTGTGGAAAAGAAAGAGATAGTAGAGGTTAAGACTACGAGCAAGCAGGAGTTTGAAGGCGCTATGCACCAACAAACAATTAGTAAGTTCTTGCGTACTGAAACAGACTTACACTCTACAATTTACTTTAAGGACTTGGCAGTTATAACTGATATAATTGGTAAAATTAGTCTTCCAGCTTCTACTCAAGGCGACTATGCTATTCAAACTATTAGTAGAGATAGAATAAACAAAGAAGCATTATTTGAGAGTACAATATTTACAAGAAATTTAGTTGAACAATATATTTATACTGAAATCAATAAAGTCCGTATCGTAACTATCGGTGACTCGATAACATCTGG
>CAZWMK010000197.1:0-1892 GCA_964635065.1 uncultured Sphingomonadaceae bacterium | reverse complement strand
CTTCAAAGGCCACGGGCTTTCCGATCGCCAAGGTCGCGGCCAAGCTTGCGGTCGGCTACACTCTTGATGAAATCACCAACGACATCACAGGTGCAACGCCGGCGTCGTTCGAACCGACGATCGATTATGTCGTCACCAAGATCCCGCGCTTTGCGTTTGAAAAGTTCAAAGGCGCCGACAATCTGCTGACCACCGCCATGAAGTCGGTGGGTGAGGTGATGGCGATTGGCCGGTCGATCCATGAAAGCATGCAAAAGGCCCTGCGTGGCCTTGAAACAGGGCTGACGGGCTTTGACGAGGTCCCCCATCTCGCTGGCGCTTCGCGGGCCGAGATCGAGGCTGCGCTCGCAAAGCCGACGCCGGACCGCCTGCTTTATGCCGCACAAGCCCTGCGCGAGGGGTTCACGGTCGACGAGATTCATCGCATCGCCAAATATGACCCGTGGTTCCTTGAACGCATTGCCGAAATCGTGGCCGCCGAAAATGACGTGCTCGAAAACGGCCTGCCGACCGACGCTGCGGGGCTGCGCCGCCTGAAGGCCATGGGCTTTTCGGATGCTCGGCTGTCGAAGCTGTCGCTGCGTTCGGTCCATGTCGCCAGGGGCGCAGGCCGCATGGCCGTCGAAGGCGGCGGCATCGTCCACGACGCGCTGCGCGCCATGACCGGCGGCATTACCGAAAAGGAAGTGGCGGCGCTGCGTCACAGGCTGGGTGTACGGCCGGTGTTCAAGCGCATCGATACATGCGCGGCCGAGTTCGAAGCGAAAACACCGTACATGTATTCCACCTACGAAGCGCCGTTCTTTGGTGCGCCCGAATGCGAAGCGCAGCCGACCGAACGCAAGAAGGTCGTGATCCTGGGTGGCGGTCCGAACCGTATCGGGCAGGGAATCGAGTTCGACTATTGCTGCTGTCATGCCTGCTTCGCGCTGGAAGACGCGGGCTATGAGACGATCATGGTCAACTGCAATCCGGAAACGGTGTCGACCGACTATGATACGTCAGATCGCCTGTATTTCGAGCCGCTGACCGGCGAAGATGTTCTGGAAATCCTGCATCTTGAGCAGTCGAAGGGCACGCTGCACGGCGTCATTGTGCAGTTCGGTGGCCAGACGCCGCTGAAACTTGCCCAGCGGCTTGAAGATGCCGGCATTCCGATCCTCGGCACATCGCCCGATGCCATCGACCTTGCTGAAGACCGCGAGCGTTTCGCAGCCCTCGTCGAACAGCTCGGCCTGCGTCAGCCGGCGAACGGCACGGCGCGATCGGCCCAGGAAGCCGTCGCGATTGCCGAACGTATCGGTTATCCTGTGCTTTTGCGGCCCAGCTATGTCCTGGGTGGCCGCGCGATGGAGATCGTCGAGACCACGGCACAGGTCGAAACCTATATCCGCGAAGCCGTGCTGGTTTCGGGCGATAACCCCGTCCTGATCGACCAGTATCTGCGCGATGCCATCGAGGTCGACGTCGATGCGCTGGCCGATGGCGAGACGGTTCATGTCGCAGGCGTACTCCAGCACATCGAGGAAGCTGGCGTCCATTCCGGCGATAGCGCCTGTTCGCTGCCGCCCTACAGCCTGCCCGACAATGTCATCGCCGAAATCGAACGCCAGACGGTGGCGCTGGCCAAGGCACTCAACGTGCGTGGCCTGATGAACATTCAGTTCGCTGTGCAGGATGGCGTGGTTTACCTGATCGAGGTCAACCCGCGAGCGTCGCGCACGGTGCCTTTCGTGGCGAAAACCATCGGAAAGCCGGTCGCCAAGATCGCTGCACGCGTCATGGCGGGTGAACGTCTGGCCGATTTCGGTTTCCAGCGTCCTGCGCTGCCGTACATTGCGGTCAAGGAAGCCGTATTCCCGTTCGCACGTTTCCCCGGCGTCGACCCGGTG
>CAZWMK010000196.1:0-1895 GCA_964635065.1 uncultured Sphingomonadaceae bacterium | reverse complement strand
GCGGCGCTTGGCCATGCGTCCCGAACGATAGGCCAGACGCCCGCTTTCGACCGCCAGTTTCATCGCGCGCGCCATCATCACCGGGTCTTTCGCCTCGGCAATGGCGGTGTTCATCAAGACACCATGACATCCCAGTTCCATCGCAACCGCCGCATCCGACGCCGTGCCGACGCCTGCATCGACCAGCACCGGCACTTTCGCACCTTCGACGATCAGACGGATCGTCACCTGATTCTGGATACCAAGCCCCGAACCGATAGGCGCACCCAAGGGCATGATCGCCACAGCCCCCGCATCTTCAAGGCGTTTTGCGCCAATGGGATCGTCGGTACAGTAAACCATGACGTCGAATCCGTCTTTTGCCAGCACTTCGGTTGCGCGAACCGTCTCTAACATGTCGGGATACAGCGTGCGCGCCTCGCCCAGCACTTCCAGCTTCACAAGGTTCCAGCCACCCGCCTCACGCGCGAGGCGCAGCGTGCGGATCGCGTCTTCGGCCGTGAAACAGCCCGCCGTGTTCGGCAGGTAGGTATATTTCTTCGGATCGATATAATCGGTCAGGCGCGGGGCGCTGGCATCGGAAATATTGACGCGGCGGACCGCCACCGTCACCATCTCCGCGCCCGACGCTTCAACGGCTGCCAGATTCTGGGAAAAATCCTTGTATTTTCCAGTGCCGACGATCAGCCGCGACTTGAAACGGCGACCCGCCACTTCCCAGGAATCATCGTCATCCGCACCGCTGCCGCCGCCAACGAAATGCACGATTTCCAGAGCATCGCCCTGATCGAGCGTGATGTCGGCATAGGCCGATTTTGGCACGATTTCGAGATTGCGTTCGACGGCGACCTTGGTCGGGTCCAGCCCCAGCTGTTCCACGAGCGCACGCACGCTCAGACGGCTATCAAGGCGCTTCGGTTCGCCATTCAAACGGATTTCAATCATTCCGGCCCTTCCCGCAACTTCATTGGCTTGGCATATAGGATGCGTTCGCGCCGGGGGAAAGCGCAAGACAAAGAGGTTTATGATGGCGCAGGACAAATCTCTGGTGTTCGTGCTCAATGGTCCGAACCTCAATCTTCTCGGCACCCGCGAGCCGGAAATCTATGGTGCCGAGACGCTCGACGACATTGCCAGCGCCCTTGAGGATCGCGGGCAGGAGCTGGGGATCGAGATTGATCTCCGCCAGTCGAACCACGAAGGCCATCTGATCGACTGGCTGCACGAAGCCGCCAGCCGCAAAGCCCTGGCTGTCATCATCAATCCGGGCGGATTGACGCACACTTCGGTTGCGCTACACGATGCAATCAAGGCGATCCCGACGCCGGTGATCGAAGTCCATCTGTCAAACCCCCACGCCCGCGAAACTTTCCGTCACAAAAGTTTTGTCAGTCCGGTTGCGCGCGGCACCATCGCCGGTTTTGGTAGCCTTGGCTATCTTCTGGCGCTAGACGCAGCCGCCCGCATCTGACAGACGCATATCAACCAGAACCATATTCGAGGTGCCGCATGGCCGATAACGCCAAACAGCCGATGATGCAGGTCGATCCCGATCTCGTCCGCCAGCTCGCCGAACTGCTTGATTCCACGAACCTCACCGAAATCGAGGTTGAAGACGGCGAACGTCGCATCCGCGTGGTGCGCAAGCCGGCGTCCGCGCAGGCGACCTATGTCGCAGCGCCTGCCGCCGCGCACGCGCCTGTCGCAGCAGCGCCGGTTGCCGCCACACCTGCTGCCCCGGCCCCGGCCGCTGATGACTGGAAGACGCATCCCGGTCTCGTACGTTCGCCGATGGTTGGCACCGCCTATCTCGCCGCCGAACCGGGCGCGGCCCCCTTCATCAGCGAAGGTGCGACCGTGAAGGAAGGCGATACCCTCCTCATTGTCGAGGCGAT
>CAZWMK010000195.1:1250-1898 GCA_964635065.1 uncultured Sphingomonadaceae bacterium | reverse complement strand
AGGCCGAGGCGTCTCTGGAAGCCTTGCAAGAACAGCGCGATTTGAACCAGCGCTATCTCGATACCGTGCAAACCGTGATGGTGGCACTGGATAGCCAGGGTTGCATCACGATGATCAACCGCTTCGGCTGCGAGCTGTTGGGCTATGGTGCGGACGAATTGATCGGCCGTAATTGGTTCGCGTGCTGCCTGCCGCAGCCCGAGGGCATCGTCGACCAGTGCCTCGAGCTTCTCGGGCACGCCGTGCGCTGCCGGGACGGCCGCTTGCATCTGATCGCGTGGCATAACGCCCACTTGACCGACGAAGAGGGCCGTATCGTGGGCACACTGGGGTCCGGCGAGGATATTACCGAACGCAAGCAGGCCGAATTATCGCTAAAAGCGCGTAACGAGGAATTGGAACGCTTCAATCTGGCGATGGTCGATCGCGAAAATGCCATGGTCGAGTTGAAACGCCACATCAATGCCCTGCATGTCGAATTGGGCCGGAATCCGCCGTTCGATTTGAGCAGGCTGGAGCACAGCGTCGACGAGGTGAAGTGATGATCGGTAAAGGATTGGGATACAAAATAGGCGCTTATGCACTCGCTTTGCTGTTGCCGCTATTGGTGCTGTATTGCCGGGATCACTTCCTGGTCGCCTTCGGTGA
>CAZWMK010000195.1:0-1240 GCA_964635065.1 uncultured Sphingomonadaceae bacterium | reverse complement strand
TGCCTCGCGGTATTGACCGGCAAGGGACCGGGCCTGACGGCGACGCTGACCACCGCCTTATTGACCGGCTATTTTTTGATTCCGCCCATCGGCACTTTTGCGTTCGGAGCCCCGCACGATCTGTTCCAATGGGGCGTCTTGATTGCGAACGGGTTTTTGGTCAGTTATGCCAGCGAGATGTTGCACCGCGCCCGTTTCGACGAAGCCGAACGCAGGCGGCAACTGGAAGCGGCGCTGAACATACAGCGGCAGGATCAGGCTTTATTGTTGCGCGGCAAGGAACGCCAGCGCCATTTGGCCGGCATCGTCGAACAAGTTGCCGCGGTGCGCGACATGGACGGCTTGATGGACGTCGCCAAGCGGTCGATGCGCCAATTGATCGACGCGGACGGCGTCACGGTGGTTCTGCGCAAGGACGGTCAATGTTGCTATGTCGACGAAGACGCCATCGCTCCCTTGTGGAAGGGGCAATGCTTTCTGCTGGAGCACTGTATTTCCGGATGGGTCATATTGCATGCCGAGCCGGCGGTGATCGAGGATATTTACGCGGACCCGCGCGTGCCGCAGGCCGCATATCGTCCCACTTTCGTAAAAAGCCTGAGCATGGTGCCGATTGGCCGTGGCGAACCCGTCGGCGCGATAGGCAGTTATTGGGCTGTGCCCCATCGGGCCAGCGATGAGGAATTGGAACTGCAGCAGGCTGTAGCCGACGCGGTGGCCGTCGGCTTGGATAATCTGCGGCTGTACCGGGACATGGCGCTGGCCCGGCAAGCCGCTGAACAGGCGGCGGAAGAAGTCAGGAAACAAGCCACGGCGCGGGAAGAAGAGCAGAACGCGGCGCTGGATGCGCAAATCCGATCGCGCCGGGCCGCGTTGAATCTGATGGAAGACGCCGTCAGCGCACGTAAACAGCTCGAGCTGGCCAACGCGGCGCTGCGGGAAAGCGAAACCCGTTTCAAGGAAATCTTCAACGGCGTCAGCGATGCCATCTTCATTCAAGAGTTGGAGACCGGCCGGGTTCTGGAAGTCAATCGCAGCATGTGCAAGATGTGGGGCTATCGCTGCGAAGAAGCCATAGGCTTGTATGTGGACGACTTCAGCGTCGGCGTGCCGCCTTATACTTGGGCTGATATCCAACCCATGATTCAAAAAGCGCGCGAGCAAGGGCCGCAGACTTTCGAGTGGCAGGCCCGCGCCCGTGACGGCCGTTTGTTTTGGGTTGAAGTCAGCTTGAAAGTCG
>CAZWMK010000194.1:0-1971 GCA_964635065.1 uncultured Sphingomonadaceae bacterium | reverse complement strand
AGGTGTCCGGCTCGATCAAGCTGGAGCTGGCGCAGTACCGCGAAATGGCGGCCTTCGCGCAGTTCGGATCGGATCTCGATGCCGCGACGCAGCGCCTGCTCAACCGCGGCGCGAGGCTGACCGAGCTACTCAAGCAGCCGCAGTTCTCGCCGATGCCGTTCGAAGAGCAGGTGGCATCGATCTTCGCCGGCGTGAACGGCTTCCTCGATGGCATCCCGGTCAACGCCGTGACGCGCTTCGAACAGGCGCTTCTCACGCACCTGCGCAGCAACCACGCCGATGTGCTCGCCGCGATCCGCGACAGCAAGGACCTGTCGGATGACAGCCGCGCCAAGCTGCTCGACATCCTCAAGGAATTCGCGCGCACCTTTGCGTAATGGACATGCGCCGTCCCGGCCTGACCGGGGCGGCGCCTGAACTCAAGACGGAGCGGGCATGCCCAGTCTCAAGTCCCTCAAGGTCCGCATCACCTCGGTGAAGTCGACCCAGAAAATCACCAAGGCGATGAAAATGGTCGCCGCTGCCAAGCTGCGCCGTGCGCAGGAGGCCGCGGAGGCTGCCCGCCCCTATGCTGAACGCATGGAGTCGGTCCTCGCCAATCTCGGCAGCCGTGTCACGGTCGGCCCGAACTCGCCGCGCCTTCTCGCGGGCACCGGCAACGATCAGGTTCACCTGCTCGTTGTCGCGACCTCCGAACGTGGTCTCGCGGGTGCGTTCAACACCAACATCGTCCGCGCTGCGCGCCGCAAGGCAGAATCGCTTCTGGCGAACGGCAAGACGGTGAAGTTCCTGCTGATCGGCAAGAAGGGCCGCGCCCAGCTGGCGCGTCTCTACAAGGATCTGATTGTGGGTACGATCGACCTCAGCGCCGTGAAGCGCCTGAGCTTCGCCGATGCCCATCCGATCGCCGATGAAATTATCGCCCGCTTCGAAGCTGGCGAGTTCGATCAGGCGCACTTGTTCTACGCCCGCTTCCAGTCGGCGCTGGTGCAGGAACCGACCGAACAGCAGATCATCCCGGTCAAGCTGCCGGTGGCCGTAGCCACAGGTGATACCGGCGCATCGTCGGTTGTCGAATATGAACCCGGCGAGGAGGAAATCCTGGCCGACCTGCTTCCGCGCAATCTGGCGATCCAGGTGTTCCGCGCGCTGCTGGAAAATGCCGCCTCCGAACAGGGCAGCCGCATGACCGCAATGGACAATGCGACCCGCAACGCCGGCGACATGATCAACAAGCTGACGATCACCTACAACCGGACGCGTCAGGCTGCGATCACCAAGGAACTCATCGAAATCATTTCCGGCGCGGAAGCGCTCTAAGGTCTGAAGGCAAGGAAAACAGCCATGGCACAGAAAAACATTGGCCGTATCGCCCAGGTCATCGGCGCCGTCGTCGACGTGTCGTTCGACAACGAGCTGCCGGCGATCCTCTCGGCGCTCGAAACCCAGGTCGACGGTCGTCGTCTCGTCCTCGAAGTAGCGCAGCACCTCGGTGAAAAAACTGTCCGCACCATCGCAATGGACTCGACCGACGGCATGGTCCGCGGCCAGGAAGTCGTCGACACCGGTTCGCAGATCCGTGTTCCGGTCGGCCCGAAGACGCTGGGTCGCATTCTGAACGTCATCGGTGAACCGATCGACGAACGCGGCCCGGTCGGCACCGACCTCACCGCCCCGATCCACGCCGAAGCCCCGCTCTTCGTCGACCAGTCGACGGAAACCGCCGTTCTCGTCACGGGCATCAAGGTCATCGACCTTCTCGCGCCTTACGCCAAGGGCGGCAAGATCGGTCTGTTCGGCGGCGCCGGCGTCGGCAAGACCGTTCTCATTCAGGAACTGATCAACAACATCGCCAAGGGCCACGGCGGCGTGTCGGTGTTTGCCGGCGTGGGCGAACGCACCCGCGAAGGCAACGACCTCTATCACGAATTCCTTGATGCCGGCGTCATCGCCAAGGATGCCGATGGCAAC
>CAZWMK010000193.1:1021-1993 GCA_964635065.1 uncultured Sphingomonadaceae bacterium | reverse complement strand
ACACGCGCACGATGATGAGGCGCGGGTTGATGGCGTGCAGTTCTTCCGGCCCGAGGTTCCACTTTTCCATGGTGCCGGGCTTGAAGTTCTCGATCAGGATATCGGCCTTGGCGGCAAGGCGGCGGATGATGTCCTGCCCTTCGGGAACGCGCAGGTTCACCGAAACCGACTTCTTGTTGCGCGACACCACTTCCCACCACAGCTTTTCTTCGCCGTGGCCCCAGTTGCGCATCGGGTCGCCGCCGCCGCGCCCATCGACGTGCGGCGGTTCCACCTTGATGACTTCGGCGCCCATGTCGCCGAGCAGCTGGCCGCAGAATGGCCCGGCAATCAGCTGGCCCAGTTCGATCACGCGCACCCCGGCAAGGGCGCCCTGTTGTTCAGCAGTCATGTCAGTCCTCATTACTCGGCAGCGATAGCCACAGAGTTGATCCATTGCGGCTGCACGGGGGCCGGCAGCCCGGTTTCGGCTTCGCAGGCATCGCGCAGCGCATCGATGCCGGGGCCGAAGTCGAACACCTTGATTTCGCCGCGTTCGGCTCGCAGCTTCTGTCGCAGGGCGTCCGTAGCGGCGGCATCGACCGTTCCATCGGCGGCGATCACCACGCCATAAGCGCGTGCGCCTTCGACCGTGACGAGGCCCTGGGTGATTTCCTTGGCCACCAGTTGCGGATCGCGCTCATAGGGATCGCCCCAGCCGCCCCCGCCCCAGGTGATGAAGTGCAGGATGTCGTTGGCTTCGACTTCCAGTTCCTCAACCTTGTTGCCGACGATGGTCTGCGAGCCATCGGCGCGCTCAAGGATCTTGCGCGCCCGCTTGCCCGGCTCACCGCCGTTCACGCCCCACGGCGGCACGAACCAGCGATCGTCGTGGATCGAGATCGTACCCGCGCTGAGGAAGCGATAGGCCACGTGGATGCCGTTGCCGCCACGGTTGAGGCCCGCACCGCCCGAATCCGGCTCGGTCGAATA
>CAZWMK010000193.1:0-1011 GCA_964635065.1 uncultured Sphingomonadaceae bacterium | reverse complement strand
GCCCAGCGGACGGCCCGGAATGCCGCCAAAGCCGATCTGGAACAGCTGGAACCACGCGTTGCCCTTGCCCGGACGCGCGTCGTAGCCCGAATAAAACAGGTGCGGCGAAGACGAGAAGCCCGCGGCGTTGAGAAATTCCGGCGTCTTCTGGCCCAAGAGGCCGCCCAGGATGTCGAAGATGCGGCCCAGCGCGTGGGTGCGGCCCGACAGGGCGGCCGGGAACTTCGGCTTGAGCAGCGATCCTTCGGGGATGCGCACTTCGATCAGGTCATAGAACCCGTCGTTGAACATGATCTGCGGGTCAAAGACCATGATCATGTAGATGCCGAAGAACATCTTGAACATGTTCTCGTTGAGGTAGAAATTGATCGAGGCCGACGATTGCGGATCGGTCCCGTCGAAGTCGAGAATGACCTTCTCGCCCTCGCGCCGCATGGTGCACTTGATGCGGTAGGGGCCGTACCCCATGCCGTCGTCGCAGATGTAATCCTCGAAGCTAACCGCCTCTTCGCCGACCGCCTGAGACAGCAGGGTCTTCATCGCGCGGTGGTTGCGCGCCAAGAGTTCCTGCGTGGCGGAAACGTAAACGTCATCGCCGAAGCGTTCGGCCATTTCGATCACGCGCCGCGCCGCGACCCGGCACGATGCGATCAGGGCGTTGAGGTCGGCCGCGCACCAGTCCGGCTTGCGGGTCTGGTGCATGACCAGCTTGAGCAGGTCTTCGTTGAATTCGCCCTTCTTCCACAGCTTGACCGGCGGAATGCGCACGCCTTCCTCGAAGATGGAGCGCGCGTCGATCGGCATGGAACCGACCACCTTGCCGCCGATGTCGGACTGATGCCCGAACATCGAGGTGTAGGCGATCAGGCGGCCATCCTTGAACACCGGCAGCAGCACCAGCCAATCGTTCGAGTGGCTGACCGCGCCTTCCACGGAATAGGGGTCCGACAGGAAAATCATGTCGCCTTCTTCCAGCGTGCCCTCGTAATTGTTGAGGAAGCCGCCGATGAA
>CAZWMK010000192.1:1363-2002 GCA_964635065.1 uncultured Sphingomonadaceae bacterium | reverse complement strand
TTATGGCATCAGTCGCGAGCGCGTACGCCAGATCGAGGTACGCGCCTTCGACAAGCTGCAAAAGGCGATGCGCAAGGCCGCCATTGAGCAGCGGCTGCTGATCGAGGCCTGACCAGCCCCTTGACGTCCCCCGCCCCGGCTTGGCAAGCGCGTCAGGCATGGGCGGGGTAGGTGCATGACATTGGCTTTGGTTCTGGGACGGCTCGCAAAATGGACAGGGATCATCATCCTGTCCTTCGTTCTGCTGTCGGTTTTGTGGGTAACACTCTACAAAATCGTCGACCCGCCGATCACGCACCGCATGATGGCCGTCAGAAAGCAGGGGCATGATCTGAAAAACACATGGCGCGACCTCTCCGCCATCGACCCCGATCTGCCGCGCGCCGTCATCGCGGGCGAAGATTCCCGCTTTTGCAGTCACAGCGGCTTCGACCTTGAAGGCATTCGCCATGCCATCGAGAGCAATCTTGAAGGTGGCAAGCTCAAGGGCGGCTCAACCGTCAGTCAGCAGACCGCCAAAAATGTCTTCCTGTGGCACGAACGCAGCTGGCTCAGAAAAGGGCTGGAGGTCTGGTTCACCGTCCTCATCGAAAATATCTGGGGCAAGCGGCGGATCATGGAAGTTTATCTGAATGTCGC
>CAZWMK010000192.1:0-1353 GCA_964635065.1 uncultured Sphingomonadaceae bacterium | reverse complement strand
GGAGGCGCGCTGTGGCATCACCTTCGGCGACAAGGAAGTCTATCTGAACGTCGCCGAACTTGGCATCGGCGTCTTCGGCGCCGAAGCCGGCGCACAGCATTATTACAAGCACAGCGCCGAGACGCTTACCCGGCGCGAAGCCGCGCAACTGGCCGCCGTCCTGCCATCGCCGATCAAGCGCGATGCGCGCAACCCGCGCGGCTATACGCGGCGCTATGCCCGCAATCTTGAACGCTGGATACGGGTCGTCATCCGCGACCAGACCGATAGCTGCCTGAAGCTCGACACGGCGCCATAACCGGCGGACAAAGAAAAGCCGCCCCCGGTGCGGGAGCGGCTCATGTCATGGATCAATACGGTCAGAGTGTGCCGTGACAGTGCTTGTATTTGCGGCCTGAACCGCAGGGACACGGGGCATTGCGGGAAATCTTGGCATCCCATTCCGAAGGGTCGCCGAGCGCATCAAGCACATCTTGCGGGATATCATTTGGCACCATCTGCCGCGTCGGCAGCGCGCTTGTGACAAAGCCGCCGCTGCTGGCGTCGATGTCATTGGTGTTATCGTCGCCCGAGAACGGATCGAAATGCGTCGTGACCAGTCCTTCGGGCAGATCGAGTGGCGGTGGCGCCTGAAGCTGGAACTGGGCGTGGCTCAGCATGCGCGTCACATCTTCGCGCACAAGGCCCATCAACCGCTCGAACAGCGCGAAGGCTTCCTTTTTATATTCGTTCAGCGGGTTCTTCTGGGCATAGGCCCGCAGGTGGATGACCTGACGCAGCGCATCAAGCGTGGCCAGATGCTCTTTCCAGTGATGGTCGATCGCCTGCAACAGGAAGCTTTTTTCGATCTGCGTCCACATCGCGGGATCAAGCGCCGCGGCCTTGTCGGCCAGCGCCTGATCGGCCAGCGCGATCAGGCGCTCGACGAAGATTTCGGGATCAACGGCCTGTTCCTTGACCCAGGCCTCGAACGGCACATCAAGCGCCAGCGTTGCCGCCACCTTTGCCTTCAGACCCGGCACATCCCATTGTTCGGGATAGACGTTGGCCGGGCAATGGGCAGCGACCAGTTCGTTGATGGTTTCGTGGCGCATGTCGCTGACGACATCCCCCACCGTCTCGGAATCCATCACTTCCTGACGCTGTTCGTAAATGACCTTGCGCTGGTCATTCATCACATCGTCATATTGCAAAAGCTGCTTGCGGATATCGTAGTTTCGCGCTTCGACCTTCTTCTGCGCGGTTTCGATCGCCTTGGAAATCCACGGATGAACGATCGCCTCGCCATCGGCCAGACCGCTGTTCATCATGCGATGCAGCATGTTCTGCTGACCGAAAATCCGCAGGAGGTCG
>CAZWMK010000191.1:0-2013 GCA_964635065.1 uncultured Sphingomonadaceae bacterium | reverse complement strand
TGATGTTGAGCGCGCCAGCTGTCGTGTTCTTGCCGAACAGCGTGCCCTGCGGGCCGCGCAGCACTTCGATCTGGGCCAGATCGATCAGGTCGAACTGTGACTGGCCGGGGCGACCGTAATATACGCCGTCGACATAGAAGCCGACCCCGTATTCCAGGCCATCGACAGCCGCCGACGAATTGGCGCCGAGACCGCGGATGTTGACGCTGGTGTTGCGCGGATTGCTCCCCTGCACCTGGAGACTGGGAACCAGTTGCTGAACCTGCCCGAGCGTGAAATTGCCGCTCCGTTCGAGCGTGTCGGCACTCACCACGCTGAGCGCGACCGGCACGTCCTGCGCGGTTTCCTCGCGGCGGCGGGCGGTCACCACGATCTCGCCATCGGCGGCGTCGAATCCGGCACTGTCGACCGGCGCTTGCGCCAGGGCCGGGGTCTGTGCCGCAACACTGAATGCAATGGCCGAAACGGACTGCAGGGCCAGGCCCGCAAACGCTCTTCTGTTCTTCTTCCTTGTACGCAGGTCAGTCATGATTGTCCCGTCGCTGCCCCCAACGGTGAGCAGCTTCCTAATGTGTGAAATGTGCGAATGAATCGGGCAGGCTGCACGCACAGTGCTGCGCCGGTAGGGCCTGCCTGTGTAAGGCTCGGCCTGCTGGGAACGGCTTGTCGCTGCCTTGTGGCGCCGCGCATCCGCCGAGGATGAAGTCGATCGCTATGACCGATGCGGTTTCGTGCTTGCGTTGACGCCAGGCACCATAGCGATTTTCCGAGCGATCTGACGGTCGCTGCAATCTCTACCTAATCAGTAGAAAATCAGGGGTCAATGATAGGTTTGCTGTCGGCGGCGATAGGTCGTCTATTCCCCAGCTGATCGAGGCAATGGGCCGTGGACCTGTCCTGTCGCGGGCCCTCGATCAGCCGGACCGGCCAAGCCCGGGCCTGTTGGCAGGTCATTAATTCGATAATTCTGGAAATATCAATTGACGCCGGGTGTCCGGCTTCACTATCCGGTCAAACCGGAAGGGCCGAAACAGATGGACGACATGAATGCGCAGGTCTGGGCCGTGGATGCGCTTGGCGCGCTTGCCCATGAAACGCGCCTCTCGGTGTTTCGTATGCTTGTCAAAGCCGGTCCTGACGGCCTGATCGCCGGGGCCATCGCCGAACAGGCAAAGGTGCCGCCTTCGACCATGTCGCACCATCTGGCGACGCTTGAGCGCGCGGGCCTCGTGCGGTCCGAGCGCGAGAGCCGCCTTGTTCATTATCGTGCCGATTTTGCCGGGATGCGCAGGCTCCTGGCGTTCCTGATGCAGGACTGCTGCCAGGGTGAGCCGGAGCTCTGCACCGATCTGCTCGGCACCCTCACCTGCAACGCCCGAGGGACGCAATGACCGACATTGTCATCTACCATAACCCCGATTGCGGCACTTCGCGCAATGCGCTTGCCATGATCCGCAACGCCGGAATCGAACCGCACGTGGTGGAATATCTCAAGACGCCGCCTTCGCGCGCCTTGCTCGAAAGTCTGATTGCTCGCGCCGGGATCAGGCCTCGCGCCCTGCTGCGCGAGAAGGGCACGCCCTTTGCCGAACTGGGGCTGGGCAACCCGGACCTCACCGACGCGCAGCTGATCGACGAGATGATGGAGCATCCCATCCTGATCAACCGCCCTCTGGTCGTCTCACCGCGTGGCGTGAAGCTGTGCCGTCCCTCGGAAGAGGTGCTCGACCTGATCCCGGCCGAACAGCGCGGCGCCTTCGCCAAGGAAGATGGCGAGCAGGTCGTGGATGCCGCCGGCAACCGCGTCGGCGGTTGAGGGGAGGCGGCCATGGCAACAGCATCCGGACGCGAGCGCCTGTCGTTCCTCGACCGCTACCTTACCTTGTGGATCTTCCTTGCCATGGCGCTGGGGGTCGGCCTTGGTTCAACCTTTGACTGGCTGCCCGGGGCGATTGACAGCCTGTCCTGGGGCACGACGAACATTCCCATCGCCATCGGCCTGATCCTGATGAT
>CAZWMK010000190.1:0-2062 GCA_964635065.1 uncultured Sphingomonadaceae bacterium | reverse complement strand
CATGCGGAACACGCGCTTGCCCGTGGTTTTAAAGCTGATCACCTGCACGATGACCGACACGGTTTCGAGCACGAACAAGCCGCCAACGATCAGAAGCACGATTTCATGATTGGTCACGACCGCGATCGACCCCAAAGCCCCGCCCAAAGCAAGGCTTCCCGTATCGCCCATGAACACGGCGGCAGGTGGCGCGTTGTACCACAGAAAGGCCAGACAGCCCCCGATCAGCGCGCCAACGAACACCACCAGTTCGCCCGCGCCCGCGACATAATGAATGCCGAGATAATCTGAAAATTTCACATTGCCGACGAAATAGGCAATCAGCCCAAAGGTGCCGGCGGCAATCACCACCGGCATGGTCGCCAGTCCGTCCAGCCCATCGGTCAGGTTCACGGCATTGCCGAAGCCCGCAATGATGAAGGCGCCAAAGGCAATGTAGAAATAACCAAGCGGAATACCGACGCCGCTCAGAAACGGCAGGTAAAGCTTGGTACCCGTGCGGCTGCTGATATAGGCGACGGCGATGCCGGCGATCAGGAATTCAAGGAACAGCCGCATCCGGCCTGATACGCCCTTGTGACTGCCTTTCGACACCTTGGCATAATCATCGGAAAAGCCGATGGCGCCATAGCCCAGCGTCACCCCAAGGCAGACCCAGACGAAACCATTTGTATAGTCCATCCACAAAAGCGTCGCGACGGTGAAGCTGATGAGGATCATGAGGCCGCCCATCGTCGGCGTGCCCTTTTTGGTCAGCAGGTGCGAAGCCGGGCCGTCCTCGCGGATCGGCTGCCCCTTACCCTGCTTCAGGCGCAGCCAGCCGATCATGCGCGGCCCCATGACAAGGCCGATGAAAAGCGCTGTCACCAGCGCAGCGCCCGACCGGAACGTCAGATAACGAAACAGGTTGAGAAGGCTCTCGAAGCCCGCAGCCTCGGCAAGATGATACAGCATCAGTCCGTCGTCCCGGTCAGTTGCGCGACAAGTCGCGACAAGCCCACGCTGTTCGACCCCTTGACGAGCAGGGCATCGCCCGCCTTCAGGACGGCGCGCACGGCATCAAGGGCAGCAGTAGCGTCGCGCACATGCGCCACATTGCCACGCGCTTGCAACAGTTTCGCAAGCGGTTCCATTTCATCGCCGACAAGAACCACCGCCGCCACACCTGCTGCCGCGATCGGCCCAGCCAGTTCGACATGGAAACGGTCGCTTTCGTCGCCCAGTTCGCGCATGGCGCCAAGAACGGCAATCCGGCGTCCCTCAGGCGCCAGCTTGCCCAGAACCGCCAGCGCCGCCGCCATCGAGGCGGGATTGGCGTTATAAGCTTCGTCGATCAAAAGGGCGGTCCCGTCCGGCAGCGCAATGTTTTCCCGGCGACCGCGCCCGGCAAGACCCGGCAGTTCGGCAAGCGCCAGCGCCGCCTGACCAACGTCGCCACCTGCCGCACGCACGGCGGCAATGACAGCAAGACTGTTGTTGACCCAGTGGCGTCCGGCACTGGCAACATGCATCGTCAGTTGCTGCCCCGCGCCGAGATCGACCAGAACGTCGCTGCCATCCGCACCCAGCGCGACGCGCACCGCCCGCACATCGGCGCCTTCGCCCTCGCCGAATGTGACAATATGGGCAGCATAGGGCCGCGCATGGCGGATCAACCGCTCACGATGCGGGTTGTCGTAGGGAATGATAGCGGTCCCGCCCGCCTCAAGACCTGCGAAAATCTCGCCTTTGGCATCGGCAATCGCTTCATCCGAATCGAAAAAGGCCCGGTGCGCCGATGCAATCCACGTCACTGCCGCCACATGCGGGCGCACCATCCGTGTCAGCTGCGCAAGCTCTCCCGCATGGTTCATGCCCATTTCGAACACGCCAAAACGGCTGAAGGCAGGCATACGGGCAAGACTGAGCGGAACGCCCGTGTGGTTGTTGTAGCTTTTTACCGAGGCGTGGACATGATCGGCGGCCTGTCGCTCCAGTGCCAGTCGCAGCGCCTCCTTGACGCTGGTCTTGCCGACGCTGCCCGTCACGCCGATGATCGTCGCCTGCGTCCGTGCCCGCGCGG
>CAZWMK010000189.1:1780-2085 GCA_964635065.1 uncultured Sphingomonadaceae bacterium | reverse complement strand
GTGCTGGCCGGCGGGCTGGGCTATGGCGGCTGGTCGGTCCTGCAAGAGGTGCAGCGCGTCCAGCTTGCCCCGGTCGACGAGCCGCCCAGCGTGGTGGCGCAGATCGATCCCTTGTCGAATGCGGACACGGGGGCTTCGGCCCTTGTCACCACCCGCCCGGCCGAGGCGCTGGCCAGTGCCGACGGGCCGGACGTGATGGACCGCCTGTACCGTCCGCAGGCTCTGGACGTGCCGGTGCTCACCTCGCGCGATGGACCCATCGCCGCGATCAACCCGTGTGAAACCGGCGTTCTGGCCGGGGCCGC
>CAZWMK010000189.1:0-1724 GCA_964635065.1 uncultured Sphingomonadaceae bacterium | reverse complement strand
TCCGGCACCACCGTCGAGGTGGCGCTGGACGAGGCGCTTGGCGCGGATGTCCAGGTCGTCGCCCAGGCCCAGCAAGGGGTCGAGGTCCTGGCCGTGCGCCCCGCCTGGGTCATGGTCAACGCGGCTGACGGGACGGTCCTGTTCGAGAAGATTCTCGACGCGGGCGAACGCTACACCGTGCCGCCGCTGGAAGAGCCTCCGGTCTTCCGCACCGGCAATTCGGGCGCGGTAAAGGCCTCCCACAATTTGCCCTTGCGGATGTAATTGCGGATATCGCGCACGCGCTCGTCGCCCAGCTGGCTGTCGCGCAGGCGGCTGACCGCATCATATTCGTAAAGACCCTGCTGCGCCTTGGTGGTCGATTTCACATGCCATTCGATCAAAGGGGCATCGAAAGCCTTGGCGATTTCGATGGCCAGCACTGTTTTGCCGGTGCCAGGCTCTCCTTTGACGAGGAGCGGGCGGCGCAGGGTAGCGGCGGCGTTGACCGCGACTTTCAGATCCTCGGTGGCGACATAGGCGCTCGTACCCGTGAAACGCATGATAGTCATCCTTGCTAACTGTCCTTTGATCGACAGCTAGGCGAGGCGGGCGTTCAGGGCAAGCTCTCAGCTTTGCGAAACATAACGTGCGTGGCGCGCTTCCAGCAGATCCCACAGGGTGCGATGAATGCCGACAAGTTGCCGCGCGCCAAAGGAAAGCGCGCGACGGGTCGCCGCCGTTCCGGCAGAGGCAATCATGGCAAGTCGCGTGAGATCGCGCGGCAGTTCGTCGGACAGGCCCATATGTGCTGTGATACGGGCATGGCCCACATGGTGCGCCGCCTTCAAGAGCGCACTGCGGATCACATCCCATTCATGGACCATGGCAGCGGCAGCCCCCAGAGCACAGGCCGCGCGTTCGGAACGTGCGAGGGTCAGCATTGCGTCCCGCTGGTTGCGCACCAGCTGTTCGGTTTGCGTCAGACCCTGGGTAATCTTTGTCGTCCCGCAGGCCAGAACCAATGCGGTCAACCACTGACGATCACTGTCAAACGTGTTGGCTGCCATTGCCAGCCATTCGGTCACGACCGGCGGACAGGTCATGCCTGCGCCATGTTCGGCCAGTTCGGCAAAGCTGGGATGTGTGCCGTGCAGGATGGAGAGAAAATGCGCGGCGTCAGAGAGCGCAACGTCGAGCGGGCGCAATTGTCCGGCGCCGAGATGCGATAGATGCAGGTTCGAGGCCGCCCCGTCCTGATCGATGTGGTTGAGCAGATCGAATGCGAAGCACGGTGGATCGGCCCGCAGATTGGCTCGTTCGTGATCAAGGACTGGATTGACTGCCTTAAACGCCATGGCCCCGACCTCATTTTATCGCCGGACATCTCCGGTCCATGTGAATGACATGGAAAGCAGGCTATGCGGGGGACGTAAACAACGCATTAAGTCCGATAAAAAAGCCGGCGGGACGCGCACGTCTCGCCGGCTTGGAAAAGAAAAAAGCGGTTTTCGGCCTCAGGTGTCGAGGAAGCTGCGCATCTTGCGCGAACGCGACGGGTGCTTGAGCTTTCTGAGCGCCTTGGCTTCAATCTGACGGATGCGTTCGCGCGTCACGGAAAACTGCTGGCCAACCTCTTCGAGGGTATGATCAGTGTTCATGCCGATACCAAAACGCATGCGCAGCACGCGCTCTTCGCGGGGCGTCAGCGATGCAAGCACGCGGGTCACGGTTTCCTTGAGATT
>CAZWMK010000188.1:0-2159 GCA_964635065.1 uncultured Sphingomonadaceae bacterium | reverse complement strand
CGGCACGGCAATTGATGTTTCGCGTGATGCGCGGCCAGCGCCAGCTTGGTACGCATGTCCTGAACTTCAGGCCCGATGGCGACCGGCTGACCGTGGATGTTGCGGTTGACCTCATGTTCAAATTCGGTCCGGTCACGCTGTTCCGCTATGTCCATCGAGCCACCGAGACATGGCAGGATGGTGCCGTTGTCGGGCTGGAATCGACAACAAACGACAATGGCAAGAAACATCGCGTATCGATCACACCATCGGATGCCGGACTGGTGGTCGTCGGCAGCAAGGCGCCGCGGTATGTCGCGCCAGCCAACGCCCGGCCGGCGACCCACTGGAACCGTGGCCAGATGTATGGCCCATGGATCAATACGCAAGACGGTCGTTTGATGCGCCCGCAGATCCGCAAGCTGGGGGTCGAGCCAATAGCGACGGCCAGTGGCCAGACGCTCAGGGCCATGCGTTATGCGCTGACGGGCGATGTGACGCTGGATAGCTGGTATGACGATGCGCTGGGCTGGGCCGGGCTGTCGTTCAAGGCCGAAGATGGTTCCGCCATCACCTATGTCCGCGCCTGAGGCCGGGCGACTGTGAACGGACGTGCGGCCCTGACATCGCTGCTGTTGCTGACGGCGGCGGCCTGTTCGCCGGTCAGGATGTTCAACGCGGTCATGCCGCACGACAGGGATGCCGTGCGCGTGGTGCACGATGCCGCTTTCGGGGCCGATCCGCGCCAGCGGCTGGATGTCTATGCGCCGGTTCGCGCCCGTGCGGGTTCGGACGAACACCGTCACCCGGTGCTGCTGTTCATCTATGGCGGGTCGTGGAATGGCGGTGCGAAGGAGGGCTATGCCTTTGTCGCCCGTGCCCTCGCCGCGCGCGGTTTTGTCGTGGCGGTGGCCGATTACCGTCTGGTGCCGCAGGTGCGTTATCCGGCCTTCATCGAGGATAACGCCGCCGCCCTGCGCTGGCTGGCCCGCCATGCGCCATCCTATGCCGGCGATCCCGACCGCATGGTGATCGCCGGTCATTCGGCGGGCGCTTACAATGCGGTCATGCTGGCGCTTGATCCGCGCTGGCTGGGCGACGATCGCCGCCTGATCCGGGGCGTGATCGCGCTGGCCGGACCATATGATTTTCTGCCGTTCAGCGCTGCCGCCACCCGTGCGGCCTTCGGCGCGGCGCCCGACCCGCAGGTGACGCAGCCGATCAACCACGTTGCCCCCGGCGCACCGCCGCTTTTCCTTGCGACGGGCGCGCGCGACCGGCTGGTCCATCCGCGCAACAGCGATACGCTGGAAGCCCGGTTGCGTGCGGTGGGTGTGCCGGTCGAACGCCGCAGCTATGAGCGGCTTGGCCATGCCGGGCTGGTGACGACATTGGCGGTGCCGTTTCGCAATCGCGCACCAGTGCTTGATGATATCACCGCCTTTGCCCGGCGCGTGACGCAATAATCGGCGCGCGGTTGTCCGGTTATGCTGGAGCCATGAGATTGAGGCTGTTAATGCTGCTGTCTGACTGACAGAGATTTGAGCGAGGATTTTCGATGGCAATCGCCCGTGCGCGTCCCTTATCTGTCTTGCGGGATTTTCTCTCCCATGAAGCGGCGGGCGGCATACTGCTGATTTTTGCCGCGATCCTTGCGATGCTGGTCGCCAATTCTGCCTATGCAGAGCTTTATCATCACCTGCTGCATACAGCTGTCAGCCCGGCGTTGACGCCGAAACTGGGGCCAATGACGCCGCACCTGTGGATCAATGACGGGTTGATGGCGATTTTCTTCCTTTTCGTCGGGCTGGAGATCAAGCGCGAACTCTTTGATGGCCGGTTATCGACCTGGTCCCAGCGTCGCTTGCCTGTGCTGGCGGCGGTGGCAGGCATGGCGGTGCCAGCAGCGTTCTACATGGCGATTGCCGGCAGCGATCCTGTGCTGGCTGCGGGCTGGGCCATCCCCGCAGCAACCGACATTGCCTTTGCCCTTGGCGTTCTGACCCTCTTGGGCCATCGTGCGCCGACGTCGCTCAAGCTGTTCCTGGTTACGGTTGCCATCGTTGACGACATGGGGGCTGTGACCATCATCGCGCTGTTTTACACCAAGGGCCTGAACCTGATGGCGCTGGGGGCGGCAGGGCTGGTCCTTGCGGCGATGTTTGCAATGAACCGCATGG
>CAZWMK010000187.1:0-2183 GCA_964635065.1 uncultured Sphingomonadaceae bacterium | reverse complement strand
CCATGCGGTCGAGCAGGGGCTGCGGCATGTTGAGCGAATTGGCCGTCGTCACGAACATCACGTCCGACAGGTCGTAGTCGACCTCGAGATAATGGTCGTTGAACTTGGCGTTCTGTTCCGGATCGAGCACTTCGAGCAGCGCCGACGAAGGGTCGCCCCGGAAGTCCTGTCCAAGCTTGTCGATTTCATCGAGCAGGAACAGCGGATTACCGGTGCCGGCCTTTTTCAGATTCTGGATCACCTTGCCGGGCATCGAGCCGATATAGGTGCGGCGGTGGCCGCGAATCTCCGCCTCGTCGCGCACGCCACCAAGCGACTGGCGAATGAACTCGCGCCCGGTCGCCTTGGCAATCGAACGGCCAAGCGAAGTTTTGCCGACGCCAGGCGGACCGACGAGACAGAGAATCGGCCCTTTCAGCTTGTTGGTGCGCGCTTGCACAGCAAGATATTCGACGATTCGATCCTTGACCTTTTCCAGGCCATAATGATCGGCATCGAGGACCTGTTGCGCCGCCTTGATGTTGCGGCGCACCTTGGACTTCTTGCCCCATGGCAGACCGAGCAGCGTGTCGAGATAATTCCGCACGACGGTCGCTTCTGCCGACATCGGCGACATCGCCTTCAGCTTCTTGACCTCGGCTGTCGCCTTTTCGCGCGCTTCCTGGCTCAGCTTGGTCTTGGCGATCTTTTCTTCCAGCTCGGCGACTTCATTGCGCTCGTCATCGCCCTCGCCCAGCTCGCGCTGGATCGCCTTCAGCTGTTCGTTGAGATAATATTCCCGCTGCGTCTTCTCCATCTGGCGCTTGACGCGCGAGCGGATTTTCTTCTCGACCTGCAAGACGCCCATCTCGCCTTCCATGAAGGCGAAGACCATCTCCAGCCGCTTGACCGTCGTGGTTTCCGTCAAAAGCGCCTGCTTGTCGACGATCTTGAGATTAAGGTTCGACGCAACCGTATCGGCAAGACGCGCGGGGTCCTCGATCTGTCCGACCTGAACCACAACTTCTGGCGCGACCTTCTTGTTCAGGCGCACATATTGTTCGAACTGCTTGACGACCGACCGCATCAAGCCTTCGACTTCCGGCCCTTCGGCCTGATCGTCGGCGATCATGTCGATATCGGCGGTCAGATATTCGCCATCGGCCTTGAGGTCGACGACCCGGGCGCGCTGCTGGCCTTCGACCAGAACCTTCACCGTGCCATCGGGCAGTTTCAGCAACTGCAGCACGGTGGCCACCGTTCCGACCTCGTAAAGCTCGGCGCGGCCTGGGTCTTCGTCTGCGGGATTAATCTGCGAAAGCAGGAAAACCTGCTTGTCGCCTTGCATCACTGCCTCGAGCGCGCGCACCGATTTTTCGCGCCCCACAAACAGCGGCACGATCATCTGCGGAAACACGACTATGTCGCGCAGCGGCAAAACAGCATGATTCTGCGTCATTTACGCTCCAACCTGGCAACCTCCGGCGCACCCCCCATGGGCGTCTCCGGCTGGTCCCTTTGCCGACAATATGGGAGCGATTGCCGCGTTCATCAATCACCTGCCTGCAATCTGTGCGGCAGATATGAAAACAGGGCGGTTTTCAAGGCCGCCCTGTCATCATTTCTTCCTGTACGACGCTGCTCAGGCCGCGCCGCCGGCACTTTCCTTGGCATAGATGCGAATCGGCTCTTTCACGCCGCTTACAACATCCTTGTCGATGACGATCTCGTCGACGTCCGTCATGCCCGGCAGATCGAACATGGTGTCGAGCAATATGCCTTCCATGATCGAACGCAGGCCACGCGCACCGGTCTTACGCTCGATGGCGCGGCGGGCAATCGCAGACAGGGCGTCGGCCTGGAAGTTGAGCTTCACGCCCTCCATGTCGAACAGCTTCTGATACTGCTTGACGAGCGCGTTCTTCGGCTCGGTCAGGATCTTGATCAGCGCCGGTTCGTCGAGATCCTCAAGCGTGGCGATCACTGGCAGACGACCGATGAATTCGGGGATGAGACCGAACTTCAGCAGGTCTTCCGGCTCGCACTGGCGCAGCACTTCGCCGGTCCGCCGCTCTTCAGGAGCAGCGACGAAAGCGCCAAAGCCGATCGACTTGCCTTGCAGACGGTCGGCGATGATGCGTTCCAGACCTGCAAAGGCACCACCGCATATGAACAGGATGTTCGTGGTGTCGACCTGCAGGAAT
>CAZWMK010000186.1:0-2270 GCA_964635065.1 uncultured Sphingomonadaceae bacterium | reverse complement strand
ATCGGCGGCAACGTGCTGTTCTGCCCGATGCACTTCCTCGGCCTTGACGGCATGCCGCGTCGCTATCCCGATTATCCGGACGCCTATGCTTTCTATAACAAGGTCTCGACCATCGGTTACGAGATCATCGTGGTCGGCGTGGTCGTGTTCCTCATCAACATGATCTGGTCGCTGATCGCGGGCAGCAAGGCGGCGGCCAACCCGTGGGGTGAAGGCGCCACCACGCTGGAATGGACGCTGTCGTCGCCGCCGCCGTTCCACCAGTTCGAGACCCTCCCGCAGATCAAGTAAGCGTGAGCAAGGTTTCGACCATAACCATGCAAGGCGCGGCGCCATCGGCAACGATGGCGCCCGACCTTGCGGACTGGCGCGATTATTTCGCCCTTCTCAAGCCGCGCGTCATGACGCTGGTGGTGTTTACGGCCGCCTGCGGTTTGCTTGCGGCACCGGGGACCATCCACCCCGTCATCGGTTTTACGGCTATCTTGTGCATTGCGGTTGCAGCGGGCGCATCCGGCGCGCTCAACCAGTGGTACGAGATGGACGTCGATGCGCTGATGAAGCGCACCGAAGGCCGGCCTTTGCCTGCGGGCCGCCTGCAACCCGCTGCAGCCCTCGGTTTTGCACTTACGCTCGCCGTTGGCGCAGTTACGGTCATGGCTTTGGCGGTCAACTGGATCTCGGCCGCGATACTTGCCGGATCCATTCTTTTCTACGTCCTGATCTACACGGTCTGGCTGAAGCGCCGGACGCCCCAGAATATCGTGATCGGCGGAGCCGCAGGCGCTTTTCCGCCGATGATCGGCTGGGCTGCCGTGACAGGCGATGTCACGCTTCTTCCGGTGCTGCTCTTCGCGATCATCTTCGCCTGGACGCCGCCGCATTTCTGGAGCCTCGCCCTTTTCGTGCGCTCGGATTATGCCAAGGCCGGCATTCCGATGCTGCCGGTCGTGGCCGGACGCGCGGCGACACGGCTTCAGATTCATCTCTACAGCTGGGTTCTTGCCGCCATCAGTATCGCGCCTTGGGCGCTTGGGCTTGTCGGCGCCATCTATGGCGTGACGGCGACAGTCCTTGGCGCGCTGTTCGTTGCGCTGGCGATCTCGGTCCATCGCAATCGCGCTGATGATCCAGCCGCGATGCGGCCGGAAAAACGCCTGTTCGGTTATTCGATCCTGTACCTGTTCGCGCTGTTCGCAGCGCTGGTTGCTGACACATGGGTGCTCGCATGAACGACGACATGCGCGACTTTGAACGCAAGCGCCGTAGCCGTAATCTCGTGCTTGGTGGTATCTTGCTGGCGATGGCATTGTTGTTCTTTGCCATCACCGTGGCACGGATGACCTAGCATGACGGCCGCGCGTATCCAACGGACAGGCTGGCTGGCCGCGGGCGTCGCCATTGCGATGGTCGGCGTCGCTTATGCCGCCGTGCCGCTTTACCAGCTTTTCTGCCAGGTCACCGGTTATGGCGGCACAACGCAGCGCGCGGACGCAACCGCCTTGCCGCGCGCGGAGGAACTGGCCGCTTTGGGTGGCAAGCAGGTGCAGGTGCGCTTTGACGCCAATGTCGCGCCCGGTCTCGGTTGGTCGTTCAAGCCGGTCAACACGGTCGATCCGGCTGTGCGCATCGGCGAGCGGCGCATTGCCTTCTATCGTGCGCAGAACCTCGGCAAAGAGCCGATCACCGGCACGGCGTCGTTCAATGTTTCGCCGGCAACAGCGGGCCCGCATTTCATCAAGATCGAATGCTTCTGCTTCACCGAGCAGACGCTGCAACCCGGCGAGTCGATCGACATGCCGGTGACCTATTTCATCGATCCCGCCATCCTGAAGGATCCGGACGCGCGCAAGATCGAGGAAATCACATTGAGTTACACATTTTTCCCGACCCAGCCCAAGGCTGATCGTTAAGCGTAAGAAGTGCGCGGGGACCGGACAGGTCATTGCGCTGAACAAGGGGTGAGCAAGTCATGGCGAGCGCCAAGAACCACGATTATCATATTCTTCCGCCCAGCCCGTGGCCGCTGGTCGGTTCCATGGCCGTGCTGGTCATGGCGGCTGGCGGGATCGGCTGGATGCACGACGCGGCATTCGGCGCCTGGGCCTTTTATCTGGGCCTGGCTGGCGTTCTCTTCACCATGTACAGCTGGTGGTCGGATGTCGTGCGCGAAGCCAATGCCGGCGATCATACCCCGGTCGTGCAGCTGCATCATCGCTATGGCATGATCCTGTTCATCGCTTCGGAAGTGATGTTCTTCGTCGGCTGGT
>CAZWMK010000185.1:315-2358 GCA_964635065.1 uncultured Sphingomonadaceae bacterium | reverse complement strand
ATCTGGCAGATGGCTACCTGTTCATTGTCGGCCGCGCCAAGGACATGATCATCATAAACGGCAAGAACCACTGGCCGCAGGACATCGAGTGGGCAATCGAACAGTTGCCCGGTTTCAAGGCTGGCGACATCGCCGCTTTCTCGATCACGCAGGATAATGGCGAAGAAACACCTGCCGTCCTTGTCCAGTGCCGCACGTCTGACACCATCGAACGCGAAGACCTGCGCGAGGCGATCAAGGCCAAGGTGCGCGCCATCACCGGCATGAACTGCCTGGTCGAACTGGTGCCGCCGCGCTCGCTGCCGCGCACGTCGTCAGGCAAGCTCAGCCGTTCGAAAGCGCGCGCGCAATATCTTGCCGGCGAAATCCTGCCGCTCGACAAGGCGGCGTGACGGCCGCGCGCGCATGAAAATCGCAGTCACGGGCGGGACGGGTTTTGTCGGCAGTCACCTGCTGCGCATCGCCCCCGGCCTTGGCTTTGCCACGCAAGCCCTGACGCGCCAGGCGCGGAAGGACGGCGCCGATATCCGGTGGATTTCTGGCGCGCTTGACGACACGGAAACCCTCGACCGGCTGGTCGCTGGGGCGGATGCGGTCATCCACATTGCCGGCGTCATCAATGCCCGCGACCGCGCCGGTTTCGATGCTGGCAATGTCGCCGGCACCGCGAACATGGTTGCTGCCGCCAGAAAAGCCGGCATTGCGCGTTTCATCCACCTGTCATCCCTGTCGGTGCGCGAACCGCATCTGTCCGCCTATGGCGCATCGAAACATGCCGCCGAAGATGTCGTCATCCAGAGTGGCCTTGACTGGACGATCGTGCGCCCGCCTGCCGTCTACGGCCCCGGCGACCGCGAAACGCTGGAAGTGTTCCGCATGGTGGCGCGCGGGTTTGCGATATTGCCAGGCAAGGGGCGCTTTTCGTTGATCCATGTCGAAGACCTGGGCCGTGCGCTGCTCGCGCTCACCGATGCGCCGGGCGCCATCGGCCAGACTTACGAGATCGAGGATGGCACGCCCGGCGGCCTGAGCCACCGCGACATGGCGACGCTGATCGCCGATGCGCTGGGCGTTTCACCCATCTATCTGCCCTTGCCTGCCGCCGCCCTGCACATGGGCGCTGCCATCGACAGTATTCGCGCCCGCTTTTCGGGAAACCTCCCGAAACTCAGCTTCGACCGCGCCCGCTATCTCGCCCATCCCGACTGGACGGCGGATGCACGCCGCCTGATCGCACTCGGCTGCTGGGCGCCGCGCATCGAATCGGCAGCGGGCATCGCGCAAACTGCGGACTGGTATCGCACGGCAGGCTGGTTATAGAGCCATGGCTTCGGCCAACTCTCGCCACAAATGGGTGGCAGAGGCGGCATATTGCTCTGCTCAAAGGACGACCATGGCCCTGACCCGTGAAGAAGCGCTGCCCCGCATCATCGAGCTTATTGCACCGTTCAACCGCAAGGACATCGCTGTTTCGGCCGACACCAGCTTTGCCAACGACCTTGAACTGGATTCGCTGACGGTCATGGACCTCGTGGCCGCGTTCGAGGATGAATATGACATCATCCTGCCGCTCAACATGCTGCCCGATCTGGAAACAGTGGGTCAGGTGACTGACGCGATTGTGAAGATCAAGAACGGCTGAGGCGCGCCATGACCGATCTGCTTTCCAAGTTTGACGGCATCATCGCCGAACGTCAGGCGCTGCTCGACAGCGGCGTGCGCGACCCCTTCTCGATTGTCATGGAAAAGGTGCTGTCGCCAACGCGCGCCATCATCAACGGCAAGGAAACAATCCTTGTCGGCACCTACAACTATATGGGCATGACCTTCGACCCCGACGTGATTGCAGCGGGCAAGGCAGCGCTCGACAACTATGGCGCAGGCACCACGGGTTCACGTGTGCTGAACGGCACCTATCAGGGCCATAAGGAATGCGAAGACGCGCTGCGCGAATTCTATGGCACCAAGCACGCCATGGTCTTTTCGACCGGCTATCAGGCCAATCTTGGCATGGTGTCGACACTGGCCGGACGCGGCGATTAC
>CAZWMK010000185.1:0-305 GCA_964635065.1 uncultured Sphingomonadaceae bacterium | reverse complement strand
GTCGATCTATGACGGCTGCGCCATGGGCAATGCCGACATCGTGCGTTTCCGCCACAACAGCGTCGAAGACCTCGAAAAGCGCCTGAAGCGTCTGCCGGCAGAGGCTGGCAAGCTCGTCATCCTCGAAGGCGTCTATTCGATGCTTGGAGACATCGCGCCGCTGAAGGAAATGGTGGCGGTCGCCAAGGCGGCGGGGGCGATGATCCTCGTCGATGAAGCGCACGGCATGGGCTTTTTCGGCGAACATGGTCGTGGCGTCTATGAAGCGGCGGGCGTGGCGGACGATGTCGATTTCGTCGTCGGCA
>CAZWMK010000184.1:0-2375 GCA_964635065.1 uncultured Sphingomonadaceae bacterium | reverse complement strand
GCGAACTGGCCGACTTGCACGGCAAGGACGGTGCGCTCCTGTTCACGTCGGGCTATGTATCGAACGAGGCAACGCTGGCCACGCTCGCCAAGCTGCTGCCCGGCTGCATCATCTTTTCCGATGAACTCAATCACGCCTCGATGATTGCCGGCATCCGTAATTCGGGTGCGGAAAAGCATGTGTTCAGGCACAATGATGTCCAGCATCTCGAAGAACTGCTGGCGGCCGCGCCTGCGGATGTGCCGAAGCTCATCGCGTTTGAAAGTGTCTATTCGATGGATGGCGATATCGCGCCGATCCATGAAATCTGCGACCTGGCCGACAAATATAACGCGCTGACCTACCTTGATGAGGTTCATGCCGTCGGCATGTACGGCCCGCGCGGTGGCGGCATTTCCGACCGCGACGCCGCCGCTCATCGCCTGACGATCATCGAAGGCACGCTGGGCAAGGCATTTGGCGTGATGGGCGGTTACATTGCCGCCGATCAGGTGATCATCGATGTCATACGCTCTTATGCGCCAGGCTTTATCTTCACGACCTCGCTGTCGCCGGTTCTGGTGGCGGGCGCATTGGCGAGCGTGAGGCACCTGAAGCAATCAAGTGCCGAGCGTGATGGTCAGCAGGCGCGCGCGGCGCAGCTCAAGAAAATCCTCACCGAGGCTGGCCTGCCGGTCATGCCAACGGTCAGTCATATCGTACCGGTCATGGTGGGCGATGCGGCAAAGGCCAAGAAGATCAGCGATATCTTGCTGATCGAATATGGCATTTACGTCCAGCCGATCAATTATCCGACCGTGCCGCGCGGCACCGAACGTCTGCGCTTCACGCCGGGGCCGCTGCATGATGACACCATGATGATTGCGCTGCGCGATGCGCTGGTCGAAATCTGGGATCGGCTGGCGCTGCGTCAGGCAGCCTGAACAGTTGCGACTTTCGGCCACGTCTGGCCACGGGTTATGTCATGACGCTTTATCCCCGGCCCCGGCATGTGCTAGGGCCGCGCAACGCATCGGATTCACACGTGTCAATCAGGGAGCCGGGCTTGGCCGAGACTATCGCAATTGCCTCCGATCACGCCGGTTATCCGCTGAAAAGCCTTATTGCGGGCTGGCTGGCCGAGCGCGGCCGGGTCGTTCTCGATCTCGGCTGTGACGGACCCGATTCGGTCGATTACCCTGATTTCGGCTATGCTGTTGCCGAAGCCATTGCAGATGGCCGCGCAATGCTTGGCGTCATTGTCTGCGGTTCGGGCATCGGTATCTCCATTGCCGCCAACCGCCACCCGGCGGCCCGTGCGGCCCTGTGTCAGTCCGGCCTGATGGCGCGGCTGGCGCGCGAGCATAATGACGCGAACATCCTTGCGCTGGGCGCGCGCCTGATTGGCGAGGAAGTGGCGCGCGATTGTCTGGATCAGTTTCTGAACACCCCCTTTGCCGGTGGCCGTCATCAGCGGCGCGTCGACAAGCTTTCGAACCCTGTTGTCTGAGGAGAGTGCAATGAGCACGGCACCCGCCCGCTATACCACCGACGCTGGATTTTTTAACGACACGCTCGGTCAGTCCGACGCCGCTGTTTTCGGTGCGGTGCGCGACGAACTGCGTCGCCAGCAGGAACAGATCGAACTGATCGCCAGCGAGAACATCGTCAGCCGCGCTGTTCTTGAAGCGCAAGGTTCGGTGTTCACCAACAAATATGCCGAAGGCTATCCGGGCAAGCGCTATTATCAGGGCTGTGCGCCGTCGGATAAGGTCGAACAGCTGGCTATCGACCGTGCCAAAGAGCTGTTCGGTTGCACTTATGTCAACGTCCAGCCGCATTCGGGTGCGCAGGCCAATGGCGCTGTGATGATGGCACTGGTGAAGCCGGGCGATACCATTCTCGGCCTCAGCCTCGATGCCGGTGGCCACCTGACTCATGGCGCCAAGGCCGCGCAGTCGGGCAAATGGTTCCATGCCGTGCAATATGGCGTGCGTCCCGACGATCACCTGATCGACTTCGACCAGGTCGAGGCGCTGGCGAAGGAGCATCAGCCGAAGCTGATCATCGCGGGCGGCTCGGCCTATCCGCGCACGCTTGACTTCGCGCGTTTCCGCAAGATCGCCGACAGTGTCGGCGCGCTGCTAATGGTTGACATGGCGCACTTCGCCGGTCTGGTCGCGGGTGGTGCACATATCTCGCCGCTGCCGTTTGCCGATGTCGTGACGACGACCACGCACAAGACGCTGCGCGGACCGCGCGGCGGCATGATCCTGTCGAACAATGAAGCGCTCGGCAAGAAGCTGAATTCGGCGGTGTTCCCTGGCCTTCAGGGTGGTCCGCTGATGCACGTGATTGCCGCCAAGGCCGTGGCCTTTGGCGAGGCACTGCAGCCC
>CAZWMK010000183.1:0-2404 GCA_964635065.1 uncultured Sphingomonadaceae bacterium | reverse complement strand
GGCTGCCACTTCCGATCCGTCGGCATTGAAAATGCGCATGGATACATCGGCGCGGTCTGATTGGCCGATCACGATCAACTGGTCGCAGCCAATGCCGGTATGCCGATCCGCGATGGCGCGTACCTGCGCTTCGGTCAGAGCAACCAGCTTATCCCGTGCATCAATAACCACGAAATCATTGCCGAGGCCGTGCATTTTCCTGAAACTTCCCATGCCCGCCATTTAGTCATCGCCGGATCGAAAGTCCATGATGGGCGCGCTTCACTTGCGTTGTGCCGCAGTTTCCCGTAAAGGCGCCTCAGCAATCAGGTGGTTCTGCCGCTTGATACCCAGATGACATCCATTGGTTCCGCTGCATCATAAGATGCAGTTCGATGGTCCAAGGATCAACGCCGGTCAGCGAGATTTCGCCCACCGGCGCGTTTGTCGTTGTGGGAAATGCGAGGTTTTTTGGCGGATTTCCGCCGGTAACGAGGTGTTGATGTTCGAGTCTCTGAGCGATCGCCTGACAGGCGTGTTCGACAAGCTTCGCGGACGTGGCGCGCTGACGGAGGATGACGTCCGCGCCGCGATGCGCGAGGTGCGAATCGCATTGCTCGAAGCTGACGTCGCCCTTCCCGTGGTGCGCGAATTTGTCGATCGCGCGACAGATCGTGCGGTAGGCAGCGATGTGCTGCGCTCCGTCACGCCGGGGCAGATGGTCGTCAAGATCGTCTCTGACACGCTGACCGAGTTCCTTGGCGCCGAAACCAGCGATCTGATGATTGACGTGACGCCGCCTGCCGTCATCATGATGGTCGGTTTGCAAGGTTCCGGTAAAACCACCTCTACCGCCAAAATTGCCAAGCGCCTGAAGGACAAAGAACGCAAGAAGGTGCTGATGGCGTCGCTCGACGTCAATCGTCCGGCTGCGCAGGAACAGTTGGCGGTGCTCGGCACGCAGGCCGATGTCGCGACATTGCCGATTATCCCAGGACAGCAGCCGGTCGATATTGCCCGGCGTGCGATGCAGGCGGCGAAGCTGCAGGGCTTTGATGTCCTGATGCTCGACACGGCGGGCCGTCTCCACGTCGATCAGGCGCTGATGGACGAGATGAAGGCCGTCGCCGAAGTCTCCACTCCGCAGGAAATTCTGCTGGTGGTCGACTCCCTGACCGGTCAGGACGCGATCAACGTCGCGACCAGCTTTACCCAGCAGGTGCCGCTGACCGGCGTGGTGCTGACCCGTATGGATGGCGACGCGCGCGGTGGTGCGGCGCTTTCGATGCGGTTCGTCACGGGTTCGCCGATCAAGTTTGCGGGTACGGGCGAAAAGCTCGACGCGATCGAGCCGTTCCACCCGGCGCGTGTTGCCAACCGCATTCTGGGCATGGGCGATGTCGTCTCGCTGGTTGAGAAGGCCGCGGAAGTCATCAACGCCGAAGAGGCTGACAAAATCGCCAAGAAAATGGCGAAAGGTCAGTTCGATCTCAACGACCTGCGCATGCAGTTGCGCCAGATGCAGCAGATGGGCGGCCTTGGCGCGCTTGCCGGGATGATCCCCGGCCTCAAGAAAGCGCAGCAGGCGATGGCCCAGAACGCGCAGAGCGACAAGGCGCTGCTCCATCTCGATGCGATCATCGGTTCGATGACGCCGAAGGAACGGGAAAAGCCCGCACTGGTCAATGCGAAGCGCAAGATTCGTATCGCCAAGGGTTCCGGCACCACGGTGCAGGAAGTGAACCGCCTCCTGAAAATGCATCAGGAGATGGAAACGGCGATGAAGAAAATCCGCAAGATGGGCGGTCTGGGCGGCCTCGCCAAGATGTTCATGGGCGGCAAGGGCGGTGGCCTTGGCGGCCTGCTCGGTGGTGCCGGTGGCGGATTGCCCGGCGGTCTGGGTGGCCTTGGCGGCGGCAAGGGCGGCCTGCCGGGTCTGGGTGGTGGCGACATGCCACAGCTCCCTCCGGGCTTCGACAAGTTCATGAAGAAGTAATTTAGTTTTTAGTTTCAATGATTTGACTGTTTCAGAAAGGTAAGGTTAGGTTTTATGGCAACTTCCATTCGTCTGTCGCGCGGCGGCTCCAAGAAGCGTCCTTATTATCGCATTGTCGTCGCCGACAGCCGCGCTCCCCGCGACGGCAAGTTCATCGAGCGCATCGGCAGCTACAACCCGCTGCTCGCCAAGACCGACGAAAAGCGCGTCGTTCTGGATGTCGAGCGCGCGAAATATTGGGTCGAGAACGGCGCGCAGCCGACCGATCGCGTCGCCCGCTTCCTCGACGCCGCCGGCGTGAAGGAACGCGCTGCCCGCAACAACCCGAACAAGGGTGAGCCGGGCCAGAAGGCGAAGGATCGCGCTGAAGATAAGGCCGAGAAGGCTGCCGCTGCCGCGGCGGAGGCTGCGGCCGCAGCGGGTGCAGAT
>CAZWMK010000182.1:0-2418 GCA_964635065.1 uncultured Sphingomonadaceae bacterium | reverse complement strand
GGTTTCCTTCAGCACATCTTCCAGCAACGGGTGCAGATAATCGGGCGCCTCATGCCCATGCTTGCGATTGGCATAGGTCGGGATATTGTCCATCGGACCGGGGCGGTAGAGCGAGACAAGCGCGATGATGTCCTCGAACTTGTCGGGCTTCACCTGGGCCAGCGTCCGCCGCATCCCTTCGGATTCCAGCTGGAACACGCCGACCGTATCGCCGCGTGCGAGCAGGGCAAACACATCGGGATCATCCCAGGGGATGCGTGCAAGGTCGAGATCAATGTTGCGCTGCTTCAAGAGATCGACCGCACGTTGCAGTACCGACAGCGTCTTCAGGCCAAGAAAGTCGAACTTCACAAGCCCGGCTTTTTCGACCCACTTCATGTCGAACTGTGTCACCGGCATGTCCGATCGCGGATCGCGGTACATCGGCACCAGTTGCGACAGCGGGCGATCTCCGATCACGACGCCCGCCGCGTGCGTCGAACTGTGACGCGGCAGGCCTTCGAGCTTCATCGCCATGTCAAGCAAACGGCGGACATTCGGATCACGCTCGCGCTCGGCGGCCAGTTCGGACACGCCTCCGACGGCGCGTTCCAGCGTCCACGGATCGGACGGATGGTTCGGTACCAGTTTCGCCAGCCGGTCGACCTGACCATAAGACATTTGCAGCACGCGGCCGACATCCTTCAGCACCGCGCGCGCCTTCATCTTTCCAAAAGTGATGATCTGCGCCACCTGATCGCGGCCATAGCGTTGCTGAACGTAGCGGATCACCTCTTCGCGCCGCGTTTCGCAAAAGTCGATGTCAAAGTCGGGCATCGATACGCGTTCGGGATTGAGGAAGCGTTCGAACAGCAGGCCCAGCTTCAGGGGATCGAGATCGGTGATGGTCAGCGCCCAGGCAACCAGCGAACCTGCCCCCGATCCACGCCCCGGCCCCACCGGAATACCCTGCGATTTCGCCCACTGGATAAAGTCGGCGACGATCAGGAAGTAACCGGCAAATCCCATGCGGTTGATGACATCGACCTCGAACGCCAGCCGTTCATGATAGGCTTTTTCCGCCTCTCCCGTGATCCCGGCAAAAGCCAGACGCGCCGCCAGCCCCTTTTGCGCCTCCACCTCCAGCGCCTTGGCCTCGGCCTCGCGGTCACCGGCCAGGCTTGGCAGGATCGGCTTTCGACTGGGTGCCTTCACTGCGCAGCGTTGCGCCACGACAAGCGTATTCGCCAGCGCTTCGGGCAGGTCGGCGAACAACGCATCCATCGCGCGCGGGGATTTCAGATATTGATTCGGGTTGGTGCGACGCCGCTCGGTCTGTTCGACATAGCTGCTTTGCGCGATGCACAGCATCACGTCATGCGCGGGCGCAAAACTCTCGTCGATGAAGGCGGCCGGATTGGTCGCGACCAGCGGTAGATCGCGGGCATAGGCAAGATCGATCAGCGCCGCTTCGGATGCCATTTCGATCCGCTCTTCCGAACGGGCGATCTCGATATAAAGCCGGTCGGCGAAAATCGCCTGCAAACGGTCGAGATAGGCTTCTGCCGCCGGATGCTGCTCTTCGGCCAGAAGCCGGGCCACAGCGCCATCCGCACCTGCCGTCAGCGCAATCAAGCCATCGGCACGCGCCGCCACCTGATCGAGCGACACATTTGGACCGGCCAACGGATCGCTTTCAAGGTGCGCGGCCGACACAAGCGCTGTCAGATTGTCATAACCCGCCGGGGTCTGGGCGAGAAGCGCAAGATAATCGATGGCATTCCCTTCGCCCGGTCTTGCCACGCCGAGCAAGGCACCGATGATTGGCTGCACACCGGCACTCATGCAATAATCGGTGAATTCCATCGCCCCGAACATGACGTTGCGGTCGACTAGGGCTGCGGCCGGAATGCGCATTTTCACACAGGCCGCAGCAATGCCCTTGGGCTGGATGGCGCCTTCCAGCATGGAATAGGAAGACTGGATGCGAAGCGGGACAAAGGCAGCGTGCGGCATGCCCGGACGTTAGCAAGGCGCTGTGCTGCGGGGAAGGATATTGTCAGGCGGGAACGACATGGCCTTCGTGCAATGTCACGACCCGGTCCATGGCCCGCGCCAGTTCGACATTGTGGGTCGCCACCAGCGCCGCCGAGCCATGGGCGCGGACAAGCTGGAGAAATTCCGCAAGCACCCGCGCGGCAGTTGCCTCGTCGAGATTGCCGGTCGGTTCGTCGGCCAGCACAAGGCGCGGACGGTTGACGAGCGCGCGGGCGACCGCCACGCGCTGCTGCTCACCGCCCGAAAGTTGTGACGGGCGGTGCGTCAACCTTTGTCCCAGCCCCAGTTCGCGCAGGAGATCGGCTGCGCGCAGGCTGGATTCGTCCATATCCCGGCCAAAGATCAGCTGCGGCAGCATGACGTTTTCCAGCGCATTGAAAT
>CAZWMK010000181.1:0-2437 GCA_964635065.1 uncultured Sphingomonadaceae bacterium | reverse complement strand
GTCCACATGTTCTTGCAGCGCAGCGCTTCCTTGTTGCCAAGGCCGAACGGCTTGAAGGCTTCCAGCGTCAGCTGGCTGATGTTGAAAGCAAGCGACTGATAGGGCGCCAGCGTCTCGTCTTCGAGCGGATTCTTCTCGTAACCCGCCTTCTGGAGATTACGCGCCGAGAATTCGCCGCTGTCGATGATGACAAGGCCACCCTTGCGGAGTGACGGCAGATTGGTCTTGAGCGCGGCCGGGTTCATCGCCACCAGCACATCGGGTTCATCGCCCGCCGTATCGATCTCGCGCGAGCCGAAGTTGATCTGGAACGCCGACACGCCGAACGTCGTGCCCTGCGGCGCGCGGATTTCGGCGGGAAAATCGGGGAAAGTCGCCAGATCGTTGCCGGCCAGTGCCGTCGACAGGGTAAACTGACCACCCGTCAGCTGCATGCCGTCGCCCGAATCGCCTGCGAAACGGACAACGACGGCTTCGGTGGCGGTCGCAGTCGCGGTCTCGTCGCCTGCCGACTGCTTCAATGCGGTAGCCATGGTCACTCCTCATGGGACTAGTCGAGGTGTGATTACGCCGCGCACGGCATCACCGCAAAGAAGAAATTATGACAAGGCGACAAGTCAGGATCAGGCCACGCCGGGTTCCGGTCGCCATTTTCATTGGCCACAGCCGCTTGCCGCCGGCGCTGCCACGCTTATGATCAAGGCCAGCCTTTCTCGCGCGGAGTAGTCCATGCCTTTCGTCAGACCCGATGTTGCTGCCTTCCTCGACCTTGCCAACAAGGCGCCCGGCCCCAAAATCAATGAGATGGCGCCGGTTCAGGCACGCAAGATGATGCGCGACATGGGGATGTATGGCGAACTGCCGCGCGGCGAAATCCGACGGGTCGAGGACATCAGCATCCCCGCGCCCGAAGGTCATGCCATTCCGGCACGGCTTTACGCCCATCATGCCGCCGCTACCCTGCCGGCGCCGGTGCTGCTGTATTTCCACGGCGGCGGCTGGGTGATCGGCGATCTGGAAACGCATGATTCGCTGTGCGCCGAAATCGCGCGTGAAAGCGGGCTGACGGTGATTGCCGTCGATTATCGCCTTGCGCCCGAATATCCCTTCCCCGCCGGGATCAACGATTGCTTCACCGCCACGCGCTGGGCCGCCAGTGCACCCGATATCGTCGGCCATGGCGTCACCGGCCTTGTGGTGACGGGCGACAGCGCGGGCGGTAATTTTGCTGCAATCACCGCGCAGGAACTGAACGGACAACTACCGGTTCCGATCCTTGTGCAATGGCTGATCTATCCGGGCGTCGACATGCTGGCCGAAGGTGGCTCGCTCGACGAATTTGCCGAAGGCTATCTCCTTACCCGCAAGGGTGCCGAATGGTTCCATGCCCATTATCTCGGCGATACACCGCCCGACCCCACGCACCCGCACCTGTCGCCGATGCACGGCCGCTTTCATGGCGTCGCGTCGGCACTGGTTTTCACCTGCGGGCTCGATCCGATCCGCGACCAGGGCCGCGCCTATGCCGGGCGGCTCATCGCCCATGGTGTCCGCACCATTTTCCGCGAGGCGGCAGGCCAGATCCACAACTGTTTCCTGCTCCGCCGCGCGCTCCCCAGCGCGCAGGGCGACCTTGCCGGCTGCATTGCCGATCTGAAAATTCTGGTGCACGAAGCCGAGGCTGAAGCCACCATGGCGCAGGCAGCCGGAGGCCGCGCATGACGCTTTATCCCAACCATCCATCAGGCCTGCCCTATCGCCCCGGCGTCGGCGTGATGCTCCTCAATGATCATAATCACGTCATGGTCGGCCAGCGCCTCGATTCCACGCTGGAAGCCTGGCAGATGCCACAAGGCGGGATCGACCCCGGCGAAGACCCGCTGACCGCCGCCCTGCGCGAACTGGAAGAGGAAATCGGCACCGCCAAGGCCGCGCTCGTCGCCGAAAGCCGCGACTGGCTGACCTATGACCTGCCCGATGATCTGATCGGCAAGCTGTGGAAAGGCCGATACTGTGGTCAGCGCCAGAAATGGTATGCCATGCGCTTTACCGGCACCGACGCCGACATCAATTTGATGACGGCGCATCCCGAATTTCGTGCATGGCGCTGGGTGCCCGCAAAATCGCTGCCCGATATGATCGTGCCGTTCAAACGCGACCTTTACACAGCGGTGTTGAGGGAATTTGCCGAATTTTTGGGGTAGGCGACACACCCACCCCAAAATGCCTCAGATCAGGCCCGCCAGCGGGCTGGACGGGTCGGCATAACGGCGCTTGGCCATGCGTCCCGAACGATAGGCCAGGCGCCCGCTTTCGACCGCAAGCTTCATGGCACGTGCCATCATCACCGGGTCTTTCGCCTCGGCAATGGCGGTGTTCATCAAGACGCCGTGGCACCCCAGTTCCATCGCAACCGCCGCATCCGACGCCGTGCCGA
>CAZWMK010000180.1:0-2465 GCA_964635065.1 uncultured Sphingomonadaceae bacterium | reverse complement strand
AACTACATGATTCTTCAGGGCTACGATTTCCTCGAACTGTCGCGTCGCGCGGGCTGTTCACTGCAGATGGGCGGCTCCGACCAGTGGGGCAATATCATCAACGGCATCGAACTGGGCCGCAAGGTGGATGGCAAGGAACTGTTCGGCCTGACCACTCCGCTCATCACGACAGCCGATGGCGGCAAGATGGGCAAAACCATGTCGGGGGCGGTCTGGCTGCATGAAGACAGCCTGCCAAGCTACGATTACTGGCAGTTCTGGCGCAACACGCAAGATGCCGACGTGGGCCGTTTCATGCGGCTGTTCACCGATCTGCCGCT
Source organism: uncultured Sphingomonadaceae bacterium (assembly GCA_964635065.1). Taxonomy (GTDB): domain Bacteria; phylum Pseudomonadota; class Alphaproteobacteria; order Sphingomonadales; family Sphingomonadaceae; genus CAZWMK01. The sequence goes on along the minus strand of CAZWMK010000180.1, from coordinate 2,145 downwards.
TGATGAAATCGCTCGCCTCGAACAGCTTCAGGGCGCGGAAATCAACGAGGCAAAGAAAGTTCTGGCGGACGCTGCCACCGCGATGTGCCGTGGTGCTGACGCCGCTGCTGCGGCTGCGGAGACCGCGCGCGCGACCTTCGAAGCGGGCGGTACGGGCGAAGACCTGCCGACGCACAGCGTCAGTGGCAGCATTCCCCTGCCCGATGCACTGGTCGCGCTTGGGCTGGCCGCTTCGAAGGGTGAAGCACGGCGTCTCATCAAGCAGGGAGGCGCCCGCGTCGACGGCGTCTCGATCCAGGACGAGACGCACATCCTCACCGTTATTGAAACCATCAAGCTGTCGGCAGGCAAAAAGCGCCACGGCGTTCTCGTCCCCGCCGTCTGAGCCGTCAGTCAGCGACCGTCAGCGCCTCGATCGTCACCACTGTTTCCGGGCCGTCGCGATCGAGACGCGTGTCAACTGCAACAAGCGCGATATCGGCAACCAGATGTCCCGGAACGCGCCAGTCTGCATCGGCAAGATCGCTGCCCAGATGATCGACCGCTGCCTGCTGCCCTGCAAGCGTCCCGCCAAGGCGCAGCGAAACTTGGTGACGCTGGCCGCTGAAGGTAGCGCTCGCCCATGGCATGGCTTGGCTGTCCATGACCACGATCAGAGGTAATTGCCTATCACCTGTAGCGACGAGGTGCGGCAGAATCATTGTCCGCAGGGCGCGCAGCAATCGTGCATGGCCATCGACATAGCGCGTCATTTCACCGCTCCCATCTGTACAAAATCCTGCCCTATCGCTGCGAGAATCCGGTCCCGTAATGCGGGACCGGGCACGCGTCCCCGACGCAAATCAAACACAAGCCACGGATCGCCAGCGACATCCCGACCGAAACGGGTCGGTGAAATACCGCATTTTTCAAGATGCTTTTCGATGGCTCGGATCAGAATCATCGTCAATATCCCCTCAGATATTGTTAAAAAACTATTGTGAATGGTTTTCCTATTTGTCTAGGATAAAAACGATGATAGAGCGTCGGCTGCTCATGATGGAGAAATGGGGATGGACCCGCTGGCAATCCGCAACACGCTGGACGAACTCATACGCGCACAGGGAGAGGACTATGCCTCGGTCTCCCGCCTGATCGGCCGTAATCCCACCTATATCCAGCAGTTCATCCGGCGCGGTGTTCCAAGGCGCCTGTCGGAAGATGATCGTCGGCTTCTGGCGTCACATTTTCATGTGCCCGAACATATACTGGGAGGACGGGAAGACAGGGTTGGCCGCGCGGTTGTCGCCAAGCCCGGCGCAGCACAGGATGCCGACGATTATGTACTGGTGCCGATGCTGGATGTCGGCGCCTCGGCAGGCGGCGGCGCGCTCAACGACAGAGAGGAAGCGGAATCCGCCCTCGCCTTTCAGGCGCGCTGGGTGCGCCAGATCGCCAGCGGCAGCCCGAATGCACTGTCCGTTATCCGTGTCGATGGGGATTCGATGCTGCCCACGCTCGCGCATGGCGATCCTATTCTCGTCGACACCGCCGATGCGGGCGATCGCCTGCGCGATGGCATCTATGTCATGCGCGTCGATGGCGCATTGCTGGTCAAGCGATTGGCGATCAATCCGGCAACGCGGCGGCTCACCATCCGATCGGACAATGATGCCTATCCCGACTGGCCCGATTGCGACCCTGCCCAGATCGAAATCATCGGACGTGTCGTCTGGGTTGGCCGCCGCCTGAGCTAGTGCGCGCCTGCTTCAGCGGCGACGGTCGATGACCGCCATGGCAATCGCCGCCACGATGCCGAGCCCAAGCCCCGCCAGCATGCCGACCGATGGCTGATCGATCGCAATGCCGATACCGCCCCCCGCCAACATGCCGATTGCGATGAAAATGCCGCCCGCGCGCGATTTCATTGTCTGATCTCCTTGCGCCTTGCCTCTAATCCATAACGCGTCTGAATGGCAGCTTTTTTGCCGACGACCATCGACCGCGCGCGACTGCAACTGTCACAACTGCCCCACTCCGGGACAGGCTGGACAAGACACGCCCTTGAAGGTCGCAGGAAATGGCGGAAATTCCGGCGTACGCCACGTGGCCCGCTCCTTGCTTCTTGCCATAACAAAGTCAGGAAACAGGAACAGCCCCATGCAA
>CAZWMK010000179.1:0-2489 GCA_964635065.1 uncultured Sphingomonadaceae bacterium | reverse complement strand
CTGCCGTGTAGGCGATGATCCGATGCTCATTGTCGAGTGTCACGCCGAAGCGTCCATCGGGCAGGATCTCGTTGATCTTGCCTTCCACCGTCAAGAGCTCTTCCTTCGCCAAACCAGTTCCTTGCGTACAAATAATCGTCCGCGAACGGGCGTGTCCCGGCGCAGAGCCATGCAGCATGAAAGGGAAAAAGTGAGCCGGCGGAGCGGCAATCAAATTCCGTCGCAAACGACGATAGGCAACTTCTATGTAGTGCAATGTTCAAAAATTGCAAGCTGGCAGTCCAAGCTGGTTCGACGCAGGTCCATTGTTAAACTTAAACACCGCCTCTTCCTGCTCGTCCCACAGCAAATCAACAGCCAGTATCAAATCCTTGACTGAAACAGCGGGGGCCACGCACTCAATCAACAATTTTTCCAGCACGTTAGGAGCTAGGCTCAGGACTCACCGATCACAGCCAGAAGAGCACGGTGGCCGCCAGTGCGAGGGCTGAGAAGTAGACCGTTGGACAGCGGTCATATCGCGTTGCCACGCGGCGCCAGTCCTTCAGACGGCCGAACATGATCTCGATGCGGTTACGCCGTTTGTACCGGCGCTTGTCGTATTTGACGGGCAAAGAGCGGGATTTTCGGCCCGGAATGCACGGTTTGATGCCCTTCTGCTCCAACGCATCTCTGAACCAGTCAGCGTCATAGCCGCGGTCGGCGAGCATCCACTTGGCTTTGGGCAAATCGTCGAGCAAGGGCGCTCATGCTCAGTCTCCTCGCGGAGTCTGAATCAGATCATGCCTCTCAGATCAATGGGTCCTGAGCCTAAGTTGCTCGCCGACTACAACAAAGTGAACGACGAGATTCACGTGGCCGAAACCAATATCAAGCCGACCTCGCAGGAGCATGAATCCGAACTGCGCAAGTGCCGCCTGACAATCAAGGACCAGATCGCCAGAGTGCTCGCAGAGGCCGGTTGAATGATCTAGCGGGGGCGGCGCTCCGCGTTTGTTCCTGCTTGCCCAAGGATGCGGCGCGTATGCCTGCGCGCCATCCCTGCGGCCATGCAAAATAGTAAAATATGCCACCTGCCCTTGCCCCTGATGGCGACTTTCGCCCATAAAGGCTTAAAGTCCTCAAAGGGGCGGTCAAACAGCCAGGAGCAACCCGTCTTCGATGTTGGAAGCGCAATATCTTCTTGTCATTCTTGCGCTCTCGTTCCTGGGCAGTCTGGTTTCCGCATTTCTTCCCGCACCCGCACGGACGCTTGCCGCCGCGATCGCGGGCGGTGTCACTCTTGTTTCGGCAGGCTTGCTCGTCTGGTTCTATCCGGCTCTCGCTGAAGGAGCGACGGTCCGTCATGTGACGCCGTGGCTGCCGTCGCTCGACCTCAATCTCACGCTCCGGCTTGGCGGCTTCTCGTGGCTGTTCGCGCTGCTTGTGCTCGGCATAGGCGCGCTGGTCGTCCTGTACGCGCGCTACTACATGTCAGCCCGCGATCCGGTCCCCCGCTTCTTCAGCTTCCTCCAGGCCTTCATGGGCTCGATGCTAGGCTTGGTCCTGTCAGGCAATCTCATCCAGATCGCGTTCTTCTGGGAACTGACCAGCCTCTTTTCCTTTCTCCTTATTGGTTACTGGCACCATAATCAGAGCGCCCGCGACGGCGCCCGGGTTGCCCTTATTGTCACTGCGACAGGGGGCGTGTGCCTGTTGATCGGCTTTCTGCTGATCGGTCACATGGCGAACAGCTATGATCTCGATCGCGTTCTGGCCGCAGGCGAGCCGATCCGGAACCACGCACTCTATCTGCCGGCGCTGATCCTGGTGCTGATCGGCGCCTTTACCAAAAGCGCGCAGTTCCCGTTTCATTTCTGGCTGCCTCACGCCATGGCCGCGCCCACGCCGGTTTCCGCCTATCTGCATTCCGCCACCATGGTGAAGGCGGGGATCTTTGTCCTGATCCTGCTCTGGCCGGTGCTGTCAGGCACCGAGAGCTGGTATCTCATCGTTTCGGCAACGGGGCTCATAACCTTGCTGATCGGCGCCTGGGCGGCAATCTTCCAGCAGGATCTGAAGGGGTTGCTGGCCTATTCGACGATCAGCCATCTTGGCCTTATCACGTTGCTCCTCGGGCTTGGCAGCCCTCTGGCAGCGGTGGCGGCGATATTTCACACGGTGAATCACGCAACCTTCAAGGCCTCCCTGTTCATGGCGGCGGGGATCATCGACCACGAAACCGGCACGCGCGATCTGCGCAAGCTCAGCGGCTTGATCCGGTTCATGCCGATCACCGCCACGCTGGCGATGGTCGCGGCAGCGGCGATGGCCGGCGTTCCCCTGCTCAATGGCTTTCTTTCGAAGGAAATGTTCCTTGCCGAAGCACTCGAGGCCCACAGCGGGACCGTTCTAGACCTCGCGCTGCCGATATTGGCGACCGTGGCCAGCACGTTCAGCGTGCTCTATTCGCTGCGCTTCATCCACCAGGTGTTTTTCGGCCCCGCGCC
>CAZWMK010000178.1:2224-2499 GCA_964635065.1 uncultured Sphingomonadaceae bacterium | reverse complement strand
GGAGGTGCTGTAATGAGCGCCGCTCGTATCAAGAAGGGCGACACCGTCGTCGTGCTCGCCGGCAAGGATAAGGGCCGTTCCGGTTCCGTCCTCCAGGTCTTCCCGAAGGATGACAAGGTGCTTGTCGACGGCATCAACGTGCATGCCCGTCACCGCAAGCCCGATCAGATGAACCCGCAGGGTGGCATCGAGCGCAAACCCGCGCCGCTGCACATTTCCAACGTCGCGATCGCCGGCAAGGATGGCAAGGCCACCCGCGTCCGCTTCGAAGAGCG
>CAZWMK010000178.1:0-2214 GCA_964635065.1 uncultured Sphingomonadaceae bacterium | reverse complement strand
GAGGTCATCTGATGGCTGACAAGTACACTCCGCGCCTGCGGTCCGTTTATGACGAGACCATTGTCAAGGCGATGACCGAAAAGTTCGGCTATTCTAATCCGATGCAGATTCCGCGGATCGAGAAGATCACGCTGAACATGGGCGTCGGCGAAGCGAGCCAGGACAAGAAGAAGGTCACGTCGGCCGCCGAGGAAATGGAGCTGATCGCCGGTCAGAAGCCGGTCATCACCAAGGCGAAGAAGTCGATCGTGAAGGCATGCCGATCGGCGCGAAGGTTACCCTTCGTCGTGAACGCATGTATGAATTCCTTGATCGTCTGATCACCATCGCGATGCCTCGCATCCGTGACTTCCGTGGCCTTAACCCGAAGTCGTTCGATGGTCGCGGTAACTACGCGTTCGGGATCAAGGAACAGATCATCTTCCCGGAAATCAACTATGACCGCATCGACAAGGTGCGCGGCATGGATATCATCGTTACCACCACCGCGAACACGGACGAAGAAGCGCGCGAACTGCTGCGTCTGTTCGGTTTCCCGTTCCCGGTCGAAGAGGAAAAGCAGGCTGCCTGATCGGCGCCTGCTTCAAGGAAGGAAGAGAACTTAAGTCATGGCGAAACTGAGTTCCATCAACAAGAATGAGCGTCGTAAGAAGCTGGTAAAGAAATATGCCGGCAAATATGCGAAGCTGAAGGCGATTGCTGCCGATACGTCGCTCGACGATACGGAACGGCTGATCGCGCGTCTGAAGATGGCTGAAATCCCCCGTAACGGCAATCCGACCCGGATTCGCAACCGTTGCGAGCTGACCGGCCGCCCGCGCGCTTATTATCGCAAGTTCCGTCTCTGCCGCGTGCAGCTGCGTGATCTGGCCAACAAGGGCCTGATCCCCGGCGTCACCAAGTCGAGCTGGTAAGGATAGACCAACATGGCATTGACCGATCCTCTGGGTGATATGCTCACCCGCATCCGTAACGGCCAGCAGGCTCGCAAGGATAGCGTCGTAACCCCGGCTTCCAAGCTGCGTGCGCGCGTTCTCGATGTTCTGCAGCGTGAAGGCTATATCCGCGGCTACAGCGAAGAAACGCTGGGCAAGCACCCCGGCCTGCGCATTGAGCTCAAATATTTCGAAGGCCAGCCTGCTATCAAGCATGTTGCCCGCGTATCCAAGCCTGGCCGCCGCGTCTATTCCGGCAGCAAGGAACTGCCCGTTGTCCGCAACGGCCTTGGCATCACCATCGTCTCGACTCCCCGCGGTGTTCTTTCGGATGCCGAAGCACGGGATCAGAATGTCGGCGGCGAAGTGCTGGCGGAGGTGTTCTGATGAGCCGCACTGGTAAAAAGCCGGTTGCAATTCCGGCAGGCGTCACCGCGACCCTTGAGAATGGTCAGGTGTCTGTGAAGGGTCCGAAGGGGACCCTGACCATTCCGATGGCAGACGAAGTAAGCTATGCACTCGAAGATGGGCAGCTCAAGATTGCTCCTGCGAATGCAAGCAAGCGCGCTCGCGCATTCTGGGGCATGCAGCGCACTCTCGTCCAGAATCTCGTCACAGGCGTAACCGAAGGCTACACCAAGGTCCTTGAGATCACCGGTGTCGGCTATCGTGCGACAGCCCAGGGCAAGAACCTGAAGCTGCAGCTCGGCTACAGCCACGACGTTGATTATTCGGTGCCGGAAGGCATCGAAATCAAGACGCCGGACAACACCACCGTGGAAATCAGCGGGATCGACAAGCAAATGGTTGGTCAGGTAGCTGCTGAGATCCGTCGCTGGAGGAAGCCTGAACCCTACAAGGGCAAGGGTATCAAATATCGCGGCGAGTTTATCTTCCGCAAAGAAGGCAAGAAGAAGTAAGCCATGGCGAAACTCTCTCTCTTCGAGCGGCGTCGTCGCCGCGTCCGCACCGCCCTCAAGGCTCGTTCGGGCAATCGTCCCCGCCTTTCTGTCCACCGTTCGGGCCAGCATATCTATGCTCAGGTCATTGACGACGCCAATGGTCACACCGTTGCCGCCGCTTCGACGTTGGACAAGGATCTGCGCGGTACCTCCGGTTCCAACTCGGCCGCCGCTGCCGAAGTCGGCAAGCGCATCGCCGCTGCCGCTACCAAGGCTGGCGTCACTAAGGTCGTGTTCGATCGTGGCGGCTTCCTGTTCCATGGTCGCGTGAAGGCGCTGGCCGATGCTGCTCGCGAAGGCGGGCTGGAGTTCTGATA
>CAZWMK010000177.1:0-2573 GCA_964635065.1 uncultured Sphingomonadaceae bacterium | reverse complement strand
TTCCCTGGGCGCACTGACCATCGGCGTTGTCACCCGCCCCTTCACCTTCGAGGGCCGGCGCCGCGCCACCCAGGCCGAGGGCGGCATCGATGCGCTGCGCGACGAGGTCGACACGCTGATCGTCATCCCGAACGACCGCCTGCTCTCGATCAGTGACCGCAACGTCTCCGTGCTCGATGCCTTCCGATCCGCCGACCAGGTGCTGCTGTCGGGCGTCCATGCCACGATTGCCGGTGTTCTGGCGGCCTTTGCCGTGCCGCTGGTCCGCACACCGGGACAGCCCGATGCGGCGGAATCGCCCCTGCACCGGCTGGAACATGCCCTTGCGATGCCGGTTGCCCTTGTGATCGTGCCCCTGTTCGGCTTTGCCAATGCCGGTGTGTCGCTGACTGGACTGACCTTTGCCGATCTCGCCGCGCCTCTGCCGCTGGGGGTGGCCGCCGGCCTGTTCCTTGGCAAGCAACTGGGGATTTTCTCGGTGGTCTGGCTGGCCATCAAAACCGGTTTTGCGCCGCCCTTGCGCGGGGCGACCTGGATGCAGATCTATGGTGTGGGCATGATGTGCGGCATAGGTTTCACCATGAGCCTGTTCATCGGTGCACTCGCCTTTCCCGACCCGCAACTGGTCGAGGAAGCCAAGCTGGGCACTTTGTTCGGTTCGCTGCTGTCCGCTGTCGGCGGCGCGCTGATCTTGCGCTTTGCTCCGCTGCATCATGACCATGGCCGCGAAGAAAAGTCGCAGGCCGGGGAAATTTCGGCTGACGGCGACGTGCACTAGATCAGGCGCTCAGTCGCCGGGGTTCAGCGTGGTGCCGTGACGAGCCAGCGTGTCACTGATGGCATCGATCACCGCCCGGATGCGCGGCATGTGGCGCATGTCGCCATGAACGCCAAGCCAGATGTCGCGCTGGAGAGGCGGCTTGTCGCGGTCGAGCCGCACGAGGCCGGGGTCGCCATCCGCCATGAAGCGCGGCAAGGCGGCAATGCCCGCGCCTTCCCTGGCCGCCGACAGCATCACGTCGCGGCTGTTCGAACGAAACGCCGTTTCGGCATCGGGATAGCATGCGTGCAGCCATTTGGCTTCGGGCAGATGCGCCTGATCGTCGAGCACGTCGATCAGCTTTGCCTGCCCGGCGGCGGCCTGCGCTTCAAGGGTGCGCGCGACGTAAAGACCCATGGCGACGACACCGATCCGGCGGGCGAATACTTCCTGACTTTCAAAACGCGACAGGCGCACAGCGATGTCGGCTTCACGCCGCGACAGGCTGAGCGTGCGTGTATCGGGCGCAAGTTCGATGCTCAGACCCGGATGACTGCGCTGCAAAGCGGCCAGCGCCGGCGCCATGAAGCGTGTGGCCAGAATGTCGATCGTCGTCAGGCGGACAACGCCGGCAAGCGCGATGTCGCGGCCCCGGATCATACGCTCGGCGGCCAGCGCCTCTGCCTCGATCCGTTCAGCATGGCCGATCACGCTTTCGCCCAAGGGCGTGAGCGCATAGCCGCCGGGCAGACGCTGCAACAGGCGTGCACCTGTCCGCGCCTCCATTGCTGCCAGTCGCCGCCCCATCGTCGGCTGGGTGACGCCAAGCGCCCGTGCCGCCGCCGATAATGTTCCATGCCGCGCAATGGCGAGGAAAAGCTGGAGATCGTCCCAATCCATCGTTCAATGTATGCATTATTGCATGATGAATAGTCAATTATCGAGAATTACATACGATACTCACATGGGTTAGGGTTGCAGTCATGGCAATGGGGAGGTTTCCCATGATTGATATTCGCCCTTTCACTTCGCTTGGCCATGCAGATCATGGCTGGCTGGATGCCCGGCATCATTTCAGTTTTGCCGACTATCACGACCCTGCGCGCATGGGTTGGGGCCGCTTGCGCGTGTGGAATGACGACAGGATTGCAGCGAAAAGCGGTTTTCCACCGCATCCGCACCGCAACATGGAAATCATTACCTATGTCCGTGCGGGCGCGATCACGCATCAGGACAGCCTTGGCAATCTCGGTCGCACCGAAGCGGGCGATGTGCAGGTGATGTCGGCAGGCGCGGGCATCGTGCATGCCGAATATAATCTGGAGGACGTCGAGACGACGTTGTTCCAGCTCTGGATACAGACCGACGAACGTGGCGCACCTCCCAGCTGGGGATCGCGGCCCTTCCCGAAGGCCGACCGCGCGGGACGTTTCGTGCCGCTGGCGTCGGGCCTCGGCGAGGCGGGCGATGCCCTGCCGATCCGCGCGACGGCCCGTGTTTCGGGCGCGATGCTGAAGAGTGGCGACCGGCTTCGCGTCGATCTGCGACCACTGCCCTTTGCCTATCTCGTGGCTGCGACCGGGGCTTTGGTGCTTGACGGCCAGCCGGTCAGCGCCCGTGACGGTGTGGCGATCCGCGATCTGGCAGACGTCGATATCCGGGCCGTTTCTGACAGTGAAGTTGTGCTGGTTCAGACCACCTGATTGTTCACAGACGGTGACATTGAAAAAGGAGTGATCATCATGACCAAGGTTCTGGTTCTCTATTATTCGAGCTATGGCCATATCGAGCAAATGGCCCATGCCGTGGCCGA
>CAZWMK010000176.1:0-2638 GCA_964635065.1 uncultured Sphingomonadaceae bacterium | reverse complement strand
CGCAATATGCCTTCACGAATACCGCGGTCGGCAACCCGCAGCGTTTCGAATGACCAGTTGTCGAGCAAGGCATCAAGAATGGCGCAGCCAGCCACAACCAGATCCGACCGCTCGCTGCCGATACAGGGCAAGGCGATGCGTTCGGTCGCACTCATCCCGGCCAGCCGCTGGGAAATCTCGCGCATCGCAGCAGACGGAACCCAGCAGCCATCGATCAGGCGCCGGTCGTAATGCGGCAGATCGAGGTATAGCGAAGCCAGCGTCGTCACCGTGCCCGATGTTCCGAGCATCTGCACCCTGCCACTGTCGACAAAGGGGGCGGTCCGGGCCACGAAATCGCCGAGATGTTCGGCCACGCGCTGCTTCATCCGCTGAAAGGCCGCAATGCGCGCATCTGGCGTCGGCAGGTCGGCATTTTCAGTTTCCGCCAGCGAGACCACGCCCCAGGGCACACTCGTCCATGCGATGATCTCGGCGTTCTGCCGCCGCAGGTCGACAAGAATCAGTTCGGTGCTGCCGCCGCCGATATCGAACACCAGCGCCCGGTCGTGGCCTGGGACAATCAGCGCCTGACAGCCAAGCACCGCCAGCCGCGCCTCTTCCTTTGGTGTGATGACATCAAGCGCCAGCCCGGTTTCCGCATAGACGCGGGCCACAAAGGCGTCACCATTGCCCGCCTGGCGGCAGGCTTCGGTGGCGACATTGCGCGTCATCCACACGCCCCGGCGATTGAGCTTGTCCGCGCATATCCTGAGCGCCGCGACCGCACGATCCTGCGCCGCCATCGACAGCATCCCGGTTTGCAACAACCCCTCGCCCAGCCGGACGATGCGGGAAAACGCATCGACCACATAAAAGCCGCTGCGTGTCGGCCGCGCGATCAGCAGGCGGCAGTTATTGGTCCCCAGGTCCAGCGCGGCGTAGGTGCGCCGGTTCCGCTGATAACGGTCATAGGCGGCGTAAGATTCCGCTGATCGACCGGAATCGCCGTCGCCGCCAACCACGGCTTCGAATGGCATGAAAAGCGCCTCACCAAATCTCATCGGCCCAACGACCGATACTTGGCGCTCACGCTAATCCCTTGCCGTGCCGGCTGCAAGCATTGCAGATCATCGAACAGCGTTGACAGCCCTGTCACACACCGCTAATCAGCGCGCACCCAAACGGCGTTGCCCCGTCGTCTAATGGTAAGACTACGGATTCTGATTCCGTCTATCGAGGTTCGAATCCTCGCGGGGCATCCACGCTTCCCTCTCCCAACACTGTTACAAAACGCATGTCATTGTGCCATGCCAAACGCACCTGCGCTGTGCGCCCTGCCGCATGCGGCATGGGTTGTGACATTCGAAACATCCCCATTTTGCCACGCTTCATGGCATAAGGGGTAGAAATTATAATCGTTTTTTACTGATATGATCCAATCTTGCGCAACAAGCGCGAGAAATATGACATATTATGTCAAAATAATCATTATTAAACTAGATAATGATTAATATAAAAACAGGAAAATTCAGAATGAATAAAAATATTATTTACACATCACTTGTGCTTGCGTCAATTTCAATGTCATCATCAGCAATGTCTGAAAATATTTCAGACAAAGAATCTGAAAATACTTCTTCAATCTCCACTGAAGCCGCTGCCAATCCTGCAAGCCAGACCGGAAAGCCACTCGCCAACCTTGCTGCGGGAGAGGTCAGCGCCAATGCCGAAGTCAAGGCTGCCGATGGTACTGTGCTGGGCACCATTGCCGGCGTCGCTGTGGACGCTCAGCAAAAGGTCTCCTTCATCGTCGTGAAACCCACCGATGCAGCCGACACCGGCCTGCGGGCCATTCCGGCCGACAAGGGGGCCTTGGTCGATAACAGCATCTCGACGACACTGACCGCCGACGCTTTCAAGGCGCTTCAGGTGGTCAAGGTCGAACAGCCGCCTGCCGCACAGGCCCCGGCGACGGCCGACACAGCCACACAGGCCAATGCCGAAACGGCATCCTGACGGCAAAGCCAAGATGGCGTCCGCAGCGGACGCCACTTGCCGCAGCTCTCATGTGAAAAGGCCCGCCAGATCGCTCTGGCGGGCCTTTCCCTGTCAGCAATATGCGGACGGACTTAGAAGTCCATGCCGCCCATGCCGCCCATGCCGCCCGGCATGGCGGGCATGGCGGGCTTGTCTTCCGGCAGTTCGGCGACAGCCGCTTCGGTGGTGATCAGAAGGCCGGCCACCGAGGCTGCATCCTGAAGCGCCGTGCGGACGACCTTGGTCGGGTCGATGACGCCGGCAGCGACGAGGTTTTCATAAACGTCGGTCGACGCGTTGAAGCCGAGCGTTTCGTCGTTGCCGTCGATCAGCTTGCCAGCGACGACCGCGCCGTCGAAACCGGCGTTCTGCGCGATCTGGCGCACCGGCGCCTGCAGCGCGCGACGGATGATGTCGACACCGCGGGTCTGGTCGTCGTTGATGCCCTTCAGGCCCTCAAGCGCCTTGGTGGCATAAAGCAGCGCCGTGCCGCCGCCCGGAACGATGCCTTCTTCGACGGCTGCGCGGGTGGCGTGCAGCGCATCGTCGACGCGGTCCTTGCGTTCCTTCACTTCGACTTCGGTCGCACCGCCAACCTTGATCACGGCCACGCCGCCAG
>CAZWMK010000175.1:0-2690 GCA_964635065.1 uncultured Sphingomonadaceae bacterium | reverse complement strand
GCGACCATCGGTAAAGGCGACAGCAGCGGGGCCGTCCCATGGCTCCATGAGGGCGGCATGATATTCGTAAAATGCGCGGCGCTTCGGATCCATCAGCGGATTGCCCGCCCAGGCTTCCGGAATCAGCATCATCACGGCATGCGCAAGGCTGTAACCGCCGGCAACCAGCAGTTCGAGCGCGTTGTCGAGGCAGGCGGTGTCCGACTGGCCATGCGGGATGAGCGGCCACATCTTGTCGAGATCGGGACCGAGCAGATCCGATTCGAGCGTGCGGCGACGTGCGTTCATCCAGTTGACGTTGCCGCGCACCGTGTTGATTTCGCCATTGTGCGCAATATAGCGATAGGGGTGCGCCAGCTTCCACGACGGGAAGGTGTTGGTCGAGAAGCGCTGGTGAACCAGCGCCAGTGCCGACTTGGTCAGAGGATTGCGCAGATCGTCATAGAAGCTGCCCACCTGCCCGGCGAGGAGCAGGCCCTTGTAAACCACGGTGCGCGTCGAAAAGGACGGCATGTAAAAGTCGCACAGTGCAGGCATATCACGCTGGGTCGCCATGTCGGCCAGCGGGTTTTGCGTCTGCTTGCGAATGGCGAGCAACTTGCGCTCGAAAGCATCCTGATCGGCAACATTGCTGCCACGCCCGATGATCGCCTGACGGATGACCGGCATTTCGGCCAGAACGGTCTTGCCAAGCCCATCGGTCGTCACCGGCACATCGCGCCAGCCGATCAGCCGCTGGCCTTCCTTTTCGATGAAACGCTCGAACTTGGCGACAATGATGTCCTGCGCTTCCTGAAGGCGCGGCAGGAAACACATGGCAACAGCATAATCGCCGGGCGGCGGCAGATCGACGCCGGCCTTGCCCGCCCAGTCGCGCAGCAGTTCATCAGGAATCTGAATCAGGATGCCCGCGCCGTCACCAACCAGCGGATCGGCGCCGACCGCGCCGCGATGGTCGATGTTGATCAGAATCTCGAGACCGCGCCCCACGGTTTCGTGGGTTTTCACGCCTTTAATATTGGCGACGAAACCCACACCACAGGCATCATGTTCATGCGCGGGGTCGTAAAGACCCTGTTGTTCGGGATAAGCCATCCGTCGATCAACCTCCATTGGCCTGGGCACGAGCCACAGTCCATGCAATTTTCGGAGAGCGTTCCATACGGACCTGCACGCACGAGTCAATGCGCAGATGCGGCAGAATGCAATCGCGCGCAGCCAGTTTACCTGCGCACGATTTCTATTGCAAAGAGAGGCGAAGCGAAAGCCGCTATCAGGCCGGATCGAGCGCAGGCGCCTTTGTCAACCGGCGGTAGTCGGGATGGTGGATCGACGTTTCTCCAATCTTGTTCAGCGCGCCGAAGTCGCCGGTCATCGCGATTTCGGTATGGCCCAGCCCGGTGATGTGATGGTGCTTGCGGCGCGCAATGCCCCATTTGCCACCGCGCTTTTCCAGGCGGTCGGCATAAAGGCCGAAGAACTGCAAGACCTGAGACGGCGGCTCGGTCGCCAGTTGCGGAATGCCAAGGCTGATATTGTAGCTTTCGACCTCGGCGACATTGCCATTGAGTTCGATCTTGACCTGGCTGGTGAAGTGAAAACGACGCCCCACGCTGCGTTCGACCGCCATCAGGACTGGCTTGAAGTCCTTGCCGCTGCCCTTGAAGAAACCATAGTCGATGTCGGCATCGTCATAGAAAACACCGTCGAGCAGTTCGTCGTCGAGCCAGTCGAGCGCGCGGGAATAACGCACCAGCACATCGTTGATCGCCGCCAGATCGCGGTTTTCGGCAAGTTCGCATTCGGCAGCGTCAAGGCGGGCGGCGAGCGATTCAAGCGTCAAGGTCATGTCGATTCCCCAGGAATATATGTTGTCTGGCAAGAGGAATGGCATTCCGGTCAAGGACTGGCAAGGGTCAGAGCAACGCGACCGCGTGATAGATACGGCAGGTCGCTCAGCTCCCAACTGTCCGCGCGTCGGACAGTTCCACCTTGATGCGCGTGAGCTTCAGCCACTCAATGACCCAGGCGCCATTCTCGCGTCGGTAACGTTCGTGATAATGGCCCCAACCGTGCAGAAACCGCGGGCCTTGACCTTCAGGATACCAGACGAGGTCTTCCATCGCCCAGATACATGCCATCTTGCCATCACCGGCATCCGAAAATTCAGGCATCGAACCTTGATGTATCGTGGTCAGTCGCGGCACCAGATCGAACAGGAACGCTTTAAAGGCCTTGCCGTCCATCAGTCCCGCTTCGCCATCGATGCTTGGAATGGCAGACTGGCCTCCCGACGCGGCAACACCGCGAAAGTCGATATACGCATCGTCGGCGATCAATCCGAACAATGTCTCAAAATCCTTGGTGTCGAGAGCACGGAAATATCGTGCTTTCAGATTTGAGATTTCGCGACAGGATTTTTCAAAATCACCTGATTCTTGCACCTATCCAGTCCTTTTTTTGATCAGTGATTAAATGTCACGATTTTACTCTTCCATTTCGACCTGTGTTGGCGCGATCTCTGCCATATTATATTATCCGGAGGGTTAGCTTTTGACCTGACAATGCGAAAAGCCTCCCGTGAATTTTCCCACATCGCTTAGGCCAAGTGGGCGCGTCATCGAACGACAGGATTTCAGCCCGCGAAGAAGGCATAAGCGGGGTCGGCGGGATCGCGCCGTCCCCGCGTG
>CAZWMK010000174.1:0-2708 GCA_964635065.1 uncultured Sphingomonadaceae bacterium | reverse complement strand
AGACGGCCTCTGCGCCAGGATCTTTCGCGTCGGGCGGCTGATCGGCCGCCGCTGAAATGCCGCCGGATTGCGCAACGAAGAGCGGGGCTTCGCGCCAATCCGGTGGTGGTGGCGGCACGATTGTCGGCACATCGGGCGCAGTCGCATGCCCAAGAAGCGGCGCGAGCGTGGCGACATAGGCGCGCGTTTCTGCGGGCAAAACGCGGCCCGTCGCCAGATGCTCGTCATAGCGACCGGGACCGGCATTGTAGGCGGCAAGCATGGCCGCAACATTGCCGTAGCGATTCCACATCTCGCGCAGATACGCCGTGCCTGCGAGGATGTTATCGCGCGGATCGTAAGGGTCGCGCCCGAGACCATGGCGGCGGCGCAGTCCCGCCCAGGTATCGGGCATGACCTGCATCAGTCCCATCGCGCCCGCCGATGAAATTGCGCGCACATCGCCCGCGCTTTCCACGCGCAGCACGGCTCGAATCCAGTGCTCTGGAATGCCGAAACGCTGTGACGCCTCGACAATGAACGCAGCATGGGGATGCGCGGTGACAGGCGCAGGTCGCAGCGTGACCTGCGCCATGGCCGGCATCGAGCCGCTGCCAGCCGACAGCAGGGCCGTGAAGAGAAGAAAGGTGCGGGATCGCATGATCTCAGTCGCAATCTTCGCGGGGCCGCGGGCGGCTCCAGTGCAGCGACCATGACGAGCCTGCATCGTCGTCGCGGAACAGGTTGGCGCGGATCGGGTGCGGTAAGGCCGGATCGTCGAGCAGCACCGAGAGATATTCGCCAGCCTTTTCGCCGGTGCGTTTCCATGCAGCACCGACCTCGGGACCGTCATGCTCAATGTAATGGACGCGATAGTCCGGCGCATTCTCCGTATCGGAATGTTCAGCGGGCACGATGACGAGATCGCGCTTCATGGTGAGCGTGACGAGCTGACCGGCGAAGCCGGATGCGTCACGCGCAAATTGACCGATCTGTGGCATGGTATGTCTCCTGTGTTGGTGGGTTTGGCGTGGGTTCAATGCGTGGCCGCCCGCCATTCGTAGCGGCCATCGCCTTCCTCATCGGTCCAGAGCGGGAGCGCCCGGCCGATGACGGAACTGGCGGGAACAGGTCCGAAGTAACGGCCGTCGAGGCTGTCCCGGATGTCCCAATTCATGAGGAAGAGTTCGCCGTCGCGGATGATGCGGCAGCCCTGCCAGACCGGCAGATCGCGTCCCATGCGGTCGCGCTCCAGTGCATCGCCCATCTCGACGTTATCGACGGTGATCGTCGCACCGCTGCGGCAGACGCGCTGTCCCGGCAAGCCGAGGACGCGTTTCAGCAGCGGCACGTCCCGCCCGATATAGCCGCGCTCGACCATGAACCGCTCCAGCGGTTCGGGCGGCGCGATGACGACGAGTTCAGGAACTTCGACCACATCGGCAGGAACAACTGTGTAGAAGCCGATGGGCGCGCTGGCGGTCGCATTCCAGATCAGCCTGGTTGGCGGATCGGCAACAGCCGTGGCGACAAGCGTACCGACGGCCAACATGGACACGGCGAGGATATGACGGCGGCTCATGGTGCAATCCTCCGGCGGCTGACCCATGCGGCATGGCGCTCCGGGGTGTAGGGATTGGGTTCCTGGCCGGCACTCAAACGGTTGTGGACGTGCCGCCAACGATCCGGCGCAACATCCGCCGGATCGACGCCAAGCGCGTCCACGGCATCAATCAGGGCCAGCACCCGCTGGACTTGTCGCCAGCCGTCGATACGCAGCAGGATCTCGCCGCCAGGACGAACGAAGGGCACGGTCTGGTACGGTTCGCCACGCCCGACAGCGCGCAGGATGTCGAGCCGCGAAACGATGGTGCCGTAATCGTTGGAGGCCCAACGGACGAAGGCGAAGATGCTTTCGGGCGCAAAACCGATCAGACTGCGGCGGCGGTCGATGAGCTGCTCAAAGCTCTTGCGGCCAAAGCGTATCCAGCGCTCGACCTTCTTCTTCTGGAAGGTCAGTTCGACCAATGTGGTGAACGGTGCAGGCCCGTCCGCCTGCGGATGTTCATGCGCAGCGCGCACGGTTTTGCCGGTCATGGCTGATCTCCTTCGATGGGTGGAAACTCGCGGACCAGCAGCTCGCGCAGCATCACGGCGACGGTGACACCGCGCCGGAAAGCGGCAACCTTGATGCGCCCGCGCAGTTCGGGCGTAATGTCGATGGTCAGGCGGGCGGTGAACGCCTCCGTCGCCGACTTGCCGGTTGTCGGCGCATCGGCAGCTCTGACCCAGCTATCGGGATTGCCCGGACGCGATGCGAAGCCGGATTTGACGGGCGGACGGGTCATGGCACGATCCTCCCGATACCCAGGCCATCGATCTCGGCCACCAGCGCTGTGACTTCCCGTGCGGCCCGTTCGCCGCCATCGGTCTCCGATACCAGCCGTCCGGTCTGTGCGGTTTCGGCGAAGGCGACACGCTGGCCGATCGTCGTGGCCAGCAAGGGCGGATCATGGTCAGCCAGTGTCTCGGCCGTTTCGCGAGCGATCACGGTGCGCGCCCCACATCGGTTCAGCAGAAAGCGGGCGGCAAGCTCGGGACGATAGATGCGTGCTTCGTTCAGAAGCGCCAGCATCTCGGCCGAGGCCCAGCCGTCGAAAGGAGATGGCTGCACCGGGACCAGCACCAGATCGGCTGCAAGCAGCGCTGAGCGCATCAGACCAGCGACA
>CAZWMK010000173.1:0-2741 GCA_964635065.1 uncultured Sphingomonadaceae bacterium | reverse complement strand
CAGCGCGAACAGACGATGCATTTCGACGGGTCGAAGGTGAAATAGGGGTTGGACGTGTCGCTGGCGGCGGCCAGGTGATTTGCGCCGCCCATGTCGTAGCGCACGTCGCGCAAGCCGACCGCGCCCGCCTGCGTCTGCAGTTCGCAATCGCCATTGGCCGAGCAGGTCAGGCAGTCGAGCGGGTGGTCGGAGATGTAAAGCTCCATCACCCCGCGCCTGAGCCGCGCGAGCCGGTCGCTCTGGGTGCGGACGATCATGCCGTCTTCGACCGGAGTCGTGCAACTGGCGGGCGTGCCGCGTCGCCCGTCAATCTCGACAAGGCACAGGCGGCACGATCCGAAGGCGTCGAGCGTGTCGGTCGCGCAGAGCTTGGGGATATTGGTGCCGTTGAGGGCGGCGGCGCGCATGACCGAGGTGCCGCGCGGCACGCTGACGGTCTGGCCATCGATGGTGCAGTGCACGGTTGCGCCACCACTGATGGGCGCGGGTGTGCCAAGATCGGGTTCGCCTTGCCAGTTCATGCCACCGCCTCCGCCGCCAGCGGGAAATCCTCGGGGAAGTGATCGAGCGCGCTCAGCACGGGATAGGGGGTGAAGCCGCCCAGCGCACACAAGGATCCATGCTGCATCACCTCGCACAGGTCGCGCAGCAAGGGGATGCGGCTGGCATCGCCCGCGCGGATCTGGTCCAGGAGTTCCGCCCCGCGCACGGCGCCGATGCGGCAGGGTGTGCATTTGCCGCAGCTTTCCACCGCGCAGAATGCCATGGCGAATCGCGCCATCGCTGCCATGTCGGCGCTGTCGTCAACCACCGTGATCCCGGCATGACCGATCAGTCCGCCAGCGTCGGCAAAGGCTTCATAATCGAAGGGGATGTGGAACAGGCTTGGCGGAAACCATGCCCCTAGCGGTCCGCCGACCTGAACGGCACGGACCGGTCGGCCCGATGCCGTGCCGCCGCCGATATCATTGACGATTTCGCCCAAAGTCAGGCCGAAACCCGCTTCGAATAGGCCGCCGTTCCTGACATTGCCGGCCAGCTGGATCGGAATGGTGCCGCGTGACCGGCCATGACCGAACGCGGCATAGCTGTCGGGGCCTTGCGCGATGATGTGCGGAACCGCGGCGAGCGTCAGCACATTGTTGATGATGGTCGGCTGGCCGAACAAGCCCTGATGCGCAGGCAGCGGTGGCTTGGCGCGGACTTGGCCGCGCTTGCCTTCGATCGATTCAAGAAGCGCGGTTTCCTCGCCGCAGACATAGGCGCCCGCGCCGACGCGCACTTCAAGGGTGAAAGGCGCGATGAGATGGGCGGCGCGCACGATGGCGTCCTGCATCACGTGGATAGCGAAGGGATATTCCGAGCGGATATAGATGTAACCATGCCCAGCCCCGACGGCATAAGCGGCAATCGCCATGCCTTCGATCAGCGCGAAGGGATCACCTTCCATCAGCATGCGGTCGGCAAAGCTGCCACTGTCGCCTTCATCAGCGTTGCAGACGATAAACTTCTCGTCACCGGGCGCGCCACGCACTGTCTGCCACTTGATCCCTGCCGGAAAGCCCGCGCCGCCGCGTCCGCGCAGGCCTGATGCCTTGACGTCAGAAATGACGGCTTCGGGCGATATCGCGCGCGCTTTTTCAAGCCCTGCCCAGCCGCCGGTGGCGCGATAGGCGGACAGGTCCAACGGATCGATGACGCCGCAGCGGGCAAAGGTCAGCCGCGTCTGGCGCGCAAGGAACGGCAGGGCATCGACGGGACCAAGCCGGTTGGGGTGGGTGCCGGCCAGCACGGCGGCGACATCATCGGGGCCGACCGGGCCATAGCCGATGCGGCCATCGGCGCTGTCGACCTCGACCAGCGGTTCGATGGCGAACAGTCCCCGGCTGCCGGTGCGGACGACGGTGCAGCCCGCCGCCAGAAAGGCATCGGCGACGGCATCGCTGCCCAATGCGACTGAGGCGCTATCGCCGCTGATGAAAACGCGCGTCATGACGTCAGTTCCGCGACCAGCGCTGCGATTTTCCGCTCATCCAGCCCGCCGACCGGCCGGTCGTTGATCAGCGCATTCGGTCCAATGGCGCAAAGGCCGAGGCAATAGACCGGCTCCAAAGTCACCTGTCCATCGGCGCGCGTCGCGCCCAGCGCCACGCCAAGCCGGTCGGCCAGCGCGGCGGTGGTGGCAGCGCTGCCGCGGGCCTGACAGCTTTCCGCCTGACACAGCTTCACGACGTGGCGCCCCGCCGGGCGGTCGCGGAAATCGCTGTAGAAGCTCAAAACGCCATGCACTTCGGCGCGGCTGAGATTGAGCGCCTCGGCAATCATTGGCACGGCGGCGGGCGGGATGAAGCCGAAACTGTGCTGCACATCATGCAGCAGCGGCAAAAGCGCGCCGCGCGTGCCGGCGTGACGCGCCAGAATCGCTTTCAGCGTGGCGCGCGCGTCTTGGGTCAGTCCGTCTCCATCTGTCACTGGCTTGTTCATGTCCGCCGCTTTCCGTCAGGCCAACATTCTAGCACAGCCCTCAGAAAACCACGACCGACCGGATCGATTTGCCTTCGTGCATCAGGTCGAAGCCCTTGTTGATCTCGTCCAGCGTGAGCACATGGGTAATCATCGGATCGATCTCGATCTTGCCATCCATGTACCAGTCGACGATTTTCGGCACATCGGTGCGACCCTTGGCGCCGCCAAAGGCCGAGCCCTTCCAGACGCGGCCCGTCACCAGCTGGAACGGGCGG
>CAZWMK010000172.1:2149-2767 GCA_964635065.1 uncultured Sphingomonadaceae bacterium | reverse complement strand
ATCCCGCAGATCAGCCTGATCATGGGTCCGTGCGCCGGCGGTGCGGTTTATTCGCCGTCGATGACCGACTTCATCTTCATGGTGAAGGATTCGAGCTATATGTTCGTCACCGGTCCGGACGTCGTGAAGACCGTGACCAACGAAGTCGTGACCCAGGAAGAGCTGGGCGGTGCGGTGACCCACACCAGCAAGTCTGGCGTGGCCGACAATGCGTTCGAAAACGACATTGAAACGCTGATGGCCGCACGCGACCTGTTCGATTACCTGCCTGCCAATAATCAGGCCGGTGTGCCGGAACGTCCGACCGCCGACGATTGGGATCGTATCGAGGAAAGCCTCGACATGCCGATCCCGGCCAATGCCAACCAGCCCTATGACATGCATGAGCTGATCAAGAAGGTGGTCGACGAAGGCGACTTCTTCGAAATCCAGCCCACCCATGCGGCCAACATCATCTGCGGTTTCGGCCGTGTCGAAGGCCGTACCGTCGGTATTGTCGCCAACCAGCCGATGGTGCTGGCGGGCTGCCTCGATATCAATGCGTCCAAGAAGGCTGGCCGTTTCGTCCGCTTCTGCGATGCGTTCAACATTCCGATCGTAACCTTTGTTGACGTGCCG
>CAZWMK010000172.1:0-2139 GCA_964635065.1 uncultured Sphingomonadaceae bacterium | reverse complement strand
TCGCCTATGCCGAGGCAACTGTTCCGAAGATCACGGTCATCACCCGCAAGGCCTATGGCGGCGCCTATGACGTTATGTCGTCCAAGCATCTGCGTGGCGATCTGAACTATGCGTGGCCGACTGCTGAAATCGCGGTGATGGGTGCGAAGGGCGCGGTTGAGATCATCTTCCGTTCCGACATCGGTGACCCTGAAAAGATTGCCGAGCGGACGAAGGAATATGAAGATCGCTTCGCCAATCCGTTTGTCGCCGCGTCCAAGGGTTTCATCGACGAGGTGATCATGCCCCATTCGACCCGCCGTCGTATCGCTTTGGGTCTGCGCAAGCTGCGTCACAAAGCGCTCGAAAATCCGTGGAAAAAGCACGACAACATTCCGCTGTGACGTTTGGAATTTGAGAGAGATGCCATGAAACTGGGTCGTCTGAACCATGTCGGGGTTGCTACTCCGTCGATCGAGCAGTCCGTCGCCTTTTATCGCGATGTGATGGGCGCGACCAAAATCCACGAGCCGTTCGACATGCCCTCGCAGGGTGTGAAGGTGTGTTTCGTGGATACACCGGGCGAGAATGGCACCGAAGGCACTCAGATCGAGTTGATCGAGCCGCTGGGCGAAGATAGCCCGATCCATGGGTTTATTGCGAAGAACCCGTTCGGCGGTCAGCACCATATGTGTTATGAGGTGCCGGATATCCATGTCGCGCGGGAAGAGTTCCTCAGCCTCGGCAAGCGGGTGCTGGGGGAGCCGCGCATCGGTGCGCATGGGACGCTGATCTTCTTTGTTCACCCCAAGGACATGAACGGCATCCTGACCGAAATCATGGAAACGCCGAAGGAAGGCGCCGGGCATTGAACAACGATCGGACCATCAGGCTCGATATCGTCGACAAGGTTGCGACGCTGACGCTCAGCCGGCCCGACCGGCTGAATGCGTTGACGCCCAGGTTGTTTCGTGAAGCAACCGCCGCCATTGACGAAGCGATCGCTGCTGGTGCCCGGGCGTTGGTGCTGACCGGTGAAGGTCGGGCCTTTTGTTCTGGGGCCGACCTTGGGGCTGATGGCGATGACGCGTTGCCCGAAGATCTGGGCGTCGTGCTGAATAACTCCTACAATCCCTTTGCGCGCAAGATTGCGAGTCTCGACATACCTGTCATCACCGCGATCAATGGCCCGGCGGTTGGGGCAGGTGTGGGGCTGGCGTTGCTTGGCGATATCTCTATCGCGGCACGCTCTGTCTATTTGCTGCTTGCCTTTGTGAACATCGGTCTGGTGCCTGACATGGGCTCTACATGGCTGGTCGCACAGGCTGTGGGGCGGACGCGGGCGCTGGAAATGGCTCTCCTCGGCGAAAAGCTGGGCGCTGAAGAGGCGCAGGCCAAAGGGCTGATTACTCGCGTGGTGGATGATGCTGAGCTGTTGTCTACCGCGCAGGCGATTGCGACGAAGCTGGCCAATGGGCCTACTGTCGCGATCGGAATGATTCGTCGTCAGATTGCAGCTGCGCTGACGCAGCCGCTGGACGAAATGCTTGCGCTGGAAAGCGCAAATCAGAGCCGTGCGGGTTTTACCGCAGATTTCAGGGAAGCCGTTGCGGCTTTTACCGAGAAGCGCGCGCCGCGCTTCAAAGGAGAATAAAGAATGGCCGATCTCAACGATTGGAAAGCGCTGAGCGACAAGGAAGTCAAGGGACAGTCGCTCGACTGGCATACGCCTGAAGGTATCGTGGTCAAACCCCTCTATACCGCTGAGGATGTGACAGTTGATCCGGGTCTGCCCGGATTTGCGCCCTTCACCCGTGGCGTCAAGGCGAGCATGTACGCTGGCCGCCCGTGGACGATCCGTCAATATGCAGGCTTCTCCACTGCCGAGGAATCGAATGCCTTCTATCGTCGCAACCTTGCGGCTGGACAGAAGGGCCTGTCGGTTGCCTTCGACCTTGCGACCCATCGCGGCTATGACAGCGATCATCCGCGCGTCGTCGGTGACGTCGGCAAGGCGGGCGTCGCGATCGACAGCGTCGAGGATATGAAGATCCTCTTCGATCAGATTCCGCTTGATGAAATGTCGGTGTCGATGACGATGAACGGCGCGGTTATCCCGTGCCTGGCTTTCTACATCGTTGCAGCCGAAGAGCAGGGCGT
>CAZWMK010000171.1:0-2824 GCA_964635065.1 uncultured Sphingomonadaceae bacterium | reverse complement strand
ACGTGGCCCGGACGCTGTCCGACACGCTTGGCGCGCAGCCGCTGCCGCCGGATTTCAAGTTTGGCGGGCTTTTACTGTGGCATTATCATGGTGGGCCATGGACCTTGGCCCGCCGTTATCCTTTCCGGGGCGTTGTCTCTGCGCTGACCAGCTAGCGTGACAATGGACCCTCGATAACCGTCAGGATGCTGCCCGGTGCCATGATTGGTGCCAGCAACTGCCGGAAATGCGGGCTGATGGCAAAATGCCGTTCGCCAGGCGGTGCCGCAGACAGGGGAGGTTCCAAGGCCGTGATGGGCATGTCTGTCAGCGTTTCTTCCAGCACGGGCAAGGACAGAGGTTTCCAGACGGGGGCGGCATCCTGCGCGGTCTGCGTCATCTGGAAAATCTGCTGACCGGTCATTTCGCCCGTCACCGAGACGCGGGCACGCCCGATTTCGAGGCCGTGACGCATGACCACAAGCATGCGATCGGCAAGGCTCAGCACGAGCGAGAGTTGACCGCGCACGGCGCGCTTCGGTCGCCAGTCGTGCGCGATGTCTGGCCCCAGACGGGCCGTTTCCGCATCCAGTTCTTCCTGTGTCGGGGGATTGAGGAAGAAGGGCGAGTTCGTGTTCAGCACAACGGGCGCGCTATCCAGAATGACGACGGGCGTGCCGATCCTGACACGATTGAAAAGCTTGCTGGCAAAGCCTGCGGGCAGGCGTACGCAGCCATGTGAGGCGGGATAGCCGGGTAGGCGGCCGGCATGAAGGGCGACGCCGCTCCACGTCAGGCGCAGCATGAACGGCATCGGCGCATTGTCGTAGAGATTGGAATAATGCTCGGCACGCTTTTGCAAGACGGCATAAACGCCGGTTGGCGTGGCATATCCCTTGCGCCCGCTGGAAATCGTCGACACCGCAACCGGCACGGCTTCGGCATGGGCGAACAGCAGCTGGCGTTCGAGATCGACGACCAGCGCCACCGGCGCGGTGACATTGGCGGCTTCCGCCCAGTTCCAGTCGCCTGGCTTGCTGGGGACGGGGCAGACGGGTGGCGCGTCAGTGGCCGCATACGCCGGGCCAACCACGGCCCCACCCACAGTTGCAGCCATGATCGCGGTCAATAGCGAACAGGCCGCAAGGCGCCGGATGGCATGCGGCCATCGCCGAAGATGCGGGAACGCCATGGAGTTACTGGCGCAGGGCTGCCGTCACACGGCCTTTAAGTGCACCTTGCGCACATTGCCGGATCGTCGAAGTGCGCAGCCATTCGGGCTGTGGGTAATAGGCGTAGAGAAAATTGCCGTCCTTGATCGTATTGATCACTGGGCCTGCCACCGCGCCGCGCAGGGCCGGGCAACCAAGGCTGCGCCCCAGACGGCCCATCGACTTTGCCGCATCGGGGTTCACATAGGGCGCACCATGCATGACGATGGCACGTTCGCGGGCCTTGTCGTTGATGCCGGGTTCAAGACCATTCAGGCGAAGTGAATAGCCATTGCCGCCTTGATAGGTTTCCTGTGTCACGTAAAGGCCAAGGCTTGACTGGTTGCTGCCATTGACATTCGAAAACCGGGTTGCGAAATTTTCGCCCGAATTGCGGCCATGCGCGACATGTTCGAAATAGCGCACCTTGTCGGTGGCCAGTTCGATCACCCACAGCCGCCGGTCGGTCGACGGGCGGCGATAATCAATCAGGGTCAGCGTTTCGGCCTGGGCGCCATGGCCTGATGCCTGGGCACAGGCAACGGCCGCCTTGGCTTCGGCAAGCAGGGCGGGGTCGGGGCGGTTGCCCGCTATGGGAGACATCTGCGTGGTGCCGGCACCGGTCAGCGCAAGATAGACAAGCGGCAGCACGGACATACGGGCAAACAAGGTGCGATGGTCCATTTTATGGGCCTTTCGGATGATCTTTGCGTGGCTTGGTTGCACGCCTACATGTGGTGCGGGGTGGACATGCACAAGGGGGCAGGTCCGGATCATCCCAAACGCCCGACGTTGTCGCAGGACAGGTCAAACGCCGCCAGACCAGCTTCAAGATAGGCCGAGAGCATGGGAAGCTCCATCAGAAACCTTGTGACATCAGAGACTTGATCGGAAGCCGCAGACAGAGCCTCCGTCCATTCTCCGGGTTCGTAACTGCCACGGCCAACAAGGGCGAGCGCGATGAGTTCGGCCTGTTCGTCTTCGTTCAGATCCTCGATCGCGGACGACAGTTCTTCTTCGACAGAGGTATTTTCGCTGTCTTCGAGAACAGTGCGCATGTCGTCGTCGATGCCGCTGGAAGAGTCGTCAGGATCGGTGGTCGGAACCTGCGCTTCATATTCACGCGCCCTGAGGACAATGCGGCAAAGCGTATCCATCGAGATGGTCAGTTCCATGGGCGAACTCTCCTGACGCGACGAGTTGGACAGAAGAATATCATAGCTCAATTTCCGGGTTTCTCCTTGCCCGAAATCAAGGACGCAGACGCGTTCAGAGAAGACCGAGGCGGGTGCGGGCGGTCTGGTATTCCATTGCAAGCTGCGCGATGCGCTCAGCCGCTGGAACGATCGCCCGCACTGCGCCGATGCCCTGGCCGCAGCCCCAGATGTCGCGCCATGCCTTGGCACCGGTTTCGGTCGCCTTGGCGAAATCCATTTTCGACGGGTCAGATTCGGGCAGGGCATCGGGATCCAGGCCCGCCGCACGGATCGACGGTTTCAGGTAATTGCCGGATATGCCGGTGAAATGGCTGGTGTAAACGATGTCGTCGGCGCTGCCGTCAACGATCATCTGCTTGTAGCGGTCATCGGCCTGGGCTTCGGTCGTGGCGATGAAGGCCGAGCCGATATAGGCGA
>CAZWMK010000170.1:0-2956 GCA_964635065.1 uncultured Sphingomonadaceae bacterium | reverse complement strand
TGTCGCTTGATGATCTTTACCAGCCGCGTGCGGTGCGTCAGGCAATGGCGCGGCAAGTGCACCCGCTGCTGGCGACACGCGGCGTGCCGGGGACGCATGATGTGCCGCTTGGCCTTGCGGTGATGGCAGCGCTCAGGGCAGGGCAGGCATGCTTCCTGCCGCGTTTCGATAAGGCTGCAGATGATCGTCTGCCCGCAGAGGACTGGCCGCGCGCCCCGGCAGGGCTGCGGCTGCTCGTTTTTGAAGGCTGGTGCGTTGGTGCACGGCCACAGGCCGAGGCGGCACTGGCATGGCCGGTCAATGCGCTGGAACGCGAAGCAGACGCTGATGGTCTCTGGCGTCGCCATGTCAATGCAGCGCTGGCGGGCCATTATCAGGCCTTGTTCGCCACCATCGACATGCTGGTCTTTCTGGCCGCCCCGGATTTTGCGATTGTCGGCAAATGGCGCCGCGAGCAGGAGGCGGCGTTGCGGGCAAAAGCCACGCCCGGTGCGCCGGGACTGATGGACGATGCAGCGATCGAACGCTTCATTCAGCATTATGAGCGGCTGACGCGCCACCTTCTGACGGCGATGCCGGACTGGGCCGATCTGACGTTGTGGCTGGAAACCGATCGCAGCCTGCGTTCCGTTAGTGATCGTGCCGCAGACCGGACATGAAAAAGGGACGATTGCAGCCGGTGCCGCAATCATCCCTTTTCATGTCAGTGCCTGAATGGCGGGCTGATCAGCGCTTGGCTGCCTTGCTCAGCTTGTCATAGGCTTCGGTTGCGCGCTTCTTGAGCGGCTCGGCGACATCGTCGGCCAGCGTGCGCATCATTTCATTGAGCTTGGTATATTCGGCGGTCGCATGCGCCATCTGTTCGCGCGCGAAATCGCTTTGCAGCTTGAACAGTTCAAGCGGCGAACGGATGTCACGCAGCGAACGCATCAGCGCCGTCGAGTCTTCGACATGCTTGCGCCCGTAATCGGTCATCTTCTGCGTCAGGCTTTCATAGCCCTTGGCTGCGACACGACCCGACGAGACAAGCGCCTCGTAATTTTCGCGGGCGATATCGTTGAATTCGCTGGCAGCCTGAATAGCCTTTTCCATGGCAGCCTGCGTGCGCTCCGACGCCTTGGCAAAAGCGGCCTTGCCAGCTTCGGCGGCAGCAGTCGCCTGCTCGGTCATGGCTTCGGTAACTTTCTGGGTGGTCTTGTTCATGTTGGCCTCATCCCAAAGGAATGGTTGAAAATCATCCGCGGCGGCGTGGCAGTGTTTGGGGTACGCAACGCAACAAACGGCAGAAACGCAGGCCATGAAAGCGGGGGGAGGGAGCTGGTGCCTGCGTTTCTATGCCGTTGTTATAATGCTGCACCGCAGCATGGTCAAGTCCAATTTGTGCGGCGCAACAAAATTGTCATGCGACGGTCATGGACAGCAGCCGCACCGATGGCGTGTGTGCCAAAGAGGGATGCCGGCACCATTCAGCGCCGGTCAGGTCATGCAGCGCGGGCAGCGGGGCGCGACCGTTGGGTGATGCCCACTGCCGCCCCCGCCGCGATGGCTCAGCCCAGGCGTGTCAGCGCGGCTTTCAGACGCGCAGCCTCTGCCGTGAGGGCGGCCAGCCGCTCGCGGTTTTCCTCGACGACTTCGGGCTTGGCCTTGGCAACAAAGGCTTCGTTACCCAGACGCCCCGCAATGCCGCCCGCTTCCTTTTCCGCAGTCGCCACGGCCTTTTCGAGACGCGTACGTTCGGCAGCAATGTCGATGACGCCTTCAAGCGGCAGGACATAAGTCGCCTCGCCTGCCACGATTTGCGCCGCGCCACCGGCAGGGGCCGGATCGAAACTGACGGCTTCGAGGCGCGCGAGCCGGAGGAGGGCGGGCAGGTTCGCAGCGATGCGGGCGCGGCTGACCTCGCCCGCGTCACGGACATGGGCGACGAGCTTGGCACCCGCCGGCACGTTCAGTTCGGACCGCGCGCCGCGGATGTCGCTGACGAGCGCGATCAGCCAGTCGACCTCGGCGCTGGCGCTTTCATCGACCGCGATATCGCCGGGCACCCACTGGGCGAGGATGAGATCATAGGGACGTTCGCCCAGCGCATGCCAGAGTTCCTCGGTCAAAAACGGCATGACCGGATGCAGCATGACGAGGATCTGATCGAGCGCCCAGCCCGCGACCGCGCGCGTTTCATCGGCGAGCGTGCCGCCTTCGGCGAGGATCGGCTTGGTCAGTTCAAGATACCAGTCGCAAAAACGCGACCAGATGAAGTGATAGATGGTGTCGGCATAGGCGTCGAAACGGAAATCAGCCATCGCGCTTTCCAGTGCGCGTGCCGTTTTTGCCACTTCGCCGATGATCCAGCGGTTGACGGCATGGACAGCGGCAGGCGGCGTGACGCTGGCCGAACCGCCGATACCCTGTGTTTGTGCAAAGCGCGCAGCGTTCCAGAGCTTGGTGCCGAAATTGCGATAACCTTCGACGCGCTTTTCATTGAGCTTGATATCGCGGCCTTGCGTTTCCATCGCGGTCAGCGTGAAACGCAGCGCATCGGCGCCATAGCGGTCGATGAGGTCGAGCGGGTCGACGGTATTGCCCTTCGACTTCGACATCTTCTGGCCCTTGGCGTCGCGGACGAGGCCATGGCAGTAAACGGTGGCGAAAGGCGGCACGCCGTCCATGAAATGCATGCCCTGCATCATCATGCGCGCGACCCAGAAGAAGATGATGTCGAAACCCGTCACCAGCACGTTCGTCGGATAGTAACGCTTGAGCGCCGCGGCATCGTCGGGCCAGCCGAGCGTGCCGAACGGCCACAGCGCCGACGAGAACCAGGTGTCGAGAACGTCATCATCTCGGTAGATGTCAATTTTTGACCATTCTTCAGCATTCGGTCTGCGCGATTGCCATTTTGTATAGCTGTCATAGATTTGAAAATCTGTCTCGGAAACGCCGTAATGCTCGATTAATT
>CAZWMK010000169.1:0-2964 GCA_964635065.1 uncultured Sphingomonadaceae bacterium | reverse complement strand
CGCGGGTATCAAGCAGCGCCCGATCATCGGCCAGCGGCGTTTTCCATACTGCCATATTGATGGCATGGCGGACCATCGGCAGGCGGTGCTTTACCCAGTCGTGCCGCGCATCCGATACGGAAATCGCGATATCAAGACTGACATAGCGTGCCAGCCCCCCGGCCTGATCCACAACCGGAAGCATCATGCGATCGATCATGACATAACGGACGGGCGCCGCTGGTGCCGGCGCTGCCGTGGCGCTGTACACGAAGCCCATATCCAGGGGAGACAGCAAAAGCGCAGCAGCACTCAGCGCGCCCAGCATCAGTCCTGCGCCGCCAATCAGGACGTTACGCCCAAAGCGGCGCTGTTCGGCAGGGCTGGCGGGCAGGGGTGCAGGCGGCATGGGCGCGGTCAGCTTTCATGTTCATAACCCAACCGGCCGGGATCAATCGGGACGCCCGCCTGTCCGATGACAGTCAGACCCGAACCCGCCGTCAAACGGCCGATGCGGGTCAGTCTAACGCGCGCCTGTTCGCAAATGGTAAACAACGCCGTCTCCGCCGCCGGGGGCGCCGCGATCAGGAGTTCATAATCATCGCCCGCCGACGCCCGCGCCAGACGGCTTGCATCATCGCCGGAAAGACGCAGCATCGCGGGATCGGAAATCGGCAGGACGGCAATATCGATGGTTGCGGCAAGGCCGCTTGCCCGTGCCAGCCGTTCGGTATCGATCAGCAGGCCATCCGACACATCCATGGCCGCCGTCGCCAGACCGGCCAGCCCCTGCCCGACCGCGAGTTGCGGCAAAGGTCGACGATAGCGGTTGAGAAGGTGGGGATCGGGCGCAGCCAGCCCGCGCGCGATCGCCAGACCAAGGCCAGCATCTCCGATGGTGCCTGTGACGTAGAGATTGTCGCCCGCTCTGCCCCCCGCACGCGACAGGGCCTGCCCCGCCTCGACCGTGCCGAAAGCAGTCAGCCCCAGCACCGCATGGTCAAGGCCGGTCACGGTATCGCCACCCAGAAGCGGGCACTCATACTGGTCCAGCACCCGGCGCAGTCCTTTGGTAAAGGCGGCAATCCACGCCTCGTCCTCTGTCGCGGACAGGCCAAGCCCCATCAGCACCCCCAAAGGACACGCGCCTTTGGCGGCGAGGTCGGAAAGATTCACCGCCACCAGTTTCCAGGCGACATCGGCGGGCGGACAATCGGGCAGATAGTGAACGCCGCAGGCAATGACATCATGCGTCAGCACAAGGTCGCGCCCAAGCGGCGGGCTGATGACGGCGGCATCATCGACAAGCCCGCGCGCGGCCGGATGCGTCGCCAGCGGCTTCAGGAAGCGGTCGATAAGATCGCGTTCACGCATCCTGCCGCCGCCTGCCGCCTCAGACGCGAACGCGCTTGGCGATGGCGTCCAGAAGGCCGTTGACGAAGCCTGCCTCGCGCCGTTCGTAGAAGGCGTGGGCGACATCGACATATTCGGTGATGGCCGCGCCCGTCGGCACGTCGGGCCGGGCCAGCAGTTCGTATACGCCGGCCCGCAGGATCTGCCGCATCGGCCGGTCGAGCCGGGCGAGCGTCCAGCCATCGGCCAGCGCTGCCTCGATCAAAGCGTCGATCTCGGTGCGGCGCGCATCGACGCCACGCACCAGATCGTCGAAGAAGGCGACTTCCGCCGGTGCGAACTGCGCGTCCTCGACCGTCGCGCCAAGGCGGTGATTGTGGAATTCATTCAACAGCAACGGCAGCGGCGTATGCGCCATTTCCTGTTGATACAATGCCTGCACGGCGGCAAGGCGCGCTGCCGCACGGGCGCCGGGCGAACGCCGGGTGGTGTCGGATTTGGCGGACATCTGATTTTCCTTCGCCAGCCGCGCTCAGCGCGCCAGCTTTTCCTTCAACTGTAACATGGCAATGGCCGCGCGCGCGGCGTCTCCGCCCTTGTCTTTTTCATCCTTGCGTGCCCGGACCAGCGCCTGTGCCTCGTTT
This sequence comes from uncultured Sphingomonadaceae bacterium, assembly GCA_964635065.1. Classification (GTDB taxonomy): domain Bacteria; phylum Pseudomonadota; class Alphaproteobacteria; order Sphingomonadales; family Sphingomonadaceae; genus CAZWMK01. The sequence goes on along the minus strand of CAZWMK010000169.1, from coordinate 988 downwards.
TCAACGGTCAGAACGCCATTGCCGATCGGCAGGCCATCAAGCGTCAGCGCCATGATGCCACGCGCGCTTTCGTTCGACACGACTTCGAAATGATAGGTTTCGCCGCGGATGATCACACCGAGCGCGACATAGAGGTCGTAACGTCCGGCATCCGCCGCCATGGCAATGGCCGCCGGGATTTCAAGCGCGCCCGGCACCGTCACGGTTTCATGGGCAATGCCCGCCGCATCCAACGCGGTACGCGCGCCGTCCAGCAGCATATCGTTCAGATGATCGTAGAAACGGGCTTCGACAATCAGCGCAGTGGTCATGCGAGCAATCCTTTTCAGACGATCTTGCGTTCGGCGACGACATTCAGGCCATAGGCATCGACACCGACAATCGCGCGGTGGGAGTTAGTCAGCAGCACCATGTCATGAACGCCGAGATCGGCAAGAATCTGGGCGCCGATGCCATAATCCCGCAATGCACGGCTGTCGCCGGTTTCGCCGTGGCGTTTCATGACCTGGCTGAGCGCATCGGGCGCGCCATCATAAAGGATGACGACGACGCCCGCGCCTTCCTCGGCGATCATCTCCATCGACCGGTGCAGCTGATGGAGGCGCGGCCCCTTTTCGCCAAGGACATCGGTGAAGACCGAAAGCGCATGCATCCGCACCAGCGTCGGCTTCGCAGGGTCGATCTCACCCTTCTGCAGCACCAGATGTTCGGCGTATTCGGCTTTATTGACGTAGGTTTTTGCAATCCATTCGCCGCCATGGACGCTGTCGATGCGCGTTTCCGTCAGGCACTGGACCAGATTGTCATAACGGCGACGATAGGCGATGAGATCGCGGATCGTCCCTATCTTCAGGCCATGGAACTGTGCGAAGCCGACAAGATCGTCGAGCCGCGCCATGGTGCCGTCGTCCTTCATGATCTCGCAGATCACGCCCGACGGGTTCAGACCGGCAAGGCGGGCGACATCGACCGCCGCCTCAGTATGACC
>CAZWMK010000168.1:351-2966 GCA_964635065.1 uncultured Sphingomonadaceae bacterium | reverse complement strand
CTACGACAAATACCAGCATAAGACCTTCTACGGCATGGAGCTGGTGCCCGATGCCCGCCGCCTGGCGATGATGAACCTGATGCTGCACGATCTGGCCATCGACGACCGGAACGCCGGCATTCTGTTTGGCGATACCCTCAGCAACGAAGGCAAGCAACTGCCGCCCGCCACGCTGATTCTGGCCAACCCGCCGTTTGGCACCAAGCAGGGCGGCGGCATCCCCACCCGCGACGATCTGGTGCACTACACCAGCAACAAACAACTGGCGTTTCTGCATTTGATGTATCACGTCATGCTTAAACCCGGTGGGCGCGCCGCCGTGGTATTGCCCGATAACGTCTTGTTCGAAGGCAGCGCCGGCAAAACCATCCGCCGGGACCTGATGGAAAAGTGCAACCTGCACACCATCCTGCGCCTGCCCACCGGCATTTTTTATGCGGCGGGCGTGAAAACCAACGTGCTGTTTTTCAACAAACCTCAAGACGCGAATAAGGACAAAGGCAACACCCAAAACGTCTGGGTCTACGACCTGCGCGCCAACATGCCGCAATTCGGCAAACGCACCTTGTTCACCGCCCAGCATTTGCAGGAATTCTATGATGCGGTCGGCCACGACCTGACCACGGTGGACGAAGCCGCGCGCCAGGCCTTTATCGCCCGTCATGCCAGCGCAGGCGGCAATCCGGAAGCCTGCCGTTTGCGCTGCTTTAGCCGCGAGCAAATCCGCCAGAAAGACGACTCGCTGGACCTGGCCTGGATACGCGACGACAGTGTGGAAGACAGCGCTAACCTGCCGGAGCCGGATGTGTTGATTAATCAAGCGCTGGAGGAAATGGCTGGTGCGATGCAGGAATTGCAGGCGATTTTGGTGGAGCTGGGGGCGGCGGAAGAGAGTGAGGGGCTTCTGGCATGAGCGAGTTTCCTTCTGGGTGGATACAAAAGCCGTTGAAATCCCTGGTGTCTCTGAATGAAAAACTCAGAGATATAGAAGACGATGAAGATTGTGGATTTGTGCCGATGAATTTGGTGCCAACCAAATTAATGGGGAAAATTCAGCATGAACAAAAGAAATGGGGCGATTGCAAAAAAGGATATACCCATTTCAAGGATGGTGACGTATTACTAGCAAAAATTACCCCTTGCTTCGAGAATGGTAAAAGTGTTCTGGTTTCAGGGCTTCCCAATGGTATAGGAGCAGGTAGTACCGAGTACTTTGTACTGCGATCCGAATTGCTAGATTCTCGATACCTACATGCCTTTGCTAAAACAAAACAATTCAAAGATGATTGTACGGTTCGCATGACCGGCTCGGTCGGCCATAAACGTGTTCCTAAGGATTACTTGCTTGAGTATCCCATCCCAGTCGCCCCCCTAAACGAACAAATCCGCATCGCCGACAAACTCGACAGCGTGCTCGCCAAAGTCGATGCAGCCCAGGCACGCCTGGAAAAAATCCCCACCCTGCTCAAACGCTTCCGCCAATCCGTCCTCGCCGCCGCCACTTCGGGGGAATTGACGAGGGAGTGGCGGATAGCAAATAGTGAAATTAACGCAGTTGCAGAACTGCAAAGGCTTGAGAAAATAAAAGCCTCTCTGATCGGAGAGAAGCTAGTAAAGAAAGATTTATTCTTCTCAGTTAGCGAAGAATTAGAAACTCCTTCAAATTGGGGAGAAGTTAAGCTTGGTTCGTTAAGTTCAAAAATTACTGATGGTGAACACTCCACGCCTAAACGAGAAAGTGAAGGGTATTATCTTCTGTCTGCCAGAAATGTTAGAGATGGAGCGGTGAGTCTGGAGAAGGTTGATTATGTGGGTGAAGAGGAATTTATAAAGCTTAGAAAACGATGTGACCCAAACAAAGGCGATATTCTAATTTCTTGCTCTGGTTCTGTGGGACGAGTTGCGCTTTGTGATCGTAGTGACGCATATGTCATGGTCAGAAGTGCGGCACTAGTAAAAACCGACCACATGAACCAGAACAACAGGTTTTTGATGTATGTTTTACAGTCTCCAGTCTTACAGGAAATAATTGTAGAAAAATCGAAAGCCACTGCTCAAGCCAACCTGTTTCTTGAGCCGATCAAGGAGCTTCCAATACCCTATCCACCGAAAGAAGAACAAAAAGAAATCGTCCGCCGCGTAGAATCCCTGTTCACCCTGGCCGACACGGTCGAAAAACAATACCTTGCCGCCAAACAACGCCTGGACCGCTTGACCCAATCACTACTGGCTAAAGCCTTTCGCGGCGAACTGGTGCCGCAAGACCCCAACGACGAACCCGCCGCCGAATTGCTAAAACGCATTCAAGCCGAACGCAACGCGCAGCCGCCGGTTAAGAACAAGCGGGCCAAATCGGCATGATTACGATCCACGCCACCAAAAAACTCTATGCTCACTTGCCAGCGGCAGCCTCGATGAAACCACATGCAATCGATGATTCTGCGACCATCTCTCCTGATTCCGCTGATAATCCATTAAGCGGCTGGCATGCCAATCTGCTTACCCTGCAACGTCGCCTGTGTGTTTTGCTGGTACACGATGCCACCCGCTTCCCGCTGTTTATGAAAGGCTTGGTCAAAGCCGATTTTGCCAACTTCGACCGACTGTTTGCCGAC
>CAZWMK010000168.1:0-341 GCA_964635065.1 uncultured Sphingomonadaceae bacterium | reverse complement strand
ACCCTGATGAACACCTTGCTCAAATTGGGCGCGAATCAAACGCAAATGGATAGCGCGTCGGCGTTGCTGACCCCGTGCCGGTTCGACACCGATTGCAACCGCTCGGTACAAGGCACCATGAACCAGATGGCGGGCGACATTGAGCATATGCTGTGGTTTGACCATGCCAAACTAGACGATATTTGCAGCTACCGTACCGGCGCATGGCTGGCGGATCGACCCTGTACGCTGAAAGGCCAAAAAGACTGTATCTGGCCTGAGAAAGCGATGCTGGCGCTGTTAACCGAAGCAGGCAGGGGAGTTGATTCGGCAAATGACAAAAATAACATCGTGCATTTGGG
>CAZWMK010000167.1:0-2966 GCA_964635065.1 uncultured Sphingomonadaceae bacterium | reverse complement strand
CGACGCCCATCGATTTTGCTTACCAGGTGCACACCGATGTCGGGCACCGCTGCCTTGATGGCGCGGATTGCCTGACACATGAGATTGTCCGGATTGAGCGCTTCCGCGCCATCGTCCGAACGGCGGTCGGGCTGGGTGTTCGGAAACAGCGCAAGACAGGGAATGCCAAGGTCGCGGGCCTCGCGCGCGGCTTCGACCGCACGATCGACGGATAGCCGGTCAACGCCGGGCAAGGCGATGCCCGGTTCGGTCACGCCGCTGCCGGGGGTGATGAAAATCGGCCAGATGAGATCGGCAGGCGACAGCCGATGTTCGGCGTGCAGTGCGCGCGACCAGGAAGAGGCGCGCAGACGGCGCAGGCGAAGAGCGGGATAGCGGGCATTGATCATGCACCCTTCGTTGCAAAGTGCGCGCCGCCTGTCTATGCCCCAATAACGATGACTGGTGGCATTCTGCTGTTTGATTCCGGGGTTGGCGGACTTTCCGTTCTGAAGCCCGTGCGCATGCTGTTGCCGCATGCGCCGTTGATCTATGCCGCTGACAATGCGGGCTTTCCCTATGGCGGGCGTTCGGAGGCGGAAATCGCTGCGCGCGTGCCTGCACTTTTGGGGCGCCTTGCCGAACGTTATCATCCGCAGCTGATTGTCATCGCCTGCAATACGGCATCCACCATCGCATTGCCGCATGTGCGCGCCGCGCTGGATTTGCCGATTGTCGGCACTGTGCCGGCGATCAAACCCGCCGCCGCCCTCTCGAAAAGCCGGGTGATCGGCGTGCTTGGGACGCCGGCGACCATCCGGCAGGCCTATGTCGACAAGCTGTCGGAAGAACATGCCGCCGATTGCACCGTGTTGCGCCATGGCGCGCCGGGACTGGCTGCGCTGGCCGAAGCCAAGCTGCGCGGCGAGACGCCGTCTCCTGCTGCCTTTCGCGCCGAGATCGCAGGCCTGCTTGAACAGACAGGCGCGGATCGCATGGACGCGCTGGTTCTGGCCTGCACGCATTTTCCGCTGGTCGAGGATGAATTGCGGGCCGCCATTGGCCGCGACATTGCCTTTGTCGATGGCGGGGCGGGGATTGCGCGCCGTGTTGCCCATCTGACCAAAGGCGTCGCATGGCCCGAGGTGCCTGTGCCTGGTCGCGCTGTCTTTACGGCGCATGACGACCGCTGGCTGGCGCTCAGGCCTGTTCTGCAAGCACATGGCCTGAGTGAGGTCGACATACTCTGATGGAAAAGGGCTTGCGTCGATGGCCGCGCCTGCGGCACCACGACCGGCCCTGGATAATGACAAAACAGACCCTTGTGGAGGCAGCACAATGACCGACGATATTCTCTTCGAACAGCGTGGCCGTATTGGTCTGGTAACGCTCAACCGCCCAAAGGCGTTGAACGCGCTGAACCGCGGGATGTGCGTGGCGCTCCACCAGCAGCTGGACGCCTGGGCGTCTGACAACAGCGTCGAGGCGGTCGTGGTGACGGCAGAGGGCGATCGGGCCTTTTGCGCGGGCGGCGACGTGGTCGGCCTTTACAATGCGGGCAAGAGCGGGAGCGCCGACTGGGAGAATTTCTTCTTCGACGAATATCGCATGAATCATCGTATCGGCAATTATCCGAAACCCTATGTTGCGCTGGTCGATGGTATCGTCATGGGCGGTGGCGTTGGCATCTCGATTCATGCGCCCTATCGCGTGGCGACCGAGCGCACGCTGTTCGCCATGCCCGAAACCGGCATTGGCATGCTGCCCGATGTTGGCGGTACGCATGCCCTGCCACGGATGCCGGGTGAACTGGGGACGTTTCTTGGCCTGACCGGCACGCGCATGAAGGCGGCGGACTGCCTCTATTCCGGCTACGCCTCGCATTACATCCCGTCCGATCTCATCCCGGCCCTGATCGACCGGCTGGCGGCAAGCGCCGAGGATGTGGTCACCATCCTTGACGACATGCATCAGGATCCGGGCGAAGCGCCGCTGTCGAAGGTGCGCGACGCCATCGATTATCACTTCTCGCAGGATCAGGTGGAGGAAATCGTGGAATCGCTGGCTGCGGGCGACGACTGGGCGCAGGGCATGGCGGCAACGCTTCGGGGCATGTCGCCGGTGTCGTGCAAGTTCACGCTGCGGGCGCTGCGCATGGGCGCGCGCGACGATCTTGCCCAGTGCCTGATTACGGAATACCGCATCGTCTGTGCGATCAAATCGGGTCATGACTTCTTTGAAGGCATTCGCGCCCAGCTGATCGACAAGGACCGCAATCCCAAATGGTCGCCTGCAACGCTGGCCGAAGTGACATCCGAAATGGTGGATGAATATTTCGTGACCCCCGCAGGCGGCGACCTGCACTTCGATTGATGACTGGCGCAAATGCGCTGTGCGACGGCTTGCCGCTAGGCAAGACCGTCGTTTGCGCTTATCTAGGCTCAAAGACCGGCCGGAGCGAGGCAGCAGGTTAGTGGACTATAATCGGATTTTCCAAGGCGCGATCGACCGTCTGCATGAAGAAGGCCGTTACCGCGTTTTCATCGATATCCTGCGGAACAAGGGTGCGTTTCCGAATGCACGCTGCTTTGCCGGTCACAATGGCGCGCGTCCGATTACGGTCTGGTGTTCCAACGATTATCTCAGCATGGGGCAGCATCCCAAGGTCATCAAGGCCATGGAAGAGGCGCTGCATGATGTTGGTGCCGGCTCTGGTGGGACGCGCAATATCGGTGGCAACACCCATTACCATGTCGAGCTTGAACGCGAACTGGCGGACTTGCACGGCAAGGATGGCGCACTCCTGTTCACGTCGGGCTATGTCTCGAACGAGGCAACGCTTGCCACGCTTGCCAAGGTGCTGCCGGGCTGCATCATCTTTTCCGATGAGCTCAATCACGCTTCGATGATTGCCGGCATCCGTAATTCCGGAGCGGAAAAGCATGTGTTCAGGCACAATGATGTCCATCATCTCGAAGAACTGCTGG
>CAZWMK010000166.1:0-3041 GCA_964635065.1 uncultured Sphingomonadaceae bacterium | reverse complement strand
CAAGGCGGTCAATTCACTGTCGCACTACACGGACTGGACCATCGGTCACGTCCACTCGGGGGCGCTTGGCTGGGTCGGCATGATCACCTTCTCGGTGCTCTATTATCTGACGCCGCGCCTTTGGAACCGTCCGCGCCTGTATTCGATGCGCATGGTCACCTGGCATTTCTGGCTGTCGACGGCCGGGATCGTGATCTATGCCGCCTCGATGTGGGTGGCAGGCATCATGCAGGGCCTGATGTGGCGTGAATACAGCCCCGAAGGCTATCTGGTATACGCCTTCGCCGATGTCGTGGCTGCGATGCATCCCTATTATGTCGCGCGCGCCTTTGGCGGACTGCTGTTCCTCGTGGGCGGTGTCCTGATGGCCTACAACATGTGGCGTACGATCCGTGGCGACGTCCGTGAGGAAGAGCCAATGATCGATGGCTCCGCTCCCTATGAGGCAAGCCGCGACCGCCCGGTCGTCGCTGCCCCCGCTGCCGCCGAGTAAGCACGAAGGAAGTCCTGCAATGATCAATCATGCCAAGATCGAACGCAATGTGACGATCCTCGCCGTGCTGACCCTCATCACGGTGATGATTGGCGGCCTTGTCGAGATCGCGCCCTTGTTCTGGCTGAAAAATACCATCGAAAAAGTCGAGGGTGTGCGGCCTTACACGCCGCTCGAACTGGCTGGCCGCAACATCTACATCCGCGAAGGCTGCTACAACTGCCATTCGCAGATGATCCGTCCGTTCCGCGACGAAATCGAGCGTTATGGCCATTACAGTCTTGCCGCTGAGTCGATGTACGATCACCCCTTCCAGTGGGGCTCGAAGCGCACGGGGCCGGACCTTGCCCGTGTCGGCGGTCGTTATTCGGACGAATGGCATGTCCAGCATCTGAAAGATCCGCGCCAGGTCGTGCCGGAATCGATCATGCCGGGTTATGCCTTCCTGTCCGAGCGTCCGCTTGAAACGCGCGACATCGCCGATCATCTGCGGGCGAATCGCACGGTCGGCGTGCCCTACACCGACGCGCATATCGAGAATGCCGAAGCCGACATGAAGGCGCAGGCGACGCCCGACGCGGATGTCGAGGCCTTGCTGGCGCGTTATCCCAAGGCCCAGGCGCGTGATTTCGACGGCAACCCGAAGGAGCTGACCGAGATGGACGCACTGGTCGCCTATCTCCAGATGCTCGGCACGCTGGTCGATTTTTCGAACTATGATGCGAGCAAGAACGCGCGCTGAGGAGTGTTGGCAATGGATCACGAAACATTGCGCCACTTCGCGGATAGCTGGGGTTTGCTGCTGCTTGTGGTGATGTTTGTCGGTGCGGTCGGCTGGGCGATGCGTCCCGGCGCCAAGGCGATGCACGACGATGCGGCGCAAATCCCTTTTCGGAACGAGGATGACAGTCATGGCTGAGGCCAACAAGGATCAGGTCGGCACCACCGGTCACGAATGGGATGGTATTCAGGAACTCGAAAACCCGATGCCGCGCTGGTGGCTGTGGACCTATTATGCCACCATCGTCTGGGCGATCGGTTATGTCATCGCCTATCCCGCGATCCCGATGCTGACAGAAAACACCAAGGGTATGCTAGGCTACACCAGCCGCGGCGCGGTGGCGCAGGAAATCGCGGCCGTCGAAGCCGGACGCGCTGGCATCACCGCGAAGATCAACGCGACCGCACCTGCGCAGCTGGCGCAGGATCCGCAGTTGATGCAGGCGGCGATCGAAGGCGGGCGGTCGGCGTTCAAGGTGTATTGCGTCCAGTGCCATGGTGCCGGCGCGGCAGGGGGCAGTGGTTATCCGAACCTGAACGATGACGACTGGCTGTGGGGTGGCGACATGGAGAGCATCCACACGACGCTGGTCCACGGTATCCGCAGTACCGACGACGACCAGACGCGGACGTCGATGATGCCGGCCTTTGGTCGCGATGGCATCCTTCAGCCGCGTCAGATCGACGATGTGGCGGAATATGTGCTCAAGATTTCGGGCGCCAAGCACAGCGCCGGCGCCGCCGCGCGCGGGGCGGTTGTGTTTGCCGAACAATGTGTTGCCTGCCATGGCGAAGACGGAAAGGGCAATCGCATGGTCGGTGCGCCGAACCTTGCCGATCCCATCTGGCTGTATGGCGGAGACAAGGCGTCCATCGTCGCAACCGTGACAAACAGCCGCAGCGGCGTGATGCCGTCTTGGGGCAAGCGCCTGCCGTCGGTAACCGTCAAGCAGCTTGCTGCCTATGTACACAGCCTGGGTGGTGGCGAGTAAGCCAGGCATGGAGTAGCGTGAGACATGGCGAGCATCCCTCCGACCGAACCGCAGTCGCTTTATGCGAAACGCGTCAGGATTTTCCCCAAGGCTGCGCGGGGCAATTTCCGCACGCTGAAGTGGTGGATCATGGCGGTGACGCTCGCCATTTATTATCTCACCCCGTGGTTGCGCTGGGATCGCGGGCCTTATGCGCCCGATCAGGCGGTCTTGGTCGACCTTGCGCACCGACGCTTCTACTTTTTCATGATCGAAATCTGGCCGCAGGAATTTTACTATGTCGCCGGCCTTCTGATCATGGCCGGCCTTGGCCTGTTTCTGGTGACATCGACAGTGGGCCGTGCATGGTGCGGCTATACCTGCCCGCAGACGGTATGGGTGGATCTGTTCCTTGTCGTTGAACGCTTTTTCGAAGGCGATCGCAATCAGGCGATACGGCTGGAAAAGGCCCGGCTCAGTCCGGAAAAAGTCGCGCGGCGGGCGGGCAAGCACGTCAGCTGGCTTCTGATCGCCGTGGCGACCGGCGGTGCATGGGTGTTCTATTTCGCCGATGCGCCGACCCTGGCGCGGGCACTGGTGATCGGAGAGGCGCCATTTGTCGCTTATGCCAGTATCGCCGTACTGACCTTCACCACCTATGTCTTTGGCGGCCTGATGCGCGAGCAAGTGTGCATCTACATGTGCCCGTGGCCGCGCATTCAAAGCGCAATGCTGGATGAAAAATCGCTGACCGTCACCTACAAGGAATGGCGCGGCGAACCGCGGACTCATGGCGT
>CAZWMK010000165.1:0-3057 GCA_964635065.1 uncultured Sphingomonadaceae bacterium | reverse complement strand
CTTGACGCCCTGCGTGTCGAGCACGCCGCGGAGCACGTGATAGCGCACGCCGGGAAGATCCTTCACGCGGCCGCCGCGAATCAGGACCACCGAGTGCTCCTGAAGATTGTGACCTTCACCCGGAATATAACCGATGACTTCAAAACCGTTGGTCAGGCGGATCTTGGCAACCTTACGAAGCGCCGAGTTCGGCTTCTTCGGGGTCGTCGTGTAGACACGGGTGCACACGCCGCGCTTCTGCGGACATGCTTCCATGGCCGGCACCTTGTTCCGCGCCTTCTGCGGCTCGCGACCCTTGCGGATCAGCTGGTTAATCGTCGGCATCCGTTGCTCTTGCCTTGCTTTTCGCGGACGCTTGCGCGTCCTGATAAACCCTTTTTGGCGATGCCTGGCTCCTGCATGGCGCGCTCCGCGGCCAGCGCGGAATAACGCAAATCGGGCGAGGACCTCTCGGCCCCACCCGGACCCTGCACAACCAGACGTCGTTCAGCTCAAAAGCCCGTTTCCAGGACAGCGTTTAGGACGATCGCCTACCACCAGCCCACGAGCAAGCTGGCCCTATAGATGTACGATTTCCAAAGGTCAACGGCTTTTCAGCCGGTCTGCCGCCCCCTGCAACGCGCTGAACGGGCTGCTGGCGGCCTTTTCCTGCGCCGCACGTGCTGCTGCCTCTTCCTCGCTCAACAATCGCTTGCGGGCCGTCGCCAGCACCGCTGCGTCCGCGCGAGGATAAGGGTCGAGAATCAGGCTGAGCGTCTGGGCGACAGATTCGCCGATGTCGAGCCGGTCGCCGTCGAGCGTCATGACATCGAGGTCATCGGCGTCCAGCTCGATTTCCTCGTCATCGGCGCCAGAATCAGACGCGACAAACAGCAGGTCGACTGGCGCCTTCAGGGAAAAGGGGACGGGCTCTCCCGAGACAACGCAGGGCTGAGCCCCGCGTGCGATCATGCTGCCCATCACGCGCACGCCCTCGGCTACCCGCTGAGTCGCCAGTTCGGCAGACAGTTCATCGAGTGTCACAAGGTCGAAACGCGCACATAAGGCTGCACGCTCTTCCGACGTCGCGGCAATCACGTCGTGACGCGCGGTTGCGCCGATTTCATGCGCGATCAGCGGGCGCGCAAACTCGTTCAACGGCAGGCTGCTCATAATGTGAATGTTACCTTTCCGGCGATGACGTCCGGCAACGATATCCTGGCCAGTCGCCCCCGAATCGCTGCGACCTGCGCCGCAACCCATGCGAGCGCCGAATCGCCCGGCGCCTGTCCACGGTAAAGGTTACGGATCAGCGCATCGCGCAGCTCTCCCTCCGCTGCGTCTGCTGCCAGTGCCGCCCGGTAGGCGCCGAGACGCCCGCCAAGCGACCCCATCATGCGCCCGACATGCTTGCTGACCACCATGTCGCCGACGCCCATCTCGCGCACCGAGCCATCCATGTCATCGACGAAGCGCTCGACCAGCATGACTTGCGCCTCTGCGCTTGCCGGACTGTCCTCGTCTTCAAGCCGCAGCAATGCTAATGCTGTCATCAGCGCCACCATGTCGAAGCGTCCGTCGAGTGTGTCGGGGACAGCGCCTTCAATGTACCAGGCAGGCGTGCGGGCGCCTTCAACGGCGGCACGATACAGTGCTTCGCAAGGCATTACAGGGCGCGCACGCGCCAGCAGGCGATCAAGCAGTTTCAAGTCGGAATCCAGACTCTGTTGCAAACAATGGCCGCAGCGCTTGCTACGGATGGCTTCGTCGTCATATTGGAGCCTGAAGCTCGCGCTTTCAACCAGCGACGGGCATGGGAGTGAAGTTGATGCGGCGCACCGCCACCATCCTGACGCTGGCACTGGGCAGCGCGCTTGTCCTGTCGGGCTGCACGCGCATGAAAAACACGCAAGGCTACATCGCCGACGATCTGATGGTCAGATCCATCCTGCCGGGCGTCGACAACCGCGAATCAGTCTCGCGCACGCTCGGCAACCCGACCATCGCGTCGCAATGGGGTGACAAGCAGTGGTATTATGTCCAGCGCAAGACGGCGCAGCTGGCCTATCTCAACCCGAAACCCACCGAGCAGCTGCTTCTCGTGGTCAACTTTGACGACAAGGGAAACGTCGCGTCGGTAGAACGGCGCGGCCTTGAGCATGTGGCTGCCATCAAGCCCGTAGGCGACAAGACACCGACACTGGGTCGCGAAACCGGCATCCTGAAAGACCTGTTCGGCAATATCGGTTCAGTCGGTGCGGCAGGCGGTGGGGGCGGCGGACCCAACTGATCCTGCTCCTGCAAACAGGCATGAAAAACCCCGCCGGCAACCGGCGGGGTTTTCCTTTTCAGTATGTTGCCTGCTCAGGCAGCCAAGGCTGCCAACATCAGGAGTGCCACGATATTCGTGATCTTGATCATCGGATTGACGGCCGGTCCCGCCGTATCCTTGTAGGGATCGCCCACGGTATCGCCGGTCACGGCCGCCTTATGGGCATCCGAGCCTTTGCCACCGTGATTGCCGTCCTCGATATATTTCTTGGCGTTGTCCCATGCGCCACCGCCGCTCGTCATCGAAATGGCGACAAACAGGCCGGAGATGATGACGCCCAGCAGCAAAGCGCCTAGGGCGGCAAACGCCTGCGCCTGTCCCGCGACACCATTGATCACGGCATAGACCACGATCGGCGCCAATACCGGCAGCAGCGACGGCACGATCATTTCCTTGATCGCCGCCGTTGTCACAAGTCCCACGGTGCGGCCATAGTTCGGGCGGCTGGTGCCCGCCATGATGCCGGGATCATCACGGAACTGCGCACGCACTTCCTCGACCACCGCACCAGCGGCACGGCCGACCGCCGTCATCCCCATCGCGCCGAACAGATAGGGCAGCAGCGCCCCCAGAAGCAGGCCGACGACGACGTAAGGATTGGACAAAGAGAAATCGACCGTAACATCGGCAAAGAATGTCTTGAGGTCGGTCGTATACGCTCCGAACAGCACGAGCGCCGCAAGTCCCGCTGAACCGATGGCATAGCCCTTGGTCACCGCCTTCGTCGTATTGCCCACCGCATCAAG
>CAZWMK010000164.1:0-3084 GCA_964635065.1 uncultured Sphingomonadaceae bacterium | reverse complement strand
TCGACGATGCCGGTGCGCGCCAGCGTTTCCTTGCCATCATGGCGCGAGAAGCTGCGCGCATGGCGCGTCTCATCGATGACCTGCTGTCCTTGTCACGGATCGAACTCGACAAATATCAGCGCCCGACAAGCGCACTGAACCTCGCGCCACTCGTCAACGAGGTGGCGGGAGCCTTGTCGGTCAAGATGCAGGCTGACAACCGGGAGCTTCATCTTGCGATGGAAGACGGCTTGCCCCCTGTGATCGCCGACCGCGACCAGATCTTGCAGGTGCTGCACAATCTGATGTCGAACGCACTGAAATATGGTGCGAGCGCTACGCCGATCACGGTCAGCGCCCGCTGCCTGCCGCAGCGTCGGGCGCGCGATGAAGCGATGGTCGAAATCACCGTGGCGGACCAAGGCGAGGGCATTGCGCTCGAACATCTGCCGCGCCTGACCGAGCGATTCTATCGCGTCGATACCGGGCGTTCGCGCACCATGGGCGGCACGGGGCTGGGCCTTGCCATCGTCAAGCACATCATCGAGCGTCACCGCGGCACGCTTTCGATCGACAGCACGCCGGGCAGGGGAACGCGTGTGTCCTTCACGCTTCCGGTGCATATTGCGGTCGAAAATCCAGCGCCGGCGTCACTGTCACAAAACTGACATGCATCTGAAACATAAGCGCCATCACTGACGTCTAGGTGAACGTCGCAGGGTCAAGCCTGACGAGTGCAGGCAGGGCCACGCGGCGGCTGCGGACGATAATCGTCCGAAACGCCATGACGAGGAGAATAATGGTGATGAACAAGGCCCTTATCGCTGGCGTATCGGTTCTTGCGGCCACGCTGGCTGGCGGTGCAGCTGAAGCGCGCACGCAAATCCGCGTTGTCGGATCGTCGACGGTCTATCCGTTCACGACGGCCGTGGCCGAAGGTTTCAAGCGCAGCAACCCGCAATTCGGTTCACCGATCGTCGAATCGACCGGCACTGGCGGCGGTATCAAGCTGTTCTGCGCCGGTGTCGGTGCCAACCACCCTGACATCGTCAATGCATCGCGCCGGATCAAGGCCAGCGAAATCAAGAGCTGCCGTGAAAACGGTGTGTCGAGCATCGTTGAATTGCAGGTCGGTATTGACGGTCTGGTTCTGGCGCAGGCGCGCAATGCAACCGGCATGAATCTGACGGTCCGCGATGTTTATGCCGCTCTCGCGGCGACGCCCTGGGGCAAGCCGAACAAGGCAAAGACCTGGAAGGACGTGAACCCGAAACTGCCCGCGACCAAGATCGAAGTTTTTGGTCCGCCGCCGACGAGCGGCACGCGCGACGCCTTCAACGAGCTCTACATGGAAGCGGGTTGCAAAACCAATCCGTCGATGGCCGCGATCGAGAAGTCCGACAAGGCGAAATATGGCAAGATCTGCACCAAGCTGCGTGAAGATGGCGCCTATGTCGAAGCTGGCGAGAACGACAATCTGATCGTTCAGAAGCTGGTGGCGAACCCGAACGCGCTGGGCGCCTTCGGTTACAGCTATCTCGAAGAAAACACCGACAAGCTGAAAGGCGTAAAGCTGGGCGGCGTCGACCCGACGTACGAAACGATTTCAAGCTTTGCTTTTCCGGCCTCGCGTCCGCTTTACATCTATGTGAAGCCTGCCCACGTCCGTGCCGTGCGCGGTCTGCGCGAGTTTCTGCTTGAATATTCGAAGGAATCGACCTGGGGACCGAAGGGCTACCTCGTGCGTCGCGGCCTTGTCGCATCGCCGACAGCAACGCGTGCCAAGAATGCGGACATCGCCCGCACGCTGGCGCCGCTTGACCCGGCAGCAGTGAAGTAAGAAGGACAACGGACGTCCCCGCTGCAAGCATGGCGGCGGGGACGTCCGGACTGACATCAACAGGGCCGCGCGGCCGGAATGGGATGAGCTGAATGTCGCTGACTGCAATTACTCTGGTGTTGCTCGGTCTCTCTGCCGTCATATTCTTTCTCGCGCGCGGCCGTGCGGTCGGCTTTGTGGCCGTCAGTGCCGCCTCTGACAAGGCGCGCAATTTCACGTCCGTCCACTCGCGACCGCATTATCATGGCTGGTATGCGGCGCTTTGGGCGCTGGTGCCCGCGCTTGTTGTCGTGGCGGCCTGGGGGCTGTTCGGCGAGGGGCTGATCACCCAGCGCACGCTTGCCTCGGTGCCTTCAGCGCAGTTGCCTGCGAATGATCTCGCGCGCGAGGCCCTGATGACCGAAGTGCGCGGGCTTGCGTCCGGCGCGTTTGACGCCGCCTTCGACCCTGCGGCCGAGGCGGCGGCTGGTGTTTACAAGGCGACCAAAAGCCAGTTCACGCTTCTGGTTGGCGCTTTTTCCGTCACGCTGATGCTTTTGGGCGGCATTTTCGGCTACACTCGGCTGCGTCCCGATTTTCGTGCCCGCACCAGGATTGAACGCTTCGTGATGACGCTGCTGATGCTGGCGTCGACGGTGGCCATTCTCACCACGCTCGGCATCATCCTGTCGCTGATCTACGAAAGCCTGCTGTTCTTCGAGAAGGTATCGCCGGTCGAATTCCTGTTCGGCACGACCTGGAGCCCGCAGACTGCGATCCGTGCCGACCAGGTTGGTTCAAGTGGCGCCTTCGGTGCTGTGCCGCTGTTCTGGGGAACCGTCTTTATCGGCGCTATCATCGCTATGGTCGTCGCCATCCCGCTCGGCCTGATGTCAGCAGTCTATCTGACGCAATATGCGAAGCCCAAGACGCGCAAGATCATGAAGCCGGTGCTTGAAGTGCTCGCGGGCGTGCCCACTGTGGTCTATGGCTATTTTGCCGCGCTGACGGTTGCCCCGGCGATGCGTGAATTCGCGGTTGCCATCGGCATCACCAACGCATCGTCGGAAAGCGCGCTGGCCGCCGGCCTCGTCATGGGCATCATGATCATTCCTTTCGTCTCTTCCATGGCAGACGATGCCATTACGGCAGTGCCGCAGGCGATGCGCGATGGCAGCCTGGCCATGGGGGCAACCACGTCGGAGACGATCCGCAGCGTTCTCTTGCCTGCCGCCTTGCCGGGTATCGTCGGCGGCGTATTGCTCGCTGTCAGCCGCGCCATTGGC
>CAZWMK010000163.1:0-3110 GCA_964635065.1 uncultured Sphingomonadaceae bacterium | reverse complement strand
GCCAGCCGAATTGAAGAAGGCAAGGATCAGGTACAAGACCGAATGCACGGGATTGCGCGCGAGGATGACCATCGTAGCCGACAGCACCACAAGCGATGCGAAAAGATAGAAGATGAGTGTCTGGATCACCGGACGGGGTGCCCTTTCGCCCTGGAGCTGATTGCAGTCGCCATTAACGCCACGGCGCATCGGCGGCAAGGTTCGCGGCGATTGCGCGTTCCCAGCGTTCACCGTTGGCGAGGAGCTTGGCCTTGTCGTAAATGAGTTCTTCGCGCGTTTCCGTCGCGAATTCGAAGTTCGGACCTTCGACAATCGCATCCACCGGGCAGGCTTCCTGACAGAAACCGCAATAGATGCACTTGGTCATGTCGATGTCATAGCGCGTCGTCCGGCGACTGCCGTCTTCACGCGGTTCGGCTTCGATCGTGATGGCCTGTGCCGGGCAGATCGCCTCGCACAGCTTGCACGCAATGCAGCGCTCTTCGCCATTCGGGTAGCGACGAAGAGCGTGCTCTCCACGAAAACGCGGGCTGACCGGCCCCTTTTCAAAGGGATAGTTCAGCGTCGCCTTCGGCTGGAAGAAATAACGCAATGTCAGTGCCATGCCCCGGATGAATTCAAGGAGCAGAAGCGACTTTGCAGCGCGTAGAACGGCGGTCATGGTTGCTTACCCGTTGAAGTGGCCGGTGAATACCAGCCAGCCGGAGACAAAGAACACCCAGAAGAGCGAGATCGGCAGGAACACCTTCCAGCCCAGCCGCATCAGCTGGTCATAGCGATAGCGCGGCACCGTTGCCTTCACCCATGCGAACACGAAGAAGAAGAAAACGATCTTGATCAAAAGCCATACGAAACCTGGAATGACATAAAGCACCGGAATGTCGAGGGGCGGTAGCCAGCCCCCGAAAAACAGGATCGCCGTCATCGCGCACATCAGCAGGATATTCGCATACTCGCCGAGGAAAAACAGCGCGAACGCCATCGACGAATATTCGATCTGATAGCCAGCAACCAGTTCGGATTCCGCTTCGGCCAGATCGAACGGCGGACGGTTGGTTTCCGCCAGCGCCGAGATGAAGAAGATCACTGCCATCGGGATGAGCAGCGGATTGAAGATATTGCCGTTCAGAAGGCCAAGAATATTGCCCTTCTGGCTCATGACAATGTCGGACAGATTGAAGCTTGCCGCATAGAGCACGACAGTGACGATGACGAAGCCGATCGAGACTTCATAGGACACCATCTGCGCCGCCGAACGGAGCGCGGCAAGAAACGGATATTTCGAGTTCGATGCCCAGCCCGACATGATGACGCCGTAAACGCCAAGACTTGAAACCGCGAGAAGATAAAGGATGCCGACATTGATATCGGCCAGCACCACCCCGGCGTCGAAGGGGATCACCGCCCAACCGATCAGCGCCAGCGTGAAGGTGATCATCGGCGCGAGGAGAAAGATGCCCTTGTTTGCGCTTGAGGGAACGATGGTTTCCTTCAGGAACAGCTTCAGGCCATCGGCAAAGCTCTGCAACAGGCCCCATGGCCCGACCACATTCGGCCCCCGGCGCATCTGCATGGCCGCCCAGATCTTGCGGTCGCCGTAAACGGCAAAGGCCACACCAATCAGAAGCGGCAGCGTGATCGCAAGGATCAGAAGCACGGTGGCAAGCAGGTAGCCCCACACCGGCCCAAGAAAAGTCGACTGGAAGAATGCGGTCATGGCTTACTCCGCCGCCTGCAGTTGACGGCCCGTGCCCAGCAGTTCGGCCGAACATTGCGCCATGGTCGCGCTGGCGCGGGCGATGGCGTTGGTCTGGTAGAAGTCACTGATCGGATAGCTGACCGGTCCGGCAGGCGAAGCGCCACCTTCCGGCGCGGCCCACGCGGCAGCTGTCAGACCTTCTTCAGCGAGGTGCGGCGCAATGGTCGCCATGCGGGCGCGGAGCGCGGCATGATCGTCATAGTCGAGGCGCACGCCCAGCACATCCGACAGCGCCCGCAGGATCGTCCAGTCTTCGCGGGCATCGCCCGGCGCGAAGACGGCGCGCAGACTGCGCTGAACGCGGCCTTCCATGTTGACGTAGGTGCCTGGCTTTTCGGCATAGCTCGCCGCCGGCAGGATCACGTCGGCCACCTTCACGCCGGCATCGCCGTGCGTGCCGATATAAACGGTGAAGCTGTTTTCGAAGGCCGAGACGTCACAGTCATCCGCACCATGCAGGAACACGGCCTTGAGCGCGCCTGAACGCGCATCCGCCATGATCTTGTCAATGCCGCCAAGTGCGGCGAACCCGATGTCGAGACCACCCACACGGCTGGCTGCCGTATGCAGGATATTAAAGCCGTTCCAGCCGTCACGCATCACCGGCAGCGCTGCGGCCGCAGCCTGCGTACCAGCCTGCTGAAGCGCGCCTGCGCCGATGATGACCGCCGGACGCTCGGCATTGGCCAGCGCATCGGAAACCGCCTGCGGCAGCTTCGATAGCAGGGCAAGATCGTTGCCCAGCCATTCGACAGCATAGGTCAGATCGACCGGCGCACCGATGGCGAAGACCTTGGCGCCACGCTTCACCACCGCCTTGCGCAGGCGCGTGTTGACAAGGGGTGCCTCCCAACGCGGATTGGCGCCAACCAGCAGCACGACATCGGCGGTTTCAATGCCCGCGATCGTGCTGTTGAATAGATAGGCGCCGCGCGCCCCCGGATCGACCTGCATGCCATCCTGACGGCATTCATGGCGCACCGAGCCAAGCTTGTTGACGAGGTCCTTCAGCGCCACCATCGATTCCACGTCGAGAAGATCACCCGCGACAGCAGCAATCTGGTCGCCCGACAGGCCCGAAAGGCCGGCCTTGATCGCGGCAAAAGCCTCGGCCCAGCTGGCTTCGACAAGCTTGCCGTCACGGCGGACATAGGGCCGGTCGAGACGGCGCTTCATGAGGCCATCGATGGCATAACGCGTCTTGTTCGACGCCCATTCTTCGTTCACGTCGTCATTGACGCGCGGCAGCACCCGCAGCACTTCCGGGCCACGGCTGTCGAGGCGGATGTTGGTGCCGACCGCATCCATCACGTCGATGCCATCGGTTTTCTTGAGTTCCCACGGCCGCGCT
>CAZWMK010000162.1:0-3156 GCA_964635065.1 uncultured Sphingomonadaceae bacterium | reverse complement strand
CCCCTGCAGCGAGGTCGCGGCATATCGGCCAATCACACTCGCTTGGCAAGAGGAATGTTGCAGATTCTTTTCAAATTTCCGCAAAACCACCGCATTGCGCCATTGTTCGCATCGATTTAGCCCCCTTCATGCCGCAGACATGCAGTGTGCTGCGCGCTACGGCCCGTGTCCAACACTCGGTCAGGCATAGATTCGATGCCCCTTGTCGGCATCGAATCGGGCGCGCACCATTATTACAGCAGATATTTTCGGTCCGCTGGACGTCACCGGGCTGATGCCACCTGCGATACAGGCCATTGCAAGACCCGGAGACCGCAAAGACCTGCATCGGGCAACCAGCGGTCACACCGCCGTGATATAGTCCTTGAGCGCTGCAGCTTCGCGCTCGATTTCCTCGATGCGGTGTTTCACCAGGTCACCGATCGAGACAAGTCCGAGAAGCTGCCCATTACTGACAACCGGCAGATGGCGGATGCGACGGTTGGTCATCAGTGTCATGGCATCACCGCAACTGTCGTCCGGCGTGACCGTGATCACCGGTTTGGTCATCACCGCGTCGACACTTTGCTGCAAAATCGCAACGCCATGGCCGTGCAGCCCGCGCATGACGTCACGTTCCGAGAAAACGCCGCAAATCCGGTCCCCATCAAGCACAAGAACGGCGCCTATGCGTTTGTCGTTCAGGACTCCGATCGCATCCGCCACAAGCGTGCCGGGTGCGACATGGAAAACGTCGCGCCCCTTGGACCGCAGGATTGTCGATATGTTCATGACTAGCCTCCTTCCCCCTTCTTGTTTGATTGATGATCACTCAAGGCTGGTCCAAAGAAAAGAGATGGATGAAAAACTTCACAATGCGCCCAAGACCCGTTTCTGGCGGCTGATGAAAATCATGCTGATTATCAGTCTCGTCGCGGCCGCGGCGGCAGTGGCAATCATGCACATCTTAGGAATAACGCTCTATTTCCATATGGTTGTCGCCATGTGCCTCGGGATCATCCTGTCATTGCTGCTTGCGGGCGCACTGATGGGGCTGGTGTTTTTCAGTAACAGTTCGGGCCATGACGCGACCGTGATCGACCCCATGGCGGCAGGCGACAGCGACATCGAGGACGACAGATAGCAAAAGGGCGACCGTTTCCGGCCGCCCTTCGCGTCTGGTGATTCGCCTCGGGATCAGAAATCGAAGGCAAAGCGCATGGCGAAGCTGTCGACGCCATAGCTGCGCTTGTTGATCGGATCAGTTGACGTCGGCTTGACGGTTGCCGCCGCCGGACCGCCTTCGATTTCCGCACGCACATATTGCGTCGTGATGCGGACATAATCGATCGGCTGCCACACGAGACTGAGCTGATAGGTGTCCTGGGTGCCACCACGGCCCAGATTTGTGCCGGTGCCACCCAGGCGCAGCTTGGCGCTCGACAGATCGAGGTGGTCATAGCGGGCGGTAACGGCAACAGCCCCACTGCCCCCCTTGTCGAAACCGTTGTTGACCTTGGTCCGGTCCCATTCACCCTTCTTGTAGCCACGGCTTTCACCCGTCAGCCAGTAACCGGCTTCGACATAATAGCTGAGGAAGCTGGGATCATTGGCAAGGAACAGCGTGGTTCCGGCTGCATCGCCATCGGTGAAGGTCGTGCCCGGCGCAGTCGCCTTGGCCTTCACATACTGCCCTTCACCGACGACCCACAGCGGGCCGAACACACCACCGGCTTCGATGCCGAACACATTGTCGCTCTTGGCGGCAAAAGCACCGGTATCAACCAGACGAATATCGCTCACACGGGCCGGGTTACGCATACGATAGCGGACGTTCTGGGCGTTCGACTGATATTCGCGATGCTGGAAGTTTGCGCCGAAGTGCAGTTGGTTGCTGCCCATCTTCGGAGCGTAGACAAAACGCGCACCGGCCAGCCAATCATCATTATCGTAGTTCGCGTTGATCGTATCGTTAAACACACCGGCGCGGAACAGAACATCGCCCTGATCATAGCCGACGCCCAGACCCAGACGACGGCCATGGTTGAAGCCTTCGTTCATCTGCGCACGCTCGAGGAACATGATGTGACGCGAGCTGGTCATCTGCTCGAGGCTCTGGAAGGTTTCGAAGTGACCGACGCGGACGCTGAACGGGCTGTCCTTCGCCTTGTATTCAAGCATAAGGTCCGCCCACGACACGGTGTTGTCGGCGAAGTCCGCTTCGGCCTTGTAGCTGAAGCCGCCGGGCATCGCGCCTTCCACACCAAGACGGGCACGGCGGATACGGCTGTTGAAGCCCATGTTCTTCGCCGAGGTGCCATTAAGCGTTGCGCCGTCGCTGGCGGCGGGATTGTCGACATAGCCGACATCATACATGAAACGGCCACGCACCTTGAACTTCCAGTCGCCATCTTTGAATTCAGGCGCGGCCTTGTAGCTTGGCACCGCCGTTGCGGTACGCTTCTTGACTTCGTCCAGCTGTCCCTGAATGGCTTCGAGTTGCGCCTTCAGGAACTCGATTTCAGCAGCAGCCTCCTCAGCGGAGACCGGTGCACCAGCTTCTGCAGGCGCGGCATCCTGTGCCAGGGCCCCTGCGGACATGGTAAGTCCACTGCTCGCCAGCAGCACCATAGCGGCTTTACGATAGTTCATCATCTTGCCCCCTTCACTTGAGCTCATGCTCGGGTGAATGCAGCCTCTATGGGGTATTGATGTCTGTTACGTGACGAGTTTGTTTCAGTTTAATGACATTGCTTCAGATGATGACGCGGAGCTTGAAGGCGGCCCGTGGCATATCTGCTGCGGGACCGGCGCGGGCGGCATTGCGCCACACCCGCGCCAAGGCAAGTCATTCCGCCTGCGGGGTCTTGGCGCTGGCAGCGCCTTCTTCCGGTCGGACTTTGCGCGGACGACCGCGCGGACGGCGGCGTGGCTGTGCATCTTCGGCCTCGGCCTCGACCTCGATAGCGCCCCGGGCCTCGGCGGCTGGCGCATCTTCGCCATCCGAGTCGGATTCCCGGGAAACATCCGCCTGCACCGACGACGCCATCACGCCTTGCAGCGCGATCGGTTCGGGGCCGCGCATTTCAGCATCGACGCCTTCGCCGATATCGCCCTCGTCGCCCTCGTCCTGATCATTCTGCTCTTCAGGCTGATAACGCGCGCGCTGTTCTTCCT
>CAZWMK010000161.1:1930-3166 GCA_964635065.1 uncultured Sphingomonadaceae bacterium | reverse complement strand
AGCTTCTGGCGCCAGAACGTGGACCAGATCATCAGCAGCAACGGCTTTCCTGTGCTCACAAATGCGGGCAAGGTCGCCCACGCGCAGATGGAGCGCGCCACGAGCGCGCGCTACCTGGATTACGACCAGCGCCGCAAACAGGACGAGGCACGTCAGGCCGACGAGCAGGACGAAGCCGAACTGAAAGCACTGGAAAACACGCTCAAGCAACGTCCGAATCATGACTGAAAACGACCAAAAGCAACTCGGCAAAACGCTCTGGAACGTCATTGATCAACTGCGCGAGTCGATGAACAGTCTTTCCAGAGCAACGCGCCAGGCTTGGATTCGGGGTTGCACAGGCGGTTGAGAACCAACGGACGGACCAGCGATTCCACGTCAGTGGTGTAGCACTGAGGCGGGCAACGACGTCGGCCACGGATTTGACCTTGCCAGCGGCCACATCCTGGTTGCCTAGCGCGAGGATCTTCAGCAGAGCCAGGCGACGGGCGCTTTCACGCTGGATTAGCGCACGCAAGGCCTCCTGCACCAGGGCGGACTTCTCTGTCATCGCGGTCAGCGCCTGGGCCTTGGCAAGCAACTCGTCGTCGAGTGCGAGGGTGATGCGCATGGTTCTCTCCACAAGAAAAGCCTGGATCGACCATAGCACCATGTGATGCCACCTCAACAGCCATCCGATACCACGGCGGCGACGGAGCACGGTGTTATACCTGGGGATGAGCTCGAAGCCTTCCAGCTCGGCATCGAAGCGCTCGTTGAGCGTATCGTCCACAATCCTGCCATTCGACGGCGCTTGCTTCTCCCCATTTGGCAAACTGGAATGCGGGGGCGCGCGCCATGCATCACACGCCAAATCGAACCATTCCCGCGGTAGGCACACGACCGCAGCTGCCCTCCAACAGAGCGATCTACGAAATTGAAAAGCGCCCTCTTCGTCGACTTCGACAACGTCTATTCCGGCCTCCGCATACTCGACCAGACCATCGCCGACCGCTTTGCCCGCCAGCCTCTTCAGTGGATGAACTGGGTCATCAACGCGCTCGAGCTGCCGGATCACACTCCCGAGGGCGCCCGGCGGCGCCTGCTGGTGCGGCGCTGCTACCTCAATCCACAGGCCTACCAGCGCTTTCGGCCCTCGTTCAACCTGGCCGGCTTCGAGATTGTTGACTGCCCGGCGCTGACCAGTGAAGGCAAGACCAGCACCGACATCCACATGGTGCTCGACATCATCGATCT
>CAZWMK010000161.1:0-1920 GCA_964635065.1 uncultured Sphingomonadaceae bacterium | reverse complement strand
CATTACGACGAGTTCATCGTTTTCTCGGCCGACGCGGATTTCACCCCCGTGCTCAGAAAGCTGCGTCGATCAGATCGGCGCACGACGGTGCTGGCGATCGGCTTTCCATCAGCCGCCTACCGCGCCTCGGCCGACCTGCTCATCGACCAGGACGAATTCGTGCGCAAGGCCCTGGGCTTCAAGGACGAAGATGAGTCATCGCCACCCGAGTCCGTGAGTCAATCGGTGAACGTAGCGTCGGATGCCGACGCGATATCGACCGCCGCCCGTGCGCTCGTCGCGGAGGACGTCAGAGACACCCCTGTTCCTGCGCCGCCAGTTGCAAGCGCCAAAGCGCTCGACGCGGAGTTCGACGGGCTCATCGAAACCATACGCCAAGAAGTCGCCCGCTCGTCCGTCCCTGTTCCGTGCAGTCGCCTCGCAGTGCTGATCACGACCCAGTGCAGCGCCCTCACAGCCGACTGGAACGGCAAAGGCAGCTTCCGCAAATTCATTGAAAGCCTCGATCTTGCGCCGCTGCATTTCGAAGTTGCAGTAGACCTCGAGGTGCCTGAGCAGCACGTCCGGTCGCAGGCATCCCGCGCCGTCTCTCAGCCACTGCTGCACCTGCGTGTCGGACCGCAACACGTCCACGACTCCACCCGACCTGTGACCATCACACGCAACGGTTGCGCCACCGCGGACTGGGGCAACGATGTGCACATCCTTCCCCTCGCGACCCAGATCCACGAGGTCTCGGGCGCGCCCCTGCTCAGACCGCAAGACTATCGCGCCCTGTTTTCAATCATCGAGCAGGATGTTCGCCTGCACCCCTTCGATCTTAAGGAGACCGGAAAGCGGGTTCGCGACGGTCTTAGGGAGGGCGGCTTCGGGGGCAGCCGCGCGGACGTCAACTGGGTGCTAAGCGGCCTGCTCATGCGCGGCCATGTTTTCAACGAAGGGCAAGATGATGCGGTGGCACTCGGCGTGAAGACGGCGAACAACGTCAGATCGCTGTGCCTGCGGGAGCAGATGGTTCTGGACAGAGCGGCCGAAACCGTGATTGCACACTGGTTCGGCCTCGCCCAGGCAAGCACACAAGCCCGTCAATGAGTGTGCAAGATCAAATGCGCCGCGTGCGACGGCGTCAGAGATCGATGAGGTGCCTGAGCAAGCCGAAGGGCACGCGCCAGCCGGGTTCGTTTTCACAGTTGATGCTGGCGGTCTTCTGATTGATGCGCACGATGGTGCCGATCCGCGTCTGCAGGTGGCGATCTTCGAAACTGACGCGGTCGCCAACGCGAAAGTCGTCGCGGGTGGGGCGTGGCGCGGCCTTGGGCGTCGGCGCCTGCGCCGCCGTGCCCTTGCGCGCAGGGAGTTCGACGGCCGCATACGGCAGCGTCCACGTCACGCGCGTCACATCGTCCTGCACGCTGAGCTGAGTGTCCTTCATCGCCACCACGGTGCCGCTGCGCAGTTGCAGCGCCGCGCCGGGCGCTTTCACATCCACGAAACGCACGTGCTGCCCCAGGTTCAGGTGCAGCCGAATCTGCACGATGCGCACCGGATCCGACATCAAGCGCTCGATCACGGTCGACAGATGGAAGAGCTCCAGGGAACTGGCGCGGTTGAGGGCTTCGAGGGTAGAGGCGTCCATCAGGGCGGCAGGCTATGAGTTTATCGGCAGCAGTTTGTCACCCCCGGCCGCTCGGCGTCTAGGCGGGCGGGCTAGGACGGACTTGGGTAAACATAGTATTCAATATTCCTGAACTGCGTCGCCTCAAGCGCAGCGAGTGTCACGGCGGCCACACGATCGTGACACTCGCCCCGTTTCACGCCTTGCGCCGACGACCCGCTGCAAGCCCCATCAAACCCAGTCCCAGCAGCGCCAGCGAAGCGGGCTCAGGCACGTTGTTCGACGGCCCGCAACCGGGCGCGGTG
>CAZWMK010000160.1:0-3181 GCA_964635065.1 uncultured Sphingomonadaceae bacterium | reverse complement strand
GACCCGCATGGACAAGTTCACCGAAACGATGCTCGCCGAAACCGGCCTCATCGCCATGGTCGGCAAGGCTGAGCGCGGGCCGACCGCGATCAAGGCGATCAAGGAACACAAGGCCGCCTATCTGATGGCAGTGGGCGGCGCGGCCTATCTTGTGTCGAAGGCAATCAAGGCCAGCCGTGTTGTCGCCTTCGAAGACCTTGGCATGGAAGCGATCTACGAATTCACCGTAGCCGACATGCCGGTGACGGTCGCCGTCGACAGCAGCGGCGAATCGGTCCACGCGACCGGCCCGCTGGTATGGCGCGAAAAGATCGCCAAAGAGCGTCTGCTCGAAAGCGCCAACTGATGCAGATCGCACGGCTTGAAGATCCGGCATCCCCGGATTTTCAAGCCGTCCATGCCATTTATGAAGAGGCGCTGCCGCCCAGCGAGCGCAAATCGCGCGCAGCCATTGCCGCCTTGTGCCGCCACCCCGACTATCGCCTGCTGAGCCTGTGCGACGGGGAGGCTGTCGCAGGCTTTGCCATCCTTTACCTGTCGCCGCGCCTGCCATTTGCGTTGCTGGAATATATGGCCATCGATCGCACCCGCCGCAGTGCGGGGTTGGGCGCGGCGCTTTATGCCGCCTGCCGCAGCGCCAGCGCAGGGCGCGCATTGCTGGCAGAAGTCGATTCCACCCGCGATGCCAAGGCCCCCGATTACGCCCAGCGCACCCGTCGTCTTCGCTTCTACGAGGCGTGCGGCAGCCACGTCGTGCCGGGGCTGGATTATCTGCTGCCCGCACTGGGCGGCGGCCAGCCGCCGGTCATGGACCTGATGATCGACCTGCCAGACGGCATGCTGCCACCGACACGCACAGAACTGGCCGACTGGCTGTCGGACATCTACCATCATGTCTATGATCAGGCTGCGGATGATCCCCGCATCGCCCTGATGGTCGCTGACCTGCCCAACATCACGCCCCTGCCATCTGCCCGGCCCTGAGGACGCTCCATCCAGGACAGGCGCATGACCGCCCTGCTGTATGATCGGGATGCGAAAGCCGAAGCGACTGCCGCTGCCGCCACCGTGTGACGACGCGTCACCGGAGATCGCATCACCGGCCTGTCTGGCCGGAACGGCAGGCCGGTCTCAGCATTTACCGATATAGCGCCCTTTCATGACCGAAGTGATCTTCATTGGCCCGGCTGGGGATCTGCCGACCATGACGCTGGTCGTGTCATAGCTGGTCGCGCTGTAACTGCCACTTGACGTCATCTGCATCGGGCCTTCTGGCCCCGCGCAGGTCATGCTCATGGCCATGCGGCCACCTGCAAGACTGAACTTGTCCATCTTGCACTGGCTCTGCTTATCCAGAAACAACCCCTGCGCACCCCGCTTTGCTTCTTCAGGCGTGAGACAATAGCTGTGACTGATCGGCTGTTTCAGCATCATCTGCGCCATCTGAGGCGGCACGCCGGGCATGTCGACGGCGACCATTCGACCATCCAGTTGCCAACGTCCCGGTTGCGGCGTGTCCGCTGCCGCTACCGGCAGGGCCGTCACGGCCAGACCCAGTCCTACCATCGTCATCACCGCGCGCATGTGATCCCCTCCGTTCATCAGCCGCCTGATCATACCGCCGCGCCACGCCGGATCAAATAGCGGGCGACGATAGCCAGCACTTGCCATGGCGGACTTTGATCCACACATTAAATACGGCAAGTCAGCTCCGATTCTCCGCAAGACATGGCACAATCCGACGCATGCATCATGACAATCTGATCCTCATCCTTGTCGCGGGCTTTGTGCTCGCATTCACATTCGGCATGCTGGCACATCGTCTGCGCCTGTCGCCCATTGTCGGTTATCTGGTGGCCGGCATTGCTGTTGGCCCCTTCACACCTGGCTATGTCGCCGACCCCACCCTTGCGCCGCAGCTGGCGGAAATCGGCGTGATCCTGCTGATGTTCGGTGTCGGTCTGCATTTTTCACCCAAAGAATTGATGCGTGTGCGCACCGTGGCCGTGCCGGGTGCCCTAGCCCAGATTACCGTTGCCACCATCCTTGGCTGGGGCGTCGGGCGGCTGATGGGGCTGGGCGATGCCGAAGCGGCGCTGTTCGGCTTTGCCCTGTCGGTCGCCTCCACCGTCGTGTTGCTGCGTGCACTTGAGGAACGCGGCGCGCTCAAGACCGGAATCGGCGGGATCGCTGTCGGCTGGCTTCTCGTCGAGGATCTTGTCATCGTCATTGCCCTCGTGCTGCTGCCCTTGCTGACCGAGGCCGACATCTCGCAAGGCAGCGGCGCCATTGTCGTCGATGTGCTGCTCACAATTGCCAAGATCATTGCCTTTGTCGGCTTGATGATGATCGGCGGCGGCCGGCTGATGCCGAAACTGCTGGTCTGGATTGCCCACACCCGCTCGCGCGAGTTGTTCACGCTGGGTGTTCTGGCCATTGCACTTGGCATCGCGTGGCTGGCCTATGCCGTGTTCGGCGCATCCTTTGCCCTTGGCGCATTCGTGGCCGGTCTCGTGCTCGGCAGCACACCGCTTGGCCACAGTGCGGGCGAACGGTCACTGCCGCTGCGCGACGCGTTTGCGGTGCTGTTCTTTGTCTCGGTCGGCATGCTGTTCGACCCGATGACGCTGGTTGAACATCCACTCGCCGTTGCCGCAACGCTTGCCATCCTGCTGATCGGCAAATCGCTGGCGGCGCTGGCTGTCACCGGCGCCTTCGGTATCGCCCGCCACGATGGCCTGATCATCGCTGCAAGCCTGGCCCAGATCGGTGAATTTTCCTTCATCCTGGCCAGCCTTGGCCAGGCGCTCGGCGTCTTGAGCGCAGACACGGTCAACCTGATCCTGGCAGCGGCCCTGCTGTCGATCGCCTTCAACCCTTTCATGTTCAAGCTGACGGACAGACTGGGGCGTCACGCGGGCGATTGAACGCCCCGGCTTGGATTCAGGGCGCGGTTTCGTCATAGGCTGAGACATGGCAATCGAGATCCGCACCAGCATGGACGAACCGGCATCGGATGGACATGTGTTCATCCCGCACCGACCCGCCCGTCCCGAAAAGTCGGAAGGCGGAAAGCCGTTTACGCTCGTCAGCGACTATCAGCCGTCGGGCGACCAGCCGGCCGCCATTGCGGAACTGGTCGCCGAAGCGCAAAAGGGCGCACGCGATTGAGGTTCACCTG
>CAZWMK010000159.1:0-3227 GCA_964635065.1 uncultured Sphingomonadaceae bacterium | reverse complement strand
CTTGAAGAACAGCTTTCGGGCGACACGCACGGCCTGACCAAGAAGGAAGTGCTGCAAAAGACCCGTGAACGCGACAAGTTTGAACTGTCGCTTGGCGGTATCCGCGACATGGGTGGCCTGCCCGACGTGATCTTCGTGATCGACGTCAACAAGGAAGATCTGGCGATCAAGGAAGCCAATGTCCTTGGCATTCCGGTCGTCGCCATTCTCGACACCAACACCGACCCGCAGGGCATTGCCTTCCCGGTTCCCGGCAATGATGACGCCAGCCGTGCGCTGCAGCTTTACAGCAATGCCGTTGCCGACGCCGTTCTCGATGGCAAGCGCGGTGGCCGCGCTGATCGTGGCGAAGACCTGGGTGCGCTTGACGTGCCGCCGGCGGAAACCGCGATCGAAGAAGCGCCCGCGGCCTGAGTCTTGTTCGGCGGACCATGATTTTCGCCGCCACAACGAACTGAAAAAGGTCGGTGCCTGCCGGGTGCCGACCTTTCCCTTGAAACAGCACAGGCATGAAAGGTCTGATCAATGACCGCAATCACTGCAACCATGGTCAAGGAACTGCGCGATCGCACTGGCGCAGGCATGATGGACGCCAAGAAGGCGCTGACGGAAACCAACGGCGATTTCGAAGCGGCGGTTGACTGGCTCCGCACCAAGGGCCTTGCCACGGCTGCCAAGAAGGCTGGCCGCACGGCAGCCGAAGGCTTGATCGGCGTTGTCGTCAACGGCAAGCGCGGTGCGCTTGTTGAAGTCAACTCGGAAACCGACTTTGTCGCTAAAAACGATCAGTTCCAGGACTTTGTCCGCAAGGTGACCGATGTTTCCATGTCGGCCGGCGAGTCTGTCGAAGCCATTGCCGCCGCATCTTATCCGGGCGCTGGCGTCACGGTTCAGGAGCAGCTGACCAGCAACATCGCGACGATCGGTGAAAACCAGTCTCTGCGCCGCGCTGCGATCGTCGAGGTCGGCGAAGGCATCGTTGCGTCCTATGTGCACAATGCCATCGGTGCCGGTCTCGGCAAGATCGGCGTGCTCGTGGCGCTCGAATCGTCGGCGCCTGCCGACAAGCTCGAAGCTCTGGGCAAGCAACTCGCCATGCACATTGCCGCCGCCAATCCGCTCGCGCTGGATGAAACCGGCGTCGATCCGTCTGTAGTTGAGCGCGAGCGTGCAATCGCCCGCGAAAAGGCGGCAGAATCGGGCAAGCCATCTGAAATCGTTGAAAAGATGATCGAGGGCGGTGTCCGCAAGTTCCTCGCGGAATCGACGCTGATGGGTCAGGTTTTCGTGATCGACGGCAAGTCGAAGATCTCGGATGTTCTGGCTGCTGCTGCGAAGGAGGCGGGTGCGCCCGTCAAGATCGCGCGCTTTGTTCGCTTCCAGCTTGGTGAAGGAATCGAGAAGGAACAGGGCGATTTTGCTGCCGAAGTTGCAGCCGCCGCCGGCAAGAAGTAAGAACGGTTCTCGACGCGGCCCGGTTGACTTGCCGTTGCGGCAGTTGGCCGGGCCTTTATTATGTCTGCCATGCGTCGCGCATGGACTGGGGGAGTATCAGACGGCATGACTGCGCCGGGATTCAAGCGTATTCTCCTGAAACTGTCCGGCGAAGTCCTGATGGGGCAGGGGCAGTTCGGCATCGATACGGCCACTGTCGAACGTGTGGCCGGTGAAATCAAACTGGCCCGGGAATCGGGCTATGAAATCTGCCTTGTTGTCGGCGGCGGCAATATCTTCCGTGGTCTTGCAGCGGCAGCCAAGGGTTTTGACCGCGCCAATGCCGATTACATGGGCATGCTGGCGACCGTGATGAACGCCCTTGCCGTGCAGAATGCGCTCGAAGCGATGGGCGTCGATACGCGCGTGCAGTCGGCGATTCCGATGGCCAGCGTCTGCGAACCATATGTACGCCGCCGTGCCGTGCGCCATATGGAAAAAGGGCGCGTGGTGATTTTCGCGGCGGGCACCGGCAATCCATTCTTTACAACCGATACTGCGGCAGCCCTGCGCGCGGCGGAAATGAACTGCGATGCCTTGTTCAAGGGCACCAGTGTCGATGGTGTCTATGACAGCGATCCAAAGCAGAACCCGACCGCCACGCGCTATGAAAGCGTCGGCTTCAACAAGGTTCTGGCTGATAACCTGCGTGTGATGGACGCTTCCGCCGTGGCCTTGTGCCGCGACAATAATATTCCGATTGTCGTGTTCAACATCCGTGAACATGGCAACCTCGCCCGCGTACTCGCCGGGCAGGGGACTTCCACGACTGTAAGGAACGAGGGTTAAGATGGCAGGATTCGACAAGGCTGATCTCGAACGCCGCATGACGGGCGCGGTGGAATCGCTTAAGCATGATCTTGGCGGCCTGCGGACGGGGCGTGCTTCGACGACCTTGCTCGATCCGGTCACCGTCGAGGTCTATGGCGCCCACATGCCGCTCAATCAGGTGGCGACCGTCACGGCCCCGGAACCGCGTATGCTGGCGGTTCAGGTGTGGGACCGTTCCAATGTGCAGCCGGTTGAAAAGGCGATCCGGTCGGCGGGCCTCGGCCTCAATCCCATCGTCGATGGCCAGAATCTGCGTCTGCCGATTCCTGACCTGACCGAGGAGCGGCGCAAGGAGCTGGCCAAGCTCGCATCGCAATATGCTGAAAAAGCCCGCGTTGCCGTCCGCAATGTCCGCCGCGATGGCATGGACAGCCTGAAAGCCGCTGAGAAGAAGAACGACATCAGCGAAGATGAGCGCAAGCGCCTTGAAGGTGATGTGCAGAAACTCACTGACAAGACCATTGCCGAGGTCGATGCCGCCGCGGCCGCCAAGGAAAAAGAGATTCTCGGCAAGTGAGCGTAGCCACCATCCCGGCGGAGAGGGCTTCGGGTGGCGGTACGTCTTGCGCGCCGCGCCATGTGGCGATCATCATGGACGGCAACGGGCGCTGGGCCAAGCAACGCTTCATGCCGCGTATTTTTGGTCACAAAGCGGGTGTTGAAGCCGTCCGGCGCGTTGTGAAGGCTGCGCCGGGTTTCGGGATCGAATATCTGACGCTTTACGCCTTTTCATCGGAAAACTGGAAGCGTCCCGAAGATGAGGTGCGCGATCTTTCGCTCTTGCTGAAACATTATCTGCACAGCGAAATCGCGGAACTGGATCGCAACAACGTTCGCATCAGGTTTATCGGCGACTATAAGCGCTTTGGTCCGGATATCGCGGATCTGGCGGATCGTGCGGC
>CAZWMK010000158.1:0-3251 GCA_964635065.1 uncultured Sphingomonadaceae bacterium | reverse complement strand
CGCGCGAGCAGGAAATCTGCGACCGCATCGGCCCCGAACTCGCCGCACGCGGGCTGATTTTCGTCGGCATCGACGTGATCGCGGGCTATCTGACCGAAATCAACGTGACCTCGCCCACCGGCATCGTCGCCATCGACCGTTTCAACGGCACCGACACCCCGGCGATGATCTGGGACGCCATCGAACGCCGCGCGCGGGGGCTGGCGGCATGAGCGAGTGGCTGATCGACCTGATCGAACAGGCAGGCTACATCGGCGTTGCGCTGCTGATGCTGGCCGAAACGCTGTTTCCGCCGATCCCGTCAGAAGTCATCATGCCGCTTGCCGGTCTGAAGGCGGCGCAGGACGGCCTGTCGCTTGCGGGGGTCATTGTCGCCGGCACGCTGGGCGCAACGCTGGGCAACATCTTCTGGTATGTCGTCGCACGCTGGCTTGGCTATGTCCGTTTCGAACGCCTGACGGTCAAATGGGGCGCGCTTCTCACCTTCGATCCAGAAGACCTTCAAAAAGCGCGCAACTGGTTCGATCGCTATGGTCCGGCCGCTGTCGGCATCGGTCGCATCATCCCCGGCATCCGCTCGCTGATCTCGGTGCCGGCAGGCATTCTGGAAATGCCCTTTGTCAGCTTCATCCTCTACAGCACCATCGGCGCGACGCTGTGGACCGCCTTTCTCGCGCTTGTCGGCTATGGCCTTGGCGCATCGGGGGACATCGTAACCGGCTGGGTGATGAAAGCATCGGACGCCATCATCGGCTTCATTGCCATCAGCTATCTGTATCGTCTTGTCATGTATCAGTGGCGCCGCCGCGCAGGCTGATCAGGCGCGCGGGTGGGCGTTGCGATAGACATCCAAAAGATGCGCGGCATCGACCGCCGTGTAAATCTGGGTCGATGACAGGCTGGCGTGGCCGAGCAGTTCCTGAATCGCCCTGAGATCGGCGCCACGCGCCAGCAAGTGCGTCGCAAAGCTGTGGCGAAGCGCATGGGGTGTTGCCGTATCGGGCAGGCCAAGCGCCACGCGCGCCTGCCGCACCACCCGGCGCACAAGCCCATCCGCCAATGGCCCGCCACGCGCGCCACGAAACAGCGGCTGGCCGCGAACCGGCTGCCAGGGCGACTGCGCGACATAATCAGCCAGCGCCGCCCGCACCTGCGGCAACAGCGGCACCATCCGCGTCTTGCCGCGCTTTCCGGTCACGGTCAGAATCTCGCCCGCAGGCCAGGCGCCGCCGTCCAGAGACAGCGCCTCTGCGACGCGCAGCCCCGCACCATATAGCAACAGGAGCAACGCGGTATCGCGCGCGGCGATCCATGGCGCGCTGGCATTGCCTCCGGCATCGTCGGCAATGGCGACCGCCTGTTCAGGACTGACCGGACGCGGCACCCGCCGCGGCAGGCGCGGCGATGCCAGGCCTGTTGTTGCCTGACTGCCAACGCCATACCGCTTGTCGAGCCAGCCGAAAAAAGCCCTGAGCGCGGCAAGTTCGCGCGCGACCGAGGCATTGGCCAGCCCCGCCCCGCGCCGCGCCGCAAGATAGGCCCGCACATCGCGCGGCTGAACACACGCCAGCACGTCACGCGTCACAGCCATTCCCATGTGCCGACCCAGGAAAACCAGAAAGGCATGAGCGCTTGTGCCATAGGCACGCAGCGTATGTTCCGACCGGCGGCGCAAATCGCGCAGGTCGCACAACCAGTCCGCCACATCGGCGGCGGCAGGATGAACAGGCAGACCATCCGGCGTCATGCGCGCAAACCTAACGCAGCCGCCTGACGCCGGATAGAGCCTATGTCGGCGTTCAGAGGATGCTCTGGCCGGTCTTTTCCCAATCGGCCATGAAGGACGCAAGACCATTAGCGGTCAGTGGGTGGTTGAACAGTTGCTTCAGGACAGTCGGCGGCACGGTCGCCACATCGGCACCGATTTTCGCTGCCTGCAACACGTGGATCGGGTGGCGCACCGAGGCGACAAGGATTTCGGTGTCGAAGTTATAATTGTCGTAGATGGCACGAATGTCCTCGATCAGGTCCATGCCATCAAAACCGACGTCGTCGTGACGACCGACGAACGGCGAGATGAAGGCCGCGCCCGCCTTCGCCGCCAGCAGCGCCTGCGTCGCCGAGAAGCACAGCGTGACGTTCACCATGACGCCATTGTCCGACAGCTTTTTGCAGGCTTTCAGCCCATCGACGGTCAGCGGCAGCTTGATCGTGATATTGTCACCCAAAGTCAGCAGCTTGTCGGCCTCCCGCAGCATATCGTCGACCTTGAGTGCCACAACCTCGGCCGATACTGGGCCATCGACGATGCCGGCGATTTCCTTGATCACGTCAAGAAAGTTGCGGCCCGATTTGTGAATGAGCGTCGGATTCGTTGTCACGCCATCAAGGAGGCCCGTGGCGGCCAGTTCGGTGATTTCGGCAACGTCTGCGGTATCGACAAAGAACTTCATGGCGTGCAGCTTTCAGATTGGCAGGACTGACGCAGGCTTTAACCGACCGGCAGTTTCCCGGCAATCATGCATTGGCTGGCAGCACGACAGACTTTCCCGGCAGGCCATCAGGCTCTAGCAAGGCGGCATGGCGCGTGTTCGCATCCTCACCCTGACAGCAGCCTTGGGCGTGCTCGATTATCGCGCCCCGCCCGATATGCGGCTCGCACCAGGCGACATCGTGCGCGTGCCGCTCGGCCCGCGCGAGGTAACCGGCGTCGTGTGGGATGGCGCGGAAGCCGAAAACACCTTGCCAGACGCCAGACTACGCCCTGTGCGTGCCAGACTCGACGCGCCGCCATTGCCGCAAACGCTGCGTCGTCTGATCGACTGGACGGCGGATTATTACATGGCGCCCGCAGGTGCTGTGCTGCGCATGGCACTGCCCGTACCGCAGGCGCTTGAAGGTGCGCGTGCACTGACGGAATACAAGGCGACCGGCGCGCCTCCGGCCCGTATGACCGCCCAGCGCAGGGCGGCGCTCGATGCACTGGGCGACCGGCAAGGCACAGTGCGCGAACTCGCCGCCGCGGCTCATGTGTCCGAGGCCGTGATTCGCGGCCTGATCCAGACGGGTGCGATTGCAGCACAAAGCGTTGCCGCCGATGCGCCGCCGCCGATACCCGATCCGGACCACGCCCATCCGGTTCTGGAAGACGGCCAGAGCGATGCCGCCCGGCGTCTTGTCGCCCGCACTGCCAGCAGCGGCTTCGAGGCTTTCCTGCTGGATGGCGTGACCGGATCGGGCAAGACCGAGGT
>CAZWMK010000157.1:0-3284 GCA_964635065.1 uncultured Sphingomonadaceae bacterium | reverse complement strand
CTCCGGCGGCTTGAAAAGGTTCATCCGGCCGAGCAGGTCAGCGCCTGTTTCGAGCGTGTTGTTCGGGTGCGCCGCGAGGAACGGAGCGCAAAAGCCACTCCTCGCCGCTCCTGGGGGCAGGGCCGCTAGCCGGTCCGGAACACAGGGCGGGGCGGGGGATTGGTCCGGCATGGACCCGGTGCACGCCATTATCGAGAACGTCGCGCAGCTTCTCGAAATTGTTGGGGTTGCGATTATCACCGTCGGGGTCGTGCTGGCCACGATCCGATTTATTGCAGATTGCGGCAAGACCAGTGACTGGCGCGAGGGCTATGAACGGTATCGCGCCAATCTCGGCCGCGGAATTCTGCTTGGTCTGGAGCTTCTGGTCGGAGCGGACATTATCGGGACGATCACCGCGCCCCTGACGTTCTCGAGCGTCGGGTTGCTGGCGATGATTGTGCTGATCCGCACCTTCCTGAGTTTTGCACTAGAAACCGAAATCGAGGGCTGCTGGCCTTGGCAACGACGGGCCAGATCGTCAGCAGCCCCGGAGTCGACCCCGCCAAACCGATGAGAAATCCCCGGCTGCCAAGCCGGCGATCTTCCCGACCGGTGCTCGGCAGTCGACCGCTGTGTCAGCCCCGCATCGTCCAGCCACCGTCGATATTGAGCACCTGTCCGGTAATCCAGCGTCCCGCATCCGAAACAAGCATCAGCAGAGCGCCGCACAAGGCGTCAGGCGTGTCGCGCAGCTGGATCGGCGCCCGTGCGGAAATGGCCTGAACCAAAGGCGAATCGTCCGGGGTGAGCGAAAGGCCGGCGTCAGTCTTGACCATTCCCGGGCCGATCGCGTTCACCCGGATATTCTGGCGGCCAAGCTCGGTAGCCAATGTCGTGGTCACGCCATGAAGCGCGATCTTGGTCACTCCGTAAAAGCTCTGTGCCGGATAGGCGCCAGCGGAGACCTGATTGACGATTGCCCCGCCGCCACGTTCGGCAAGGTAGGGAGTGACGACCTGCGCACAATTGATCGCGCCCCATACGTTCACTGCCATGCCTTTGTCGAAGCGCGCACGGTCGGTCTGGATCAGGGGCTTGTCGACGATCTCCACCATCAGCGCGGCATTATTGACGAGGATGTCGATGCCGCCGAACGCGGTCTTGGCGGCGGTCGCCATCGCTTCGACGGAGGCGGTGTCGGTGATATCGACCTGGGCCGCAATGGCAGAATGGCCCAGCGCCGTGATTTCCTCTGCGACCGCTTGCGCACCTTCGCCGTTGAGGTCGGCTACGACGATCCTGGCACCGGCGTTGGCAAGGGCAATCGCATAGGCCCGCCCGATGGAATTGCCGCGACCGCCAGCCCCGGTGACGATGGCCACCTTGCCATCGAGTCGGAAGTCCTCGTTCGTGAAATCAGACATATGTTGTTCCCCTCCTTGTGCGGCTGGGCGGAACGCCCGTCCTGGTTGCGGCAGCATTGAAACGGAGACTGCCAGATGCTCCGGTTCCCGGCTCTTCCCGTGATGGCAGGTGTTGCAGATCGACCGCCCGGATGCGCCAACTGCGAATCGCCACCGTAAAAGATGCCCACGTTGCGGCAACGTAAACGGGCGTTTACATGAGGGTCAATGCCAGGTCCGATTACCCGCCCAATCCGCCGTGACGCCAGCCAAACCCGGCTCGCGATCCTTTTCGCTGCGCAGGAAGCATTCTCTCGCAGCGGCTATCGCGACACGGGCGTGCGCGAAATCACCGCGTCTGCCGGCACCAGCCCGGCGCTGGCCATCCGCTATTTCGGTTCGAAGGAAAAACTGTTCGAAGCGGCCCTATTCGGGCTGCTTGATGCCCGAGCCATTACAACGCTGCGGCGCGAGACATTCGGACCCGATGTGGTCCGCATCCTGACGACACCGGGCACACAGCGCCGCAATCCGCTGTCGATGATGGTTCTCGCGAGCGCCGATCCAATTGCCCGAGCCATCACCCAGCGACTTCTGGCAAACGTTTTCGCCGCGCCCCTCGCTCGCTGGTTCGGTGGCCGGGATGGCGCGGCGAGAGCCGCCTGTCTGGCTGCTCTGGCCGCAGGGGTGACCATCTACCGGGAGCTTTATCCTCTCGATCCTCTGACGGCAGAAATAAACCCCGTTGCGCGGGGATGGCTCGAAACAGCCTTCCAGTCGCTGGTCGACTGATCCGAACAAGGTCCGCATCAGCCACAGCATCGCGGCGGGTTACACCCTGACGGCAGGCTTCCGCCTGGCGTGGTTCCACCATGGCAGTGTACCGCGATCGTAGTAGCCTGGTGCCTGATAAGTTTCGGCACAGCATCGCTTTTCGCGGTGGCACCCGTCATTCTGACACAGGTTGTTGCGGCTGGCCGAACAAGTGAAGCGACAGGTATGCTTGTGGTTCTGCGAGGCTTGGCGCAAGGGGTGGGCACAATGATTGTCACCACGCTGCTGGCCTCTGAAGTGGTGCGCGATCCGGCAGGCAAGGCCAGCTATCCGACCGAGACCGCGCTCCAGATTACGCAGTGACACTGACTGCAATCGCCGCAGCATCCACGCTCTGCGCACTTGCTCTGCCCAGAGCCCGGCAGCGCCCCGCATAGTTGGGGCTGTCGTTGGGGATCACTTGATCATGTGGGTGATCCAGGCGGTGAGATCTTGCTGCATTGCACGGGTGATCCGCGCCTCCGGAAGCATCGTGAAGCCGTGGACGGCCCCGGGATAGACCCTGAAGTTCCGCCGGGACAAAATCCGCCAGCAGGCGGCGGGCATATTCGATATTTTCTTCGACAAAGAGATCGGGGGCGCCCGTCAGGACGATGGTCGGGGGTAGTCCGGCGAGGGACGCGGCCAACGAGGCTGAGGACCAGCCTCGGCGGTAGTCATCCGGGGTGTAATCAACGCGCAAAGCCTCCCAGCCGAACTGGTTTTCCGGGCCGGTTCACAAGAACTCGCCGGCGGCTGGATTGCTGCGCTCGGCGTGAGGTGTGCCAGTTCGGTGATCGAGCATCGGATAGATTTGCGCTTGACCTCGAAGGCTGTGGACCGGCGTGCAAAAGGGACCCCGTTAGCGGGGTGATCGGCGTCTAAAAGGGACCCCTCATTCCGATGGTGTAGCGGGCCGCCTGGTTTTCCAGGTGGCGAGATCGGGATGTTGGTGGTGGAGTCAGTCGTGCGGATCCGACGCGAGCACGCGAACGGGAAGGCGATCAAGGCGATTGCGCGGGATTTGCGGTTGTCTCGCAAGGTGGTGCGCAAGGCGATCCGGGCGCCGGAAGGCGCGTTCGATTA
>CAZWMK010000156.1:3089-3339 GCA_964635065.1 uncultured Sphingomonadaceae bacterium | reverse complement strand
CTGGCCGATGACATAATCATCGAGAACCTTGCAGATTTCACGCGGAGTCGGCACGCCGTCCTTGGTCTTGACCAGCGCCGTCTTGGTTTCCTCGCGGATGATATCGTTGCACAGTTCGACGCATTCGTCGCAGATGAACACGGTCGGACCCGCGATCAGCTTGCGCACCTCATGCTGGCTCTTGCCGCAGAACGAGCAGTAGAGCGTGTTCTTGCTGTCCGAGCCGGAATTGTTCGCCATCGTCTTCCTC
>CAZWMK010000156.1:0-3079 GCA_964635065.1 uncultured Sphingomonadaceae bacterium | reverse complement strand
GCCACTCAGCTTTGTCATTTACTTCCTTTCCGGGCCGGGCAAGCCGCTGGCCTTTACATGGGCCATCCTAACCGGCTTTGGCGCAGCGACAATGCGAAAAAAGCACGCATTCGCGCCCCACCGACGCAACCCACAACTGCCCCGTCTTTTAATGCCCCTGTTCATAACGGCTTATGAACAGGGGCTGCGACTCCTGATCTGGCCTCAGGCTGCCTGTGATTCGCTGTCTGCCGGCGCCGGACGCTTTTCGAAGACCTGGTCGACCAGACCAAATTCCCTGGCCTCTTCGGCCGACAGGAACTTGTCACGTTCCACAGCACGTTCGATAACGTCGATCGGCTGGCCGCTGTGCTTGGCCATGAGTTCGTTCATGCGCTGACGAATGCGCAGGATTTCACGAGCCTGAATCTCGATATCCGTCGCCTGCCCCTGTGCGCCGCCTGACGGCTGATGCACCATGATCCGCGCATTGGCGAGCGCGACGCGCATGCCCGGTTCACCGGCGTTCAGCAAAAACGCACCCATCGACGCCGCCTGACCAATGCACAGCGTGCCGACGCGCGGACGGATATACTGCATGGTATCGTAGATTGCCATGCCGGCCGTCACCACACCGCCCGGCGAATTAATATACATGTAGATGTCTTTCTTGGGGTTTTCCGCCTCAAGGAAAAGCAACTGGGCGACAATCAGCGAGGCCATGTGATCTTCGACCTGGCCGGTCACGAAAACGATTCGCTCGCGCAGCAGACGCGAATAAATGTCGAAGGATCGTTCGCCGCGGTTCGACTGCTCGATAACGATCGGAACAAGCGCGCTGTGCGGAAAATCAGTCATGTGGTGCCAAACTCCCTTTTCTGTCGTCCAAAGTCGGACGTTCAGCGGCGAAGTTCAATAGCTTTCATCAAGCCCCGGTAAAAAGGCCGGACATTTCTGCCCGGCCTCGTTCAATTCGCCCTGTCCGGCTGACGCTTATTCAGCGTCAGCCTTCTTCTTGGCGCGCGGCTTGGCGGCCGGCTTTTCAGCGGCGGCGTCACCGTCAGCCGCCTTTTTGGCCGCTGCGCGCTTGGGCTTGGCCGGTGCGGCTTCAGCTTCGGCGCCGGCATCATCTGCCGCCGGCTCTGCCGCCTTCTTCGTGGCCTTTTTAGCCTTGGCGGGCTTGTGGTCATGATCATGGTCATGACCACAGCCCGGACCATGGACATGGCCTTCTTCTTCGCTTTCGATCGCGGCCTGCAATTCTTCGCGGGTCGCGCTGCGTTCGGTCAGCGTTGCCTTTTCGAGGATGTGGTCAACGACCTTTTCCTCGTACAGCGGCGCGCGCAGCTGGGCCGCGGCCATCGCGTTTTCCTGGAAATATTTGACAACCTGCTGCTGCTGGCCGGGATAACGGCTGGCTTCCTGCGCGATCAGGCGGTTCATTTCGGCCTGCGTCACCTGGACATTGCCGGCCTGGCCGATTTCCGAGAGCAGCAGGCCAAGGCGCACGCGGCGTTCGGCGATGCGGCGGTAATCGTCTTTTTCCGCTTCCAGTTCGGCCTTGGCGGCTTCCGGGTCGGCCTCGTGGCTGGCTTCATGCTCAAGCTGCGCCCAGATCTGGGCAAATTCAGCTTCAACCATCGACGGCGGCACATCAAAGCTGTGGCTAGCGGCAAGATGATCAAGGAGCTTGCGCTTGAGATAGGTGCGGCTCATCGCGTCGAGTTCGCTGGCGAGCTGCTCCTTCAGCAGTTCCTTCAGCTTGTCGAGCCCTTCCAGACCGAAAGCCTTTGCCATATCGTCGTCGATCGTGACGTCTTTCGGGGTCTTGACCTCGGTCACGGTCACTTCGAACGTGGCAGCCTTACCCTTCAGGTAATCGACATTGTAGTCGTCCGGGAAGGTGACATTGAGCGTGCGAGCTTCGCCCTGCTTCACGCCTTCGAGCTGCTCCTCGAAACCCGGGATCAGGCGGCCCGAACCCAGTTCGATCTGCATGCCAGTGCCGGTACCGCCTTCGAAGGCTTCACCGTCGACCATGCCCTTGAAATCCATGACGACAACGTCGCCCGTCTGCGCCGCATGATCGGCGGCGGCACTGTCATAGCTCTTCTGCTGCTGGGCGAGGCGCGCCACGGCTTCATCGACTTCAGCGTCGGTCGGGGTCGCGATCAGCTTTTCCAGCGCGATGCCGTCAAGGCTCGGCGCTTCGATCGTGGGCAGCACTTCCAGCGCGACCTTCAGTTCGACGTCCTTGCCTTCTTCAGCCGAAGTCAGGTCGACGGCCGGCTGCATCGCCGGACGCAGCTTGTGCTGGGCGATCAGTTCGTTGATGCTTGCCTGGAGCGCATCATTGAGCGCATCCTGACGCAGGGCATCGCCGTGCATCTTGCGCACGAGGTTGGCAGGCACCTTGCCGGGACGAAAGCCGGGCATGCGAATCTGGGTGGCAACGCGCGCCACCTGCGCATCGACCCGTGCAGCGAGATCTCCCGCCGGAATGACAACGGTGTATTCCCGCTTCAGGCCTTCATTCAACGTCTCGGCAATACGCATTCGTTTTTCTTTCCAATCACATGATCGCGCGGAAACCGCGCGGGCTGGTGCGGGCGAAGGGACTCGAACCCCCACGTCTTTCGACACTGGAACCTAAATCCAGCGCGTCTACCAATTCCGCCATACCCGCTTAACTTGTTATAATAAAATAAACTTCTGTTAGTTTAAATAAAAAAAATTAAATTTCAATCAAATTTTACAATGAATAAAATATTTATTTAATTTTGGATTAATCTTTTTCTTGTTTATTTTTAAAAAAGCAATAAATTAAATTTATAAATTATTTTATTTTATGTTCATGAATGAATTAATTAATGAATTTTTATTTTATTTAGAAATTGAAAAAATGTATTCAAAAAATACAATTATTTCCTATAGAAATGATCTTAATTCATTTTTTATATTTATAAAAACCAAATTAAATTTAGAACCAAATCTAGACAATTTATCCTCATTAAAACATTGTGATTTTAGGTCTTGGTTATCTATGCAAAAAAGCAAAGACTATGAAAATTCTTCAATTTCTCGTGAATTATCCGCTGTA
>CAZWMK010000155.1:0-3342 GCA_964635065.1 uncultured Sphingomonadaceae bacterium | reverse complement strand
TTAGTTAACCGGTAAATCAGGGAGTGGCGGGTAGCTTGACCAGCGAACGCAAAATCGATGTCGACAAGCTGCTGAGACTGGCGGCAGACCGTTCGCGCGCGGCGCGGTCGCAGCTTATGGCGACGATCATAGACCTGTTCCTGCCGGTCGAGGATCGGCTGACCGACCAGCAACGTGCGCTGATGACCGATGTACTTGGCAAGCTGATAGGCAGCATCGAAATCGAAATGCGCCAGCACCTTGTCGAGACACTTTTGCGGTCGCGCATCGAACTGCCCGAACTGGAGGCGATGCTGGCCAATGACAGCATCGAAGTTGCGCGCCCGATCCTTGAACGCAGCAAGGTCATTCGCGATGCCGATCTTGTCGACATCATCGTGCAGCGGGCCGAAGAGCATCGCATGGCCATCGCCTTGCGTAGCGGGCTTAGCAGCAACGTGTCCGATGCGCTGGTCGATCATGGCGAACCGGAGGTGGTCGAGGCACTTTTACGCAATCAGGACGCCACCATCTCGCGGCGGGCGATGGAATATCTTGTCGCCGAAAGCAAGCGTTACGACCAGTTTCAGGAGCCGTTGCTTACACGCAATGACCTGCCTGCCGATCTGGCATATCGCATGTTCTGGTGGGTCTCGGCGGCATTGCGCATGCACGTGCTGACCCATTTCGACATTGCCGAACATGTCATCGATCCTGTGATCGAAACGGCGGCCCGTCGTGCCATGGCCGAGTATGAGGATGGCCAGACGGCTCAGGCGCGCGCTATCCGTTTGGCCAATCGCATGATGGAACTGGGCGAACTGACCGATCATTTCCTGTTGCAGGCGCTGCGCCAGGCGCGTCTTAACCTGTTTGTCGCGGGGCTTGCTGCGCGTGCCCGCATCGGTTTTGCGACCACATGGAGAATTGTGACGGACCGCGGCTATGAAAGCTTTATCGTGCTGGCGCGTGCCATCGGCATGACGCGCGACAATGCGACCTCTGTCGTGCTGATCCTGAACGGCCTGAACAGCGGTACGCGCGTTCGTTCTCCTGCGGTTCTGACGCCGATTCTCAATCTTTACGATGAAATCGAAATTGAACGCGCCGAGCAGGTGCTGCGCTTCTGGCAGCTGGATGGCGGCTATCAGCAGGCGACCGAACAACTGGAGCAGGCGGCGGTCGCCTGATCCATGATGAAACCGCCCGCCGCAACGCAATTGGAAAATATTACGGAAGAGATGGCCGCGCTTGCCCCGACGATGGGCGACTGGCTGGATGCCCGCAGCCGTTATGCAGCTGTCGGACTGGCCGAGAGCAGGGCGCGTGATATCGATCGTGCCGTGGCAGACTGGACATGGCACGCAAGCCCGGAACTGGCGTTGATCAGCGCCTCCGACGCGTTGTCGCGTCTTTTGGCCCTGACCCCCGCAGCATTGGCTGGGCGCAGTTTCAACGCACTAGGGCGCTTTCAGCCAGCAAGCGATGGATCGATGCCCATCCAGATCGCTCTTCTTCACGGGACGGCCTTTGACGGACAGCTTTTCGAACTGGTGGACTGTGCCGGACGCTTGCGGCGATTTCTCTTGTCGGCAACACCCGAACAGCGCGACGGCGTTCTTGCCGGTTATCGCGGCATGGCGTGCGAAGTCCATGCGGTGGCGGATGAGCAAGCGTCCAAGGCCAGCTTTCTTGCGGCGATGAGCCATGAACTGCGCACACCGCTCAATGCCATCATCGGTTTTGCCGAGGCCATGCAGCTTC
Source organism: uncultured Sphingomonadaceae bacterium (assembly GCA_964635065.1). Classification (GTDB taxonomy): domain Bacteria; phylum Pseudomonadota; class Alphaproteobacteria; order Sphingomonadales; family Sphingomonadaceae; genus CAZWMK01. Next base: position 1,599 of record CAZWMK010000155.1, on the reverse strand, counting down.
AGATTTTCGGCCCCCTGCGCCTGCAATATGTGGACTATGCACAGGACATCGCGCGTGCCGGTCGACATCTTTTGACAATGATAGACGATGTGCTCGACGTGTCCAATGTCGAGGATCATGACGTCACCATCGACATGGCCGATGTTGATCTTGGCGAACTGGTCGAACGGGCACAGGCGATGATTGCTCTGCGCGCCGACGCAAAGCGGCAGAAACTGACCGCGATAGCCGACGAAGCCCCCTTGATCGTGCGCGGCGATGGGCGACGGATACTCCAGATCCTTCTGAACCTGCTCAACAATGCCGTGAAGTTCACGCCTGAAGGCGGCACCATCACGCTGACATATGGCAAGCAGGGCGCCAGCGCGCATGTCGCGGTGCGCGACACGGGACCGGGCATTGCGCAAGTCGACCATCAGCGGGTGTTCGAGAAGTTCGAACAACTGGCCGACAATGTTTATGCGGGAAAGCCCGAGGGCACGGGTCTTGGACTGCATATCTCGCGGCGGCTGGCGCGGCGCATGGGCGGTGATGTCCTGCTTGACAGCCGTCGCGGGCAGGGGGCCTGTTTCACCCTGTCGCTACCCCTCGCCGGGCAAGGCGGCATGCAGTAGCCCGAAATGAAAACGGAGCCTGAAAAGGCTCCGTTCCCAAGTCAATGCTGAACCGTTTTACGTGTCAGCGGGCTTTTATGCGCACATAATCGCGCTTCGTGGCACCGCGATAAAGCTGGCGCGGACGTCCGATCTTCTGTTCGGGGTCGGCGATCATTTCATTCCACTGCGCAACCCAGCCGACGGTGCGGGCAAGGGCGAAGAGCACGGTGAACATGTCGGTCGGGAAACCGATGGCCGACAGGATGATGCCCGAATAGAAATCGACGTTCGGGTAGAGCTTCTTTTCGATGAAGTAAGGATCGTTGAGCGCGATCTGCTCCAGCTCGCGTGCAACGTCGAAGACCGGATCGTTGACGCCAAGATGCGTCAAAACTTCGTTCGCCGTCTTCTGCATGACCTTGGCGCGGAACACCTCGACGGTGCGCGGGCTGATGTCGAGGGTCTGGGCGATGGCCTTGTTGGAAAGGCCCTCGATCAGGGCGTCGAACACCTGTGCCTCGCGCGGGGTCAGGCGGTCGTATTTCTCTTTGGCGGCCTGCGTCATGCGCTGGTGCTCGCCGACATGGGTCAGGCGGGCGAGGCAGCCGCGAACGCTCTCGATCAGGCGCTGTGGATCGAACGGCTTTTCGATGAAGTCGACCACACCCTGTTTCATCAGGCTGACGGCGATCGGCACATCGGCATGGGCGGTGATGACAAGGATAGGCCATGCCGCGCCGCGCTCGGCACTGACGCGGCGCACGACTTCGGCACCGTCAACTTCGGGCATGCGCAGATCGGTAACAATACACGCGGTCTCGTCCTGCGGCAGCGACCGGCCGGTGTGGTAGAGCAGTTCGATGGCGTTGTCGAGCGTGGCACTGTCGCTCGCCCCCTGCGTGGCGACGGGCAGGATCTTGGCCATGTCCCCGCCGAACAGCGGTGACTTGAACAGAGCCTGCCGCGCGTGCAGCCAGTTGATGTTGCCCCGCAGCGTATTGAT
>CAZWMK010000154.1:0-3504 GCA_964635065.1 uncultured Sphingomonadaceae bacterium | reverse complement strand
CCGCTGCGCTTTACGCGCATCTCAGCAGCTTGTCAGCGGTCGAGCGGTAGCAGCGCCGCCGCCACCCGGCGGCCTTCCACGGCAAGCAGATTGAACGTGCGCGCCGCTGCGCGCGAATCCATCGTTTCAAGGCCGATCCCCCATGCCGTCAGCGCCTGCATGACAGCGGCATCGGGGCGCAGATGGGTCCGACCACTGCCAAGGACAAGCAGTTCGACGCGTGGCGTCAGTTCGGTCAGGATCGCAAGGCCAGACGGGTCGGCCAGGCTGGCATGGCGCCATTCCAGCACGCGTCCGCCCGCGATCAAGATCGGCTGGAGATAATTGGCACCGCCAACCCTGAAGCCGGTGCCGCGCAATCCCTGGACGAGAAGCTGACCGGCATCGGCTTGTTCAGGCGCAAAACGCATGGCCGCTCTCTCAGGCGCGCGGCTTGATGCGTTCGGCGGTGCTGTCTTCCTTCTCGACGAAGCTATCCGGCCCCACCCCCATCCAGATCAGCAGCGGCGCGGCAACATAGGCCGAGGAATAAGTGCCGATGACAATGCCGAGGAACATGGCTGCGGCAAAGCCAAACAGCACATCGCCGCCCCAGATCAGCAGCGCACCAAGCGCAAGCATCATGGAAAATGACGTCACCATCGTGCGGGCCAGCGTTTCATTGACCGAAAGGTTCAACAGCACGCGCATGTCCATCTGGCGGTATTTGCGCATATTCTCGCGGATGCGGTCGTATACGACGATAGTGTCATTGAGCGAATAACCGATGATGGTCAGAATCGCCGCGACGATATTGAGATTGAACTCAAGCTGCGTCAGCGCGAAAAAACCAAGGGTAATCGCCACGTCATGAAACAGCGCAAACAGCGCGCCGACACCGAATTGCCATTCGAAGCGCAGCCAGATGAAGAGCGCAACCGCGAACATGGCGATGACACCGGCCAGGGCGCCGTCGCGGATCAGTTCGCCCGACACCTTGCCGCTCACCGTCTCGACGCGCCGGAACGACACGTCGGGATGCTTTTCGGCAATCGCCTGCTGAACACGGGTGACAACCTGCTGGACGGCGGTTTCGTCACCCGGCGGCAAGGGCAGACGGATCGAAATATTCTTCGGCCCGCCAAATTGCTGCAACGATGTTTCCCCGACGTTCAGGCGGTTCACCGTTTCGCGCAGTTCATCAAGCGAAACAGTCTGCTCGAAACCGGCTTCGATCATAAGGCCGCCCGCGAAATCGACACCGAAATTCAAGCCGCGCGTCGTCACGAGAAACAGCGAAGACAGGATCAGGAACAGCGTTACCCCAACACCGACAAAGCGATAACGCAGGAAGTCGAAATTGGTATTGTCGGGAACAAGCTTCAGAAGTCGCATAAAGCCCTCCCTTAAATCACAAGGCTGGTCGGGCGCTTGCGGCGCAGCCAGCCATCTACGAGAATGCGCGTGAACGTCACCGCTGTGAACACCGAGGTTGCGATACCGATGGTCAGAACGACAGCAAAGCCCTTGATCGGGCCGGAGCCGAACCAGAACATGATCGCAGCCGCAATGATATTGGTGATATTGGCATCCCAGATCGTGCGGCTGGCCTCGCGGTAGCCGACATCGACGGATTGCAGGATACTGCGTCCTTTTCGCTGCTCCTCACGGATGCGTTCGTTGATGAGAACGTTGGCGTCGACCGCAGCACCGATGGTGAGCACGAAGCCTGCGATGCCCGGCAGCGTCAGGGTTGCGCCCGTCACGGTCATGATCGCGAGAATCATGAGTGCGTTGAAAACAAGTGCAAGCGTCGAATACCAGCCAAAGCGACCATAGGTGACGAGCATGAATATGATCACTGCAATCGTCGCAATCGTCGAAGCCAGTGCCCCGGCCCTGATCGAATCGGCACCGAGATCGGGGCCAACGGTGCGCTCCTCGATCACCTTCAATTCGACCGGCAGCTTGCCGGACCGCAACAGCACCGCCAGTTCATTGGCGCTTTCGGTCGTGAAGCTGCCCGAGATAATGCCAGAGCCGCCCAGGATCGGTTCGTTGATGTTGGGCGCCGAGATGACACGGTTATCCAGAATGATGGCGAAGGGCTTGCCGACATTTTCCTGGGTCGCGCGGGCAAAGCGGCGACCGCCTGCGCTGTCGAAACGGAAGGAGGCGACGGCCATGCCGTCCTGATAGGTCGGCTGCGCGTCAATCAGCTGGTCGCCCGAAATGATCGCGCGGCGTTTCACGGCAATCGGCTGACCCGTGCCGTCCATGGTCAGGATCTGACTGCCCGGCGGCGCATAACCTGCCGCAACCTGCTCGGGATCGGCCGCGACATCGACCAGCTTGAACTCCAGCTTTGCGGTTTTGCCTAGCAGCGCCTTGAGCGCCGCCGGATCCTGCAAGCCCGGTACCTGAACGATGATGCGGTCCTTGCCCTGACGGATGATGGTCGGTTCGCGGGTGCCCATTTCGTCGATACGACGGCGCAACACCTCGACAGCCTGCGTCATGGCACTGTCGATCTGGGCGGCCAGACCGGCATCGGTCGGTGTCAGGATCAGGCGGTTGCCGTCGACTACCTCGACATTGAGATCGCGCTGCCCCGTCAGACCGCCAACCGGCTGACTGAGGCGCCGCATGGCTTCGACGGCGCGATCGACCGCTGAGACATCGCGAACAAGGAAGCTGAGCCGTCCGCCCTTTTGCGACATGTCGCCAATGGCGATGCGCCCGCCCGGCGCCGTCCGCAATTCGGTACGCACCGTTTCTTCAAGGACTTCAAGACGCTGCTTGCGCACATCCCCGATGTTGGCCTCAAGAAGAATGTGACTTCCACCACGCAGGTCGAGGCCCAGGTTGACCTGTTGCTGCGGCAACCAGGATGGCAAAGCAGCCAGCATCCTGTCCGGCAAGAATGTCGGCACGGCATAAAGCAGCGACACCAGAATCAGGACGAGGACGCCGAGCGTCTTCCAGCGAGGCATTTCAATCATCGGAAAGTCCCAGTGCTCAATTCGTCGCGGGATCGTTGGCCGGAGGCATTGCTGCCACACCGCGCACATCGGTGAGGGTCGCCTTCACGACGCGCACACGGGTGTTTGCGGCAATTTCCACCTCGACTTCAGTGTCTTGCACACGCGTCACCTTGCCGATCAGGCCGCCGGCCGTGACAACCGTGTCGCCCTTCTTCACGGCATCGATCATGGCCCGATGCTGCTTCAGACGACGCTGCTGCGGACGGATGAGCAGGAAGTAGAAAATCGGCAAGATGAGCAGGAAGGGCATGATGCCATTCAAAAGCGCGGCGCCGCTGGAGGCGCCCCCTGCTGCGGTCTGGGCATAGGCCGTTGAAATGAACATGTTTGATCCGGCTTTCCAAAACTGTGCGCCACCGGTTAGACATGCCGGCCTGCGCTTGTTGCGCGCGACTATACAAATGCAAGAAAGTTTCGCAATGACGTCGCTGGAATTGCTGTCGGAACAGTTGGCCCGCATCGCCGATGCGCTGGACCGGCT
>CAZWMK010000153.1:0-3512 GCA_964635065.1 uncultured Sphingomonadaceae bacterium | reverse complement strand
GCCGCCGGCTTTCGCGGCAGGCGGTGCGGGGCGGTAACGTTGGGCGGTCCGCACAGGATCGCGCCAATAGCCCTGCCCCACCAACGGCCCGGCATGGACCAGTTCGCCGGGCTCGTCGTCGTCGGTCAGGCTGCCATCGGCGCGCACCACCAGCACTTCGACATTGGGGATCGCCCGTCCGATGGATTCCGGAAAGCGATCGATCAGCGCCGGGTCGAGATAGGTCGAACGAAAGGCCTCGGTCAGGCCATACATCAGGAAGATGCGCGCCTGCGGAAACAGGGCCTGCAAGCGGCGGGTCAGGGGCACAGGCATGCGGCCACCGCTGTTCGTGACGATCCTGAGGGACTGCCGCCCGGCTTCCGGCCACTCGACATCGGCCAGTTGCAGCCACAGAGGCGGAACACCGGCAAGGCAGGTGACGCCATGGCGTTCCACCGCGCGCACGACGTCACGCGGCGTCAGATAATCCAGAAGAACCGCGCGTGCACCGCGCAAGAAGGCAATGTTGATCTGGCTCAGGCCATAGTCGAAACTGAGCGGCAGGACACACAATATCCGCTCATCCGCCATGACACCGAGGTAGCTGGCAACGCTCTCTGCCCCAAGGCAGAGGTTCCGGTGCGACAGCATGACCCCCTTCGGCAGGCCCGTGCTCCCCGAGGTGTAAAGAATGGCTGCCAGATCATCGGTCGCGTGTGCGGCAGGCGATCCCGGTTCGTGTACCAGCATGGCTTGCCAGTCGGCTTCCACCGTCAGCAGGCGACAGCCATCAGGCACAGCCGTATCATCGACCAGCGTCCGTCCCCGCGCCGCAGACGTCAAAATCAGGCAGGCACCACTGTCGGCAAGTATGTGGCGCACCTGCTGGCTTTTCAGTTGCGGATTGACAGGAACGAACACCCCACCCGCCCGGCTGGTCGCCAGAAAGGCGACGACGCACTCAATCGTCTTGCCAAGATAAACGGCGACACGCGCGCCGGGCGTGACGCCAAGCGCCTGCATCGCGGCGGCAACCCGCGCGACCTGCGCGCGCAGGTCGCCATAGCTCAGGCTGCGGTCGCCCTGTACCAGCGCGATCGATTCGGCAGGCGCTGTGTGCGGCAGCTCGTCGTAACGCATCAATCACAGGCTCCGGGCGCGGGTGCAGGCAAGATCACATCGACGACAGATGATGCGGAGCCAAACGCCCATGTCGCTCCTGTCACAAGACGCAAACCCGCCACTTTCAAACTCCTGATCCGACAGACTTCCACAGCCCCCATGCGTTTGTGCGCCAGAAGGCTTGGGCGGTTATAATCCGCAACACGACTTAACGACCAGTCAAGGCCATGCTGATCAAGCCACAGTCCCGTTGCAGCCCACACTGCGGCAAAGGCACGGCTGCCGCGCGCTTCCCTGCGAATCATCAACCCGGTATCCCAAGCTGAACCGCGCGGCGGATGGAAACGCAACGGCACTTCATCTTCGATGAAAGGCGCTTTGGTCAGCCAGTTGAGACCCTGCACGATGCCATCGCGCAATACGGCGATGCAATCCATCCCCTGATTGCGCCGCCAGTTCTCGGTTGTCCGGTCGATGCCGAAACAGGCAAGCCGGGGATCATCCACGGGCAGAATGCACCAGTCATAACCACGCGGCATGGGCGGAAAATGCCGCCGTGGCACCGCGATCAGCCGATAATCGCGCCAGTCGACGCCGGGCAGCGAGGCACTCAGGCGCAGCAGGGCATAGGACAGCGAACCACCCAGTCCCAGTTCCCGCACGGTTCGCCACGCCCCCATTGCGCCGCCCTGTTTCAATTCAAGTTGCCAAGCCTTGCCCTGACAGTATAACGCCGGTCTGTCAAAAGCCTGTACCGAACGGGAGCTTTCGCGTGTCGCACCTATCCGCGCAGGAACCTGTCCAAATGAATGATGTTGAAACCATCGTGCGCAACGTGCTGCGCGATGTGCTTTCGCTCAACCCCAGGACAGCTTCGGCGCTGACCGATGATAGCGGTCTGTTTGGCGAGCTGCCCGAACTTGACTCCATGGCGGTAGCAGGCCTTCTGACCGAGCTTGAAGACCGGCTGGGCATCATCATCGACGATGACGAGATCGATGGCGACCTTTTCGCCACCTTCGGCGCACTTGTCCGCTTTGCCCGTGCCAAGGTGGCCGGTTGAACGCTGAGGCCACTACCGGCTTTCGCCTTGGCACCATCACCGCAGCCGGGGCCGAAATTCACGTCGTCGAACGCGGCCCTGCCGATTCAGCCATCCGTCTTCTCGTCATCCCGCCCCTGTTCGAGGAAATGAACCGGTGCCGTCAGGCCATGGCTGGCATCACTCGCCTGCTGGCATCGCGCAACATCGCAAGCCTTCTGCCCGATCTTCCCGGCACCGGCGATAGCGCACTGCCGCTTGAAGCCATATCATGGCAGGATTGGCAGTTGAGCCTGATCGCACTGGCACAACAATGGCGCGCAACCCATGCCCTGGCGATTCGCGGTGGCAGCCTTTTTACCGAAGGTCTGGAATTGCCTGTCTTTCATCTGGCGCCGATTGTCAGCGGTGAACGGATATGGCGCGACTTGCTCCGCGCCCGCATTATCGCCGACCAGGAAGCGGGACGCACAACGACGCGCGCCCAGATTGATGAGGCCGTTACACGCGGCGAGACTGTAACCCTTGCAGGCTATGACCTGCCCGCCCCACTCGCCCGCGCGCTTCTTGGCGCGCGTGTCGCGCAGCCCGGCGATGATGTGACGTTGCGCCCCGACGATCCGTCATTTGCGGGACCGCCCGTGTGGCTTCAGGCAGAGCCGTTACCAGCAACTCTCCTGTCAGAGGCAGTTGTTAACTGGCTTCTGCCTAAGCTGGCGGGATGAAACGACAACCGTTGACCATCGATTGTAACGGCTTGCAGCTTGCTGCCATGCTGCACCCGGCATCCGGTGAAACCGGCGTTCTGATCGTCACTGGCGGCGTGCAAAGCCGTATTGGCAGCCATCGCGGTTTTGTCTCCATGGCCGACCGGTTGCAAGCGGCGGGCCATCCTGTCCTGCGCTTCGACCGACGCGGCATCGGAGACAGCGATGGCACCGACCCCGGTTTCCGGAACAGCGAAGCGGATATTGTCGCCGCTGCGGCTGCCTTTCGCCAATCCTGCCCTTCCGTAAGGCGCATTTATGGCTGGGGCCTGTGCGATGGCGCCAGCGCATTGGCGCTCTTTGGTCCTGTCGCCGGACTGGACGGCCTGATCCTGTGCAATCCATGGCTGCAGGACGTCGATCACAGCATCAATCTCCCGCCGCCTGCCGCCATCGCCGCGCGCTATGGCCAACGCCTGCGGGATCCGCGCGCATGGATGCGCCTGATTTCAGGCGGCGTCGATTTGGGCAAACTGTTGCGTGGTCTTACCCGGCTGTGGCAGGGCGCTGCGCCAACGCAGCTTGCACAGACCATGGCTGACAGCCTGAAACGCTATCCGGGCGCAAAACATGCCATCGTTGCCGGCGATGATGCCACC
>CAZWMK010000152.1:0-3716 GCA_964635065.1 uncultured Sphingomonadaceae bacterium | reverse complement strand
CATCAACCGCTATGGTTACAACCACAAAAACCCGCACACCTATGTTATGACTGCGGAGCGTTGCCCGGAGTACGAAAGGCTGCTGAAAATCCTGAAAATGACAGAATGGAGGGGTGGCGATGAGTGAGCAGGAAAAGGAACAAAGAATGAGTGACCTGATTTCCCGAAGTGCGCTGATTGAAGCCGGAGGCTTCGATGCCAGTGCGGCCGGCTATATTGCTTCTGCCCAAGTTTTCGGGATCGCGACGACGAACCTTGCGGCCGTGATCCTGGGCAATCGCTTCAACTGGCGCGCGCTTTGCCTTATCGGGCTCTGTGTCTGATGATCGTCGGCGGCGTTGCCTCGCTGTTTGCAGGCACTGGTGTTGGAACGATGATGGCCGCGCGCTTCATTTCCGGGCTTGGTGCGAGGCTATTGATTTCACGCGGATATGCAGCGGCAGGTTTGACGCGCAATCCCGACAGGATTCTGGGTATCTTCTGGCGGCAAGCACTGCGCATGTCGCTTTGGGGTCGATGCTATTGCCCGCCCTGTCCGCGCATTGGGGGATGCAAGCGATTTTCATTGCTTTCGTTCTAATGGCCTCGGCGTTTTGTGGCCCTATCTGTTCCAGATCGGTTTGAGCATGGGGATAGGCGCGGGTGAAGCGTCCGTTGGGCTGACAATTCCGACAATCGCTGCCTTTATCGGCGCTTTGCTGGCGGCCCTGATCGCGGTCAGTTGCGCCACTGCCATCGTTGCGGCCTATCAGGCACGTCACCGGATCACGCCGGCCCACACCTGAAAGGTCGCCGCAACAGTCAAGCGAGGGTCACTGGCTCTCGGGACGAAACGCCTTATAAATAACTGGCAATTCATTGTGAATACCACCCGCTTGATCGATGCCCTTGCGGATCATGCTGCGGATCGCCGACATAATTTCGGTCGAGACACCGCTGGCCACGGCATCCTGAAAGGCGCCTTCGGCGGCGGCGCGATGCACATCCAGATGCGAATCCTGGCCTGAATAGTCGCCGCTTTCGATCATGCGCAGGGTCTGGTCGATCGTATCGGCTACCACAGGTTGCAGGTTTTTTGCCGCCGTGGCGAAATGCTGAAGTGGCACGCCTTCGGTTTCAAGAACTGCGGCGCCCTGAAAGAACGACAGAACGCAGCCATAATAGAAGGTAAACATCGCCCGTTCTACGAGACAGGCCGCTGCAACTTCTTCACCGATGAATGAGGCTTTGTTGGCCATTAGGCGGATTGTGGCGAGATTGTCTTCATAGGCGCACTTGTCGCCGGAGTGGACAATGTCCGACTCCGCGCTGCCGATGTCGCTCGGATAGACCAGAATCGCGCCATGGATGTAACGGCCGCCCGCATCCTCAACAGTTTTCCGGATCGCGCGCACCTCGGATGCTGCACCGGAGGTATAATTCAAGACCAACTTGCCGTGCACAGCCGCCAGCGCGCCGTGACTGGCAAGAATATCCTGCACAGCAACAAGATTGGCGACGCAGATGACGACAATGTCGGATGCCGCCATTGCGGCGGCCGCATCCGCCGCAACCGCGATTCCATGTTCAGCAAGCGGTAAGGCATGTGCGTGTGTGCGGTTCCAGACGCTGACCGTGCAGCCCTTGGACAGGGCGCGCGCCAGTGCACTGCCCATCAATCCGGTTCCGATGACAGCGGCCCGCATAGATCCTGCCCGTTGCACCATGGTTTTAATATCCTTTTCCGTTACGTCCGGCATTTGTTGCGATTAGGGGGCCTGTGGAACAATCCCCCTTTGGGACGATGCGGACCGATCAGGCGCGATACTGCAGAGCATGCACGAGGGCCGCCACGCCAAGCCGGCTATCGGCCCCCAGCTTGTTACGAATGTTGGTCATGTGCGTCTTGGCGGTGGTCAGGCTGATGCCGAGCATCAGCGCGATGTCTTGGTTGGATGCACCCCGCATCAGAAGCGACAGGATTTCGATTTCGCGCGCAGTCAGACCGCGCGTCACAAGTCCGCGTTCAAGATTGCGCGCACGCATGCGCCAATGCGGTGCCAGTGCGGACTGCAAATCCCTGCGGATCGCTGCCCAGTCCATATCTTCTGCATTAAAGTGCGAGGCGACCGAACTGCGGAAGAGCGACAGGCACGCTACAGGGGTCCCGCCGTCGTCGATCAGGATATCGAGTTCATCCCCAATGTCGAACGCTTCGAGGTGAATGCGATAGCAAGGGGTCAAAGCCCTGTTGTGCGATAATGCCTTGGACAGCGTCGCGACAGGCTGTTGAGCTGCTATCAGTGTCGCGACGTGCAGCGGATCATGCTGGACGCACTGGTTGTAATTTTCGATGAACGCGGGCGGGAGGTCGTGCTGTGTCAGTTCGATGATCGAACCTGGTGGCGTGATCCAGGAAAATGCCGCGGCTTTCGCTCCAGACATACGACTGATGCAACCCAGCAGTCCTTCGACCATCAGATCGGACTGGGCATCCGGCATGACGCAGCCATGTTCCGCACGCATGTCAGAGGCCTGACCAGCGTCCGCAAACACAATCTTCCCGAAGCTTCCCATGCGGCACACGCTAGCAGCTAGGCGTCCTCATTCCAAAGAGCGATTGGTCGAACAGGCCAGCCCCGCCAGTCTGCTTGCCCATGCGGCGGTGACATACCGGCCGTGTCCTGACCGTAACAAGGGGAGAATTGCATGACTTTCACTGGTCCTATGGCTGACCGACTGGCAATTCGCGAACTGCTCGACGATTATTGCGACTGCGTAAACCGCAATGACGCTGCGGGCTGGTCGCTTAACTGGGCCGAAGATGCGTCCTGGTCACTACCCGATTATCCTGCCTACGGCACGATCAAAGGACGCGATGCCATTGTCGCGGCCTGGGTTGCCATGATGGCGGAATATCCAGGCATCGTGTTCATTTCCACTATGGGCACGATCAAAATCGACAAGGACAAGGCCGAAGTCCGTTCCTACACATCCGACGTGCACACGCGAGATGGCGTCACCCAGCGCAATCGGGGGCGTTACGACGACATCATGATCCGTCGGAATGATCGCTGGCTGATCGCACAGCGCACTTTCCGCCTGCTGCATTCGGAATAGAGGAAAGCCCGGTGTTTATACCGGGCTTTCCAGATCACTTCGTTAAAAGAGCACGATGTGCGTCAAACGTCGCCGTGTGTGCGCTGATAGACCCCAGGCAGCCGATCCGATTCCACGATCTGCGTTTTCGTGCCCAGCAAATAGTCGAGGGGGTCGAGCCAGTCGCCCACACGGCCCCAGCCACCCATCGTGGAATAGCCCATGAGTTTGAGGAGATCGACCGGAAGCGTGCGCGCGATCTCAGGGGGCAGGACAAATACTGATTTTCTTCTTGCCTGGTCCACGCAACGCCATAATCAATGTTCATTGCGCTTCGGACACGATCAGATTTGTTTTCTCCACCACCATGATAAAGCTTGCCTGAATAGATCATCACGGACCCGCGCTTCATGACAGCTGGGATTAGGTCGTAGACTCATTACGCGGCGCACCAGATACGGGCACAGATGAGTTTGACGGCGGCGAGATAGTTTTCGGGGCATTTATCGTAGCGGGTTGCAATGCCTCGGAAGTGCTTGATGCGGTTGAAGAAGCGCTCGACGAGGTTGCGCTGCCGGTAGAGCCAGCCTGAGAAGGCAAAGCGCTGCTTGCGGTTGGAGCGCGACGGTATGTTGGCC
>CAZWMK010000151.1:3101-3776 GCA_964635065.1 uncultured Sphingomonadaceae bacterium | reverse complement strand
AATTCACCGAAGATTCGGAAGAAAAGCGCCCGACCGTGCAAGTCGGTGATCCCTTCACCGAAAAGCTTTTGATCGAAGCCTGCCTTGAACTGATGGCGTCCGACGCGATTGTGGCGATTCAGGATATGGGCGCAGCCGGTCTCACTTCGTCATCGGTCGAAATGGCGTCCAAGGGCGGCGTTGGCCTCGAACTCGATCTCAATCAGGTGCCGTGCCGCGAAACGGGCATGACGCCCTATGAAATGATGCTGTCCGAAAGCCAGGAACGCATGCTGATGATCCTGAAGCCGGGCCGCGAAGCCATGGCCGAGGCGATCTTCCGCAAGTGGGAACTGGACTTCGCTGTCATCGGCCGCGTCACCGACACCGGCCATCTTGTCCTCAAGTTCAACGGCGAAACGGCGGCCGACATTCCGCTTGCGCCGCTCGATGCCAAGGCGCCGAAATACGACCGCCCGTGGGTGCCGACCCCGGCACAGGCTCCGGTCGATGCGGCTTCGGTCCCGGCCGTTGCTGCGGGCGAAGCGCTGGTGAAGCTGTTGGGATCACCCGACCTCGCTTCGCGCCGCTGGATCTGGGAGCAGTATGACCACATGGTCGGTGCCGACACCATCCAGCGTCCGGGCGGCGATGCTGCCGTGGTCCGCGTCCACGACACCGGAAAGGCGCTGGCGA
>CAZWMK010000151.1:0-3091 GCA_964635065.1 uncultured Sphingomonadaceae bacterium | reverse complement strand
CCCGCGCTATTGCTTTGCCGATCCGGTCGAAGGCGGAAAGCAGGCGATTGCGGAATGCTGGCGCAACATCACCGCCGTCGGCGCAACGCCGCTTGCGACGACCGACTGCATGAACTTCGGCAACCCGCAGCGTCCTGAAATCATGGGTCAGTTCGTCGGCTGCATCGACGGCATGGCGCAGGCATGCAGCGCGCTCGATTTCCCGATCGTGTCAGGAAATGTCAGCCTTTACAACGAAACCAACGGCACCGGCATCCTGCCGACCCCGGCGATTGGCGGCGTCGGCTTGCTGGCTGATTATAAAAAAATGGCGACGATTGCGCTGAAAGCCGAGGGCGAAACGCTGGTACTGATTGGCAACACCGTGGGGCATCTCGGCCAGTCGATCTACCTGCGCGAAATCGCCGGCCGCGAAGACGGTCCGCCACCGCCCGTCGATCTTGCCGCCGAACGCCGCAATGGCGACTTCGTGCGCGCGCAGATTCTCGCAGGCGCAGTCAGCGCCTGTCACGACCTGTCGGATGGCGGCCTTCTGGTTGCCGCCGCCGAGATGGCGCTTGCGGGCAACATCGGCGCCCAGTTGCGCATCGATTCACCGCTTCCGGCGCATGCACTGGCCTTTGGTGAAGATCAGGCGCGTTATCTTGTCGCGACTGCCAATGCCGACGCGCTTGTCGCGGCAGCTGGCGCGGCAGGCGTGCCCGCAACCGTGATCGGCCAGACGGGGGGTGACGCTGTCAGCCTCAACGGCAGCAGCGCAACGCTTGCAGCCCTGCGCACCGCCCATGAAGCTTTCCTGCCTGGCCTGATGGGACGTTGATCATACGCGGAACGGAGGCCCTGCCTCCGTCCGTCATGCACCATGCAGGGACGTCCGGACCGGTTACAGGCGGCCGAAGCCCTGATTCTGGCTGCCAGTCTGGCCCATGCCACGTCGTTGTTGCAACGGATTGGTTTCCCGTTCGAAAACGGCCGTCGTCGCCTGCCACACGCTTCTGAGCTGGGCGACCGCCACCAGCAGGTCGCGCGGCTCGTCATGCGCTTCGACACAGCGGCGCGCTTCGGATTCAATCTCTTCGGCCAGATCGCCCAGCAGATTGGCGCCGAATTGCCGGGCATCGGATTTCAGCATGTGGGCGGCGCCCACCATCTGGGCAGCATTATGATCACGCATCGCCTGTTCGATGCTGGCCACCGCCTTTGCGCCATCCTCGACGAAATAGCCAAGCAGGCGCACGAACGACACACCCAGCTGGGTGCGCATTTTTTCGAACATCTCGCCGTCGATGACGGGCAAGTCGTGATTCAGTTGCATCGGGTCCACAGGCCGCATCCACCGCACAATCCTGCTGATGGGAAGAACGGCATGGTGCAGGCATATTGGTTAAGCCTTGGTTGACGCCCCCCGATCAATTGCCATCTCGCCCGGTTTGTCGCGCACGATCTGCCAGCGGCAAAGCTTTCCCTCGATCGACCGGTCGGCAATATGCCAGCCAATATCGCGGACAAAGGCCGGCACGTCCGCCAGCGCCGCCGGATCGTCGGTCAGCAGCATGTAAGCGCGCGCTGGCGGCCCCCCCTGCATCGCGCGACGCAGGCGCAAAACCGGCAGAGGGCAGCGCATCCCGCGCGCATCGACCACTGGGACAGAAGTTACCGTCATGATGGTGTCAAACCGTGCAGCGGGATGTCTGTCAATCATTCATCAACCATGTTCGGTGCATGATCGCGCCATGACACAGGCCGTCGCCACCGCGCTTCAGCAGCTGCCGCCCGCGCAGCGTGCCCAGATGATTCTGGCTGCTGCGCGCAACGACATGTCTGCCAAGCTGTGGCAGGCAGCCCTCGGCCAGCCGCACAGCGATGTCATGCCATCCAGTCAGTCGGGCGCCATGCCGCTCCTGCCCTCCTTCGACCTCGCCGCGCTTCTGGCCATAGGGGGCCATGGCGACAATCCGTTGCTGGCCACCGATGCGCCGCCCGCGCAGGCCGTTTCCGGCACATCCGCCTCAAAGGGCGCGCTTGCGCTTGGACAGAATGACGAACATGCGCCTGCCATCGAAGCCGCAGCAGCGCGGACAGGCATTGCCGCCTCCACGCTTGCCGCCATTGTCGATGCCGAAGCCGGACGCCTGCCCGATGGCCGCTGGGATCCGGCAGCGCGCAACCCCCGTTCGACCGCCACCGGCCTCACGCAATTTCTGGATTCGACCTGGCTATCGGAAGCCGCCCGCGCAGGCACCCATCTCAACCAGCTCGCCGGCCACGCGGGCTGGCTTGATGAACGAGGCCGCGTGCGCCCGGCAGCGCGCGCTGCCCTGCTGGCCCAGAGACTGGATCCGCGCCACGCCATCGAGGCGGCGGCAGATTATGCACGCGCGAACCTCGATCGTTTTTCGGCCAATGGCATTGCGCTGCCAATCCACGACGCACGCGCCATGGCGCGCATGGCCTATCTTGGCCACCATCTTGGCGCGCGCGATGCCCTCCGCTTCCTCAGCAGCGGTCTTGATGCTGGCCGCGCCCGTCAATTACTCGCATCACAGATCGGCGATCAGGCCGCGCTCCGTGCCATTGGCCAAAGCGGCAACGCCACTGCCGCCCACCGCAACTGGCTCGACAATTATCTCGAGCGGCGCATCAATCCTGATCGCTTCACACCACGCGGCTAACGCCAAACGATCGGAAAGACATGCGCAAATGACAGCACGAACTTATCGCAGTTCAGCGATCTTCATCCCGAAGTTGCGATAAAGATAGGCTGTCGTCATGGAACGGAAAAGGCGCCGCTTGCCCCGGCTGCCACGGGCGATGAACACGCCTCCGGGATGTTCGAAAATATCAGGATAAAGTTCCCGGCTTTCAGTGATCAACCGGTCTTTATCATCACTTGTCAGCCGCGCCCAGCGTGCGCCATGCGCGCGTCGCCATGCCCGTTCCTGCCATAGCAAATAGGCCAGCGACAGCAGCACGAGCAAGGCGACAGCAATCGCCATCCAGAAAATGACCGGCGTCTCGCTTTCCGTTTTCACCGGCGCGACCTGCTTCATTTCCATGTCGACCACGCTGTCGGGGTCTTCGTTCGGCGTCG
>CAZWMK010000150.1:0-3846 GCA_964635065.1 uncultured Sphingomonadaceae bacterium | reverse complement strand
GCGCAAGACGGCCACATCCGGGCGCAAGCTGCGTCTGCCCGGCAAGCTGACTGACTGCGCGGCCGATGCGCCCGACGGCACCGAGCTTTTCATTGTCGAAGGCGATTCGGCTGGCGGCTCGGCCAAACAGGCGCGCAACCGCAACACGCAGGCCATCTTGCCGATTCGCGGCAAGATCCTGAACGTGGCATCGGCCAACAGCACCAAGATTCTTGCCAATCAGGAAATTGCCGATCTGATCCAGGCGCTTGGCTGCGGCACACGCGACCGATACGATCCGGCGGCTCTCCGCTATGAACGCATCGTCATCATGACCGATGCCGATGTCGATGGCGCGCACATCGCCACGCTTTTGATGACCTTCTTCTTTCAGGAAATGCCCGGCCTTGTGCGCGACGGTCGCCTTTTCGTCGCACAGCCGCCGCTTTATCGCCTGTCGCAAGGTGGCAATGTGGCCTATGCCCGCGACGACGCGCACCGCGTCGAACTGATGCGCACCAGCTTTTCGGGGCGGGGCAAGGTCGAGGTCAGCCGGTTCAAGGGCCTTGGCGAAATGTCGCCGCAACAACTCAAGGAAACGACGATGGACCCGGCAAAGCGCACACTGATCCGTGTGACGCTTCCGGTCGAATATGAAGAACGCGCCGGCGTGAAAGATCTGGTCGATCGCCTGATGGGGCGCAACCCCGAACATCGCTTCGCTTTCATCCAGAGCCGCGCACACGAAATCACCGCTGAAGACATTGACGCCTGAGCGGCACGAAGGAGACAGACATGGAAACCCGCGACTGCAACGGCGCGCTGCTCGCCGATGGCGATTCAGTGACTTTGATCAAGGATCTCAAGGTCAAGGGCGCTGGTGCAACGCTCAAGCGCGGCACCATGGTCAAAAACATCCGGCTGACCGGTGATCCCGAAGAAATCGAATGCCGCACCGACAAGATCAAGGGCCTGGTGCTGAAAACCTGCTTCGTGAAAAAGGCCTGACCCCCCGCGCCGTGCGGACTACGCCGATCAGTGTTCCGCCATGTCGGCAGTCAGCGCGGCGACAAGCGCCTTGACCTTGGCCTGCCGCCATTGCGGAGCGGGGGCGACCAGCCAGTAACGCTGCACCACCGGCACGGCCTCGCCGATCTGCACGATGCGCCCCAGGGCGAGATCGCCTGCGGCAAGCGTCGCTGGCACACGCGCCACGCCATGACCGGCCGCGGCCGCATCAATGGCAAGACCAGCGTCGGCCACGGTCAGGCCACCGTTTTCCATATCGTCTTGCCAATCATCGCGCGGCCAGCGAATACGACGCACGTCGCCATCCGCAGCCAAGCCGGCCAGTGCGGGCGCGCCGACATGGATCAGGCTTTCCGCCCCAAGGGCCATGCTGCCGAAATCAGACTCCGCCGGAGCATCGCCATAGACAATCGCAAGGTCGAGATTGGCCTGCGTGAAATCGACTTCGCCATCGGCTGTGGCCAGCACGAACCGAAGATCGGCCTGCGCCGCGCCATAGGCGGCAAGACGGGCCGCCAGCCATTTGGCGGAAAAATCACGTGGCGCGGCAATCGTCAGCGTTTTCGACCCCTGCCCCGCCTGCAACACCCGCACGCATTCCTCGAATTGCAGGAAACCGGCACGCAGCGCCGGCAGCGCGCGTTCGGCTTCGGGCGTGAGTTCCAGATTGCGCGTCAGGCGGCGGAACAGCACGACGCCCAGCACGTCTTCCAGCGCCCGAATCTGCTGGCCAACGGCAGCGGGCGTCACCGCCAGTTCGTCTGCCGCCTTGGTGAACGACAAATGACGGGCCGCAGCGTCGAAAACGCGCAAGGCATTCAAAGGCAAATGTGTCCGTTTCATCGCGGACAAGGCTTAGGCGTGACGATGGATCAAAGCAACATGAACAGCTTTCACGCGCTTATTAACCTGAGCTTCATGTTGGCGCGTTAAGGTTGTCTAGCAAGTTTTTTGCTGCCCCTTACCTCCTGGCTGGCAACGCCTCCAGCCCTCCTCAAGACCGCCCTGCCGTCGGGCGGTCTTCTTGCAGGAGGGCGGCAAAATCCCCGGTGAAATGCTTGCATCCCGCTGCTCGCCGCCCTATCGCCTCAGTCCATGAGCAAGCCGGCTGACAAGCGCGCCGTCGTCCTTCTGAGCGGCGGCCTCGACTCGACAACGGTGGCCGCCCATGCGCGCGCCACAGGTTATAGCCTGCTTGCCCTGACCATCGACTACAACCAGCGTCACCGCATCGAGCTCGACAGCGCCGCCCGCGTCGCCGCCGCCATGGACGCGGAACGTCATATCGTCCTGCCGCTCGATCTTCGGGCCTTCGGCGGCTCTGCACTGACCGCGGATATCGACGTGCCCAAAGGCGATGCCATCCAGCCCGGCATTCCCGTCACCTATGTGCCTGCGCGCAACACCATCTTCCTGTCGGTGGCGCTGGGCTGGGCCGAAGCAGTGGGAGCATTCGACCTGTTCATCGGCGTCAATGCACTGGACTATTCCGGCTACCCCGATTGCCGCCCCGCCTTCATCGACGCGTTCGAGGAAATGGCCAACCGCGCGACCAAGGCCGGCATCGAAGGCACGGGCCGGTTTCGCGTCCACGCACCCTTGATGCACATGACAAAGGCCGACATCGTCCGCGAAGCCGCACGGCTTGACGTTGATCTCTCCCTGACATGGAGTTGCTACGACCCGACGCCCGACGGCCTGCACTGCGGGCGCTGCGACAGCTGCCAGCTGCGCCGCAAGGGCTTTGTCGAGGCAGGCATTCCCGACCCCACGGTTTACGCATGACCTACGCGGTCAAGGAAATCTATGCGACGCTGCAGGGCGAAGGCGCGCACACTGGTCGCCGCGCCGTCTTCCTGCGATTCGCCGGCTGCAATCTGTGGACGGGCCGCGAGCAGGACCGGGATGCCTCTGCCTGCACATTTTGCGATACCGACTTCATCGGCACCGACGGACCGGGCGGCGGCAAGTTTGCAACGGCGGATGCGCTGGCCGACGCTGTGGCTGCCTGTTGGGGCGACAATCTTGCGCATCGATATGTCGTCTGCACGGGTGGAGAGCCCTTGCTGCAAATCGATGCGCCACTGATCTGCGCCCTGCATGAACGCGGCTTTGAGATCGGCGTCGAAACCAATGGCACCCAGCCGGCGCCTCCGGGACTGGACTGGGTCTGCGTCAGCCCGAAAGGCGGCACCGACATCGTACTGACGGCAGGGTCAGAGCTGAAACTCGTTTTCCCCCAGCCCGATGCCATGCCCGAACGCTTTGCGGGCTGGGACTTCCAGCATTTCTTCCTGCAACCGATGGATGGCCCGCAGCAGGCCGAAAACATTGCTGCCGCAACGGCCTATTGCCTCGCGCATCCACGCTGGCGGCTCAGCCTGCAAACCCACAAGCTGATCGGAATCGCCTAGCCGCGCCCGCGGTAGGACGCCACGCCCTGATCGGGAACCCAGACATCGGCAGGCGGCGCGCCGGTCTGCCAGAACACGTCGATCGGAATGCCGCCGCGTGGATACCAGTAGCCGCCGATCCGGAGCCACACGGGGTTCATCTCGCGTGCCAGACGTTCACCGATGCCGACCGTGCAATCCTCGTGGAAAGCGCGGTGATTTCTGAAACTGCCCAGAAACAGCTTCAGCGACTTTGATTCGACAATCGTCGCGTCAGGCACATAATCGATCACGAGATGGGCAAAATCGGGCTGTCCCGTTACCGGGCAAAGCGACGTAAATTCGGGTGCGGCAAAGCGCACCATATAATGTTTTCCGGGGCGCGGGTTGGGCACATAATCCAGTGCCGCCGCTTCCGGATGATCGGGCAGCACACTGTCGCGGC
>CAZWMK010000149.1:0-3858 GCA_964635065.1 uncultured Sphingomonadaceae bacterium | reverse complement strand
TGTGCCGCGTGTCGATCTATGCCGCTCGTCCGGGCGTCATCATCGGCAAGAAGGGCGCGGACATCGAAAAGCTGAAAAAGCAGATCGGTGCGATGACCGGTAGCGAAGTTTCGCTGAACATCGTTGAAATCCGCAAGCCGGAAATCGACGCCAAGCTCGTCGGCCAGTCGATCGCGGACCAGCTGGAACGCCGTGTTGCTTTCCGTCGCGCCATGAAGCGCGCGGTGCAGTCAGCACTGCGTATGGGTGCCGAAGGCATTCGTATCACTTGCGCTGGCCGTCTTGGTGGTGCAGAGATCGCGCGCACCGAATGGTATCGCGAAGGCCGAGTGCCGCTGCATACGCTTCGCGCCAATGTCGATTATGCCGAGTCGCAGGCACATACCGCTTATGGCGTGTGCGGCATCAAGGTTTGGATTTTCAAGGGCGAGATTCTTGGCCATGACCCGCTGGCCCAGGATCGGCTCATGATGGAAGCGCAGACGTCGGGGGTCCGGCCGGCGCGGTAAGGGAGGTTTCTCCCCCACGCGTCGCCTGATCGAGGACGGATTCCTGTCAGAAGGCGATAAATAAAATGCTGCAACCGAAACGGACAAAGTTCCGCAAGGCGCACAAGGGCCGCATCCATGGCGATGCCAAGGGCGGTACCGCGCTGAACTTCGGCACGTTCGGCCTGAAGGCCCTCGAGCCGGAACGTATCACTGCGCGTCAGATCGAAGCTGCGCGTCGTGCTATCACCCGCCACATCCGCCGTCAGGGCCGTTTGTGGATCCGCATCTTCCCGGATGTGCCAGTGTCGACGAAGCCCGCCGAAGTCCGCATGGGCTCCGGCAAGG
This sequence comes from uncultured Sphingomonadaceae bacterium, assembly GCA_964635065.1. GTDB lineage: Bacteria > Pseudomonadota > Alphaproteobacteria > Sphingomonadales > Sphingomonadaceae > CAZWMK01. The sequence goes on along the minus strand of CAZWMK010000149.1, from coordinate 3,022 downwards.
GTTCGCCGGAATATTGGGCCGCGCGCGTGAAGCCGGGCCGCATTCTGTTCGAACTCGATGGTGTTCCGCTTGATCTGGCTGCAGTCGCTTTTGAGCGCGCTGCTGCCAAGCTGCCCATCAAGACCAAGTTCGTCGTTCGCCTTGGCGAACAGGCACAGGCTTAAGGGAGAGGCGAGATGAAGCACGCTGAACTCAAGACGCAGTCGGACGACCAGCTGGCCGAAGCGCTCGCCAACCTGAAGAAAGAGCAGTTTAACCTGCGCTTCCAGGCGGCGACCGGCCAGCTTGCAAAGCCATCGCGCGTGCGTGAAGTGCGTCGCAGCATTGCGCGCATCAAGACGCTGCAGAACGACCGGGCGCTTGCCGCCCGTGCCCAGGGTTAAGGAGCAAGAGATGCCCAAGCGCGTCCTTCAGGGCACGGTCGTGTCCGACAAGGGTGACAAGACGGTCGTGGTGCTCGTAGAGCGCCGCGTACAGCACCCGCTGTATGGAAAGATCGTGCGTCGCTCGAAGAAGTATCACGCCCACGATGAAAACAATGCCATCAAGGCTGGTGATCAGGTTCGCATCGAAGAATGCGCACCGGTTTCCAAGCTGAAGACCTGGCGCGTGCTGGAAAAGGTAGGCTAAGCCATGATCCAGATGCAGACGAACCTCGACGTCGCAGACAACAGCGGCGCGAAAAGGGTGCAGTGCATCAAAGTGCTGGGCGGTTCCAAACGCCGGACGGCTGGTGTCGGTGACATCATCGTCGTCTCGGTGAAGGAAGCCAGCCCGCGCGGTCGCGTGAAGAAGGGTGATGTGCATCGCGCTGTCGTCGTTCGCACCGCCAAGGATATCCGCCGTCCCGACGGTTCGGTCATCCGCTTCGATTCGAACGCCGCTGTTCTCATCAACAAGAATGAAGAGCCCATCGGCACCCGTATCTTCGGCCCGGTCGTGCGCGAGTTGCGTGCACGTAACCACATGAAGATCATCAGCCTGGCGCCGGAGGTGCTCTAATGTCGGCTGCGAAGATCAAGAAGGGCGACAAGGTCGTCGTCCTGTCCGGCAAGGACAAGGGCAAGCACGGCGAAGTGCTTCGCGCGCTGCCCAAGGACGACAAGGTTGTCGTGCGCGGCATTAACGTCGTCACGCGCCACCGCAAGCCCAGCCAGGCAAACCCGCAGGGTGGTCTGGAGCGCATGGAAGCCCCGATGCACATCTCGAAGGTGGCCATCGAGGATCCGAAGACCGGCAAGCCGTCGCGCGTCGGCTTCCAGATTGTCGATGGTCGCAAGGTGCGTGTCGCCAAGCGGTCGGGAGAACAGATCGATGGCTAACGATACTCGCGTCAAGCCGCGCCTGCAGAAGCTCTATGAAGAGCAGATTCGCGCGCAGCTGAAAAAACAGTTCGGCTATGCGAACGACCTCGAGATCCCGCGTCTCGAAAAGATCGTCATCAACATGGGTGTTGGCGATGCGACGCAGGATAAGAAGCGTATCGACGCTGCTGCGGCTGAAATGATGGCAATTTCCGGTCAGAAGCCGGTCATTACCCGCGCCAAGAAGTCGATCGCGCAGTTCAAGCTGCGTGAGGGCATGCCGATCGGTTGCAAGGTTACCTTGCGCCGCGACCGTATGTACGAATTCCTGGATCGCTTGGTGAACATCGCCATGCCGCGTATCCGCGACTTCCGCGGGATCAATCCGAAGTCTTTTGACGGTCGTGGCAACTATGCCATGGGTGTCAAGGAACAGATTATTTTCCCGGAAATTAATTATGACCGGATCGACAAGGTCCGTGGTATGGACATCATCTTCACGACGTCGGCCCACACGGATGAGGAAGCGCGCGAACTGCTGCGCGCCTTCAACATGCCGTTCACCGATCGTCAGGGCGACAAGCAGGCGGCTTGAAGCCGTCTTTAGGAGAAGAACTTAAGTCATGGCGAAACTGAGTTCGATCAACAAGAACGAGCGTCGCAAGAAGCTCGTCAAGAAATATGCGGGTCGTTATGCCCGTCTGAAGGCAATTGCCGATGACGAGAGCCTCGATGACACCGAGCGTTTGATCGCGCGTCTCAAGCTGGCCGAAATCCCGCGCAACGGAAATCCGACCCGCGTGGTCAATCGTTGCGAGCTGACCGGTCGTCCGCGCGCTTATTACCGCAAGTTCCGCTTGAGCCGCGTCATGCTGCGTGAATTGGGCAACAAGGGCCTGATTCCCGGCCTGACAAAGTCAAGCTGGTAAGGAAAGGGCACACCCATGGCGGTGACAGATCCCCTGGGCGATATGCTGACCCGTATCCGTAACGGTCAGCAGGCCCGCAAGGACAGCATCCTGACGCCTGCGTCGAATCTCCGCACGCGCGTCCTCGACGTGCTGCAACGCGAAGGTTACATCCGCGGCTACTCCGAAAGCGCCAATGGCGTTCATCGTGAAATCCGCATCGACCTGAAATACTTCGAAGGTCAGCCTGCCATCCAGTATGTGCAGCGTGTTTCGAAGCCGGGCCGTCGCGTCTACTCCGGTGCCAAGGACCTGCCGCGCGTGCGCAATGGTCTTGGTATCACTATCGTTTCGACGCCAAAGGGCGTTCTGTCGGACGCGGAAGCGCGCGACCAGAATGTCGGCGGCGAAGTTCTCGCCCAGGTCTTCTAAGGGACACGGACATGTCGCGTATTGGAAAAAAGCCGGTTATTGTTCCGGCAGGCGTGAGCGCCACCATCGCCGACGGTCAGCTGTCGGTGAAAGGCCCCAAGGGCACCTTGTCGATGCCAGTCGTCGATGACATCACCTATGCTGTCGAAGCGGGTTCCATCTCGGTTCAGCCGGCAAATGAAACCAAGCGGGCGCGTGCCTTCTGGGGCATGCAGCGCACGATGGTGCAGAACCTCGTCGTTGGTGTGTCCGATGGTTTCACCAAGGTGCTCGAAATCTCCGGTGTTGGTTATCGTGCATCGGTGCAGGGCAGCAACCTGAAGTTGCAACTCGGTTTCAGCCACGATGTCGAATATCCGATCCCGGATGGCATCACGA
>CAZWMK010000148.1:0-3968 GCA_964635065.1 uncultured Sphingomonadaceae bacterium | reverse complement strand
TTGCCGACGCTGCCCGTCACGCCGATGATCGTCGCCTGCGTCCGTGCCCGCGCGGACCGGCCAAGCGCCTCAAGCGCCTTCATGGTATCGGGCACAAGCACATGGGGCGCATCCACGGCTTCGCTGACGAGAAAACCTGCGGCACCGCGTGCTTTCGCACTCTCGATGAAACGATGGCCGTCAGTCGCCTCGCCCTTCAGCGCCACGAACAGCTCGCCGCCGATCACCTCGCGCGAATCGAACGTGACGCCGCGTACGGCAAAATCGCCCCGGACCACCCCGCCGGTGGCGGCTGCGATTTCGGCCGCTGTCCACAACATGCCCGTCATGCCGCACACTCCCGCACAACAGAGACATCGTCAAATGGCAACACCCGGTCGCCGACAATCTGTCCCTGCTCATGGCCCTTGCCTGCTACCAGGACGACATCGCCCGGACCCGCCGCATCCAGCGCGGCCTTGATCGCGGCTCTGCGGTCGCCAATGTCACGCGCACCGGGCGCAGCGGCAAGGATCGCAGCGCGGATCGTCACCGGTTCTTCGCTGCGCGGATTATCGTCGGTCACGATCACACTGTCGGCAAGCGTCATGGCGACCTTGCCCATTTCGGGCCGCTTGCCGCGATCCCGGTCGCCACCTGCGCCGAACACGACATGCAATCGCGCGCGCGTATGCGGGCGCAAAGCCTCGATCGCGGCGCGCAAACCATCGGGCGTATGGGCATAATCGACATAGACCGGCACGCCCGCCCGCGTGATCGCCGCACGTTCAAGACGCCCGCGCACACCCTGGACGCGGGCGAGATTGGCCAGCGTTTCCGCAAGATCGCCGCCCGTCGCCAGCACCAGCCCCGCCGCGCACAGCGCATTTGCGGCCTGATAGCCACCGATCAGCGGCAAGGCGACCTTGAAGCTGCGGCCATCGGCTTCGATGTCGAGCGTCTGGCCCAGTTGCGTCGGCGTGCGACAGATCAGCCGCAGTGTTTCGCCTGTCGTTCCCACCGTCATCAGGCGCAGGCCGCGTGCCTTGACCGCTGCGATCACGTCCGCGCTCGCGGCATCGTCCGCCCAGACCACCGCCGTGCCATCGCTGTCCACGACATCGCTGAACAACCGTAGCTTGGCGGCCAGATAAGCCTCCATCGTGCCATGATAATCCAGATGATCGCGGCTGAGATTGGTGAAGCCGGCAGCGCGGACCGGCAAGCCTTCGGTGCGATATTGCGACAACCCGTGGCTGGATGCCTCGAAACTGGCGTGCGTGACGCCCTCGCGCGCCAAACCGGCCATGTTCGACAAGAAGGTGACGACATCCGGTGTCGTCAGCCCTGTCGAGACCTGATCATCCGCCGTGGTGATGCCCAGCGTACCGATCGAAGCCGCCCGATGGCCTGCCAGCCACCACAGCTGGCGGGTGAGTTCTGCGGTCGATGTCTTGCCGTTAGTGCCGGTGACTGCAACCGTCACTCCAGGAAAAGGCGCAAAGAAACGGGCAGCAAGGTGCGCAAAGAAACGGCGTGGTTCAGGGTCCACCAGATGAAGCGCACCCTCAACCGTGACGCCGGGACGTGTCACCACGGCAATGGCGCCCGCTGCAATCGCGGCCGGAATGAAATCCTCGCCATTGACCCGCGCGCCCTGGAACGCACCGAAGATCGTGCCGGGCGCCACCTTGCGGTGATCAATGGCGAAGCCAGTCACCTCGCCTTGCGCGTCGGTGTCCAGAAGGGCGCCCAGCCGCATAGGCTCTCCTTATTCGGCGTTTTTGTCGGCAGCCTCGCGCACATGCGCGAGCAGCGGACCGATATTGGCTTCGGCGCGAAGATCGGGCGTCACCCCGAGCAGCGGGCCGATACGGCTCACAACCCGGCTGATCACAGGCCCGACCGTCCAGGCTGCCGAGGCAAAGCCATAGGTGTCCTTGGTGCCTTTCGGCTCGTCGAGCATGGCAATCACGACATATTTCGGATCGTCCATCGGAAAGGCTGCCGCAAAAGTCGTCACCAGCGCCTTGCGGTTATAACCGCCCGCCTGCGGCTTTTCCGCGGTTCCGGTCTTGCCGCCAACCCGGAAACCCGGCGCATCGGCGCGCTTGCCGGTGCCATGCGTGACGACAAGGCGCATGAGGTCGTTCATTTGCCGCGACGCCTCGGCGCTGAATACGCGGCGCCCAGACGGCACCTTGCCTTCGGGAATACGCAACAGCGTGGCCGGGCGCCACAGACCACCATTCACCAGCGCAGCATAAGCCGTCGCGAGGTGCAACGGCGTCACCGCGATGCCATGGCCATAGCCGACGGTCATGGTGGCGATTTCGCCCCAGTTGTTGCTGGCCGGATAAAGGGTGCGGCCGCGCTCCTTGAGTTCGATATGGACCGGTTCAAGGAAGCCAAGTTTCTGCATGTAATCGCGCTGGCGCGCCATGCCGACTTCCTGCGCCATCTTGGCCGTGCCAATATTGCTGGAATAAATGAAAATTTCAGGGATCGACAGCCAGCGCGCCTTGGGGTGATCATCGTTGATGCGGAACCGGCCAACCTTGATCGGGTGGCGTGCGTCATAACCATCGCGCATCGACCGCACGACGCCGGTATCCAGCGCCATGGCCGTCGTGAACGCCTTGAAGGTCGAACCCAATTCGTAAACGCCCAATGTCGCGCGGTTGAACTGTGCTTCAAGCGTACCGCGCCCTGCGGCATTGGGATCGAGTTCGGGCAGCGAAGTCAACGCGAGCACTTCGCCGGTATGCACGTCCATCACGATACCCGCGCCGCCAATCGCGCTGTGCTTGGCCATGGCCACGCCAAGTTCATGCTCGATCGCCTGTTGCACCCGGGCGTCGATTGCCAGCATGAGCGGCTGGCCGCGCTGGGCAGGATCGACAAGCCGCTGATCATAGGCGCGTTCGATGCCGGCTTCGCCCAGCCCGTCGATATTGGTATGACCAAGCACATGAGCCGCCAGTTTCTGGTTCGGATAAAGGCGGTCAGGTTCGCGTTCGAGCAATATGCCCGGTTCGCCCAGCGCATTGATCGCCTTGGCCTCGGTCGGCAGAACGCGACGCTGCAAATAGCGGAATTTGCCCTTGTGATTGAGCTGGCGATAAATGTCGGCAGGGTCCCGGCCAAGGATCGCCGCGATCTGCTGCGCCAGAATGCGCTTGTCACCGACCACGTCATGCGGCCTGACAGCCACGCCATAGGCCATCAGTGTTCCAGCCAGCTGGACGCCGTTGCGATCCACAATGTCGGCCCGCGGCGGCGTCAGATTGGCAAGGATGTTGATGCGTCCACGCTGACTGCCGTCGTGCAGCATCCCAAGATCAAGCAGGCGCAGCGTCAGAAGACCGACAAGGGCGACGAACAGCAGCAGGCCGATCATCAGCCGCTGACGCGAACGCACGAGGGCGACCTGGCGCTTGCCAGCCAGCTGAACCCGGAGCTGACGCAGCGCCGCCGGGCTCACTGCAACGAGACTTTACGGAATCCGGCGCGCTCAGCCGTGGCTGCCGCTTCCAGTTCCGCCGCGAAATTGTCGGACAGCAGGCCACCGGTCTGGGCGGCGACCTTGACGACCTTCACGCCGCGTGGCGCTTCGGCCGCCACGGTGCGCACCATGGCGTCAGCCTTGCGCGCTTTGTCGCCGAGTGCAGCCGCAACACGAACCGGCGCAACGGGCGCGGTCCGGACAGGCGCGACGACGCTGGCGACAGCGACACGTGCAGGTGCACGTTCACGCACGACGGCAGCCACAGCCGGCGTTGCCGCAGGCTGTACCGCATCCGGGATTTCCGCCGCCGCCAATTGCACGGGTGCACGCTCCATCGCCGGGATCGCCGGCTGTTGCGGGGCATAGGCCGCCAGTTGCACAGCACTGCCGGCATATTGACTGGCCTGCGCCGGGACCAGCGCCAAGACCTCGTCGTTCCAGCGCTGCATCTGCGGCAGGCTGGCGCGGGTGCGCAATTCGG
>CAZWMK010000147.1:0-4003 GCA_964635065.1 uncultured Sphingomonadaceae bacterium | reverse complement strand
GCCTTGATGACCGTGGGGTCGAGCTTCAGCTGCTTGACGGCATCGGTGACCCAACCATCACCAAAGCTTTCCCAAGCCAGAAGCGTGACCGGACGGGCGCCGAGGAGCGACCACATCGCCATTTCGACCGCGCCGGTGTCGGAACCGGGGACGATGCCGATGCGATAGCCTTCCGGCACGCCGAGCACCTTGCGGGTGAGATCGATAGCGTATTTCAGACGCGTCTTGCCGACTTTCGCGCGATGCGAGCGGCCAAGGGTCTCGGTCGGGAGGTTGTCTGCGGACCAGCCGGGGCGCTTTGCGCAGGGGCCGGACGAGAAATAGGGACGCGCAGGACGAACAGGTGTCGAATCAGTCATGAAACTCTCCTCACAGAGAGCACGCGCCGCGTTGGGACGGCGTGGCCCGGTGCCGCTTCTATAGACGGGGGCACGCCTGTCAAGCGACCAAATCGTGGAAAGGGGCAGGGCAGGTCCGGCGGGAGCTCATGATCGCCATTGCATACGATACGCTGCTAAGCGTCGACGGATGCGCAACGCGCATGCTAGCCTGTGCCTCATGTGGCCGATATTTCCCCTGCTGATCATGCTGTTCCTGTCTGCCTGCGGTGGGCGACCGGAACCCAAGCAGGCACCGCGAAGCCCGGTCAGTCCGGCACAATGCTATGCCAGCCTCGATCGTTTGCCGGGTCTGAAATATCGCCGTCTGCCGGACAGGCAGGAAGGGCCCGCCTGCGGTCGGGTCGCGGCACTGCAACTGCTTGATGTCGGGGTGCCGATGCGCGGCCTTGGGCCGATGACCTGTCCGATGGCCGCAGGCGTTCATCGCTGGCTGCGCAGCGTCGCCGAACCCGCCGCACAGCGGCACATGGGCGCGCGTCTGGTTGCAATCGATACCTATGGCACCTACGCCTGTCGTCCGCGCAACAATATGGCCGGCGCGCGGCCATCGGAACATGGGACGGCCAATGCAGTCGACATTGCCGCCTTCCATTTCTCGGATGGTCGCCGTGTCACGGTGCTGGATGGCTGGTCGCGCGGTTCGGCTGCCGAACGCGCCTTTTTACGCACCGCGCATCGCGGCGCCTGTGGCATCTTCCAGGTCGTGATCGGTCCCGACGGTGATCGCTATCACGCGAACCATTTCCATTTCGACATGGGGCGCTGGCCCTATTGCCGCTAACCGCCAAGCTTTTTCGGCTTGCCGCTTTCTTTCCATTGATCAGGTAGAGCAGCGTATGAATTCGACCCGTCTTGTCCCGCCGCGTATTTTTCCCAGCGCCAGTGAAGAAGCAGCCGTTGCTGCCAATCCCACCCCTGTTCCCCAGACGGAACACCCCAGTTACAGGCTGGCTTTTCAGGATACGGATTTTCTGCTGCGCGAAGAACTGCGTCCGGTGCGCCTGCAACTTGAACTTCTCAAGCCCGAAATGATCCTTCAGGAACATGGGATCGAGTCGACCTTTGTTTTTTACGGATCCGCGCGCATTCCCGCGCCCGATGCCATTCCCGCTTTGCGGGCCGCTGCGAAAACGGCGGATGATCACGCCCGGATCGACGGGCTGGCTGTCAACAGCCAATATTATGAGGAAGCCCGCAAGCTGGCACGGATGGCTTCGGGTGTCGAACAGGATGGCGAGGGGCGCCATTTTGTCGTCTGTTCAGGTGGTGGCCCCTCGATCATGGAAGCCGCCAACCGCGGCGCTGCCGAAGTTGGTGCGCCCTCGGTTGCGCTGAATGTGGTGTTACCGCACGAACAATTGCCTAACCCCTATGTCACGCCGGGCCTGTCGTTTCAGTTCCATTATTTTGCGCTTCGCAAAATGCACTTCCTGATGCGTGCACGCGCCGTTGCGGTATTTCCGGGCGGATTTGGGACGCTGGACGAGATGTTCGAGACGTTGACGCTGATCCAGACCGGCAAGGTGACGCCCATGCCGCTGTTGTTGTTCGGCAAGGCATTCTGGAACAAGGTTGTCGACTTTGAGGCGCTTGCCGATCACGGCGTGATTTCGCGGGACGACCTCAAGCTGTTCAGCTTCGTCGAGACGGCAGAGGAGGCATGGGACATCGTCTGCAAGCATTACTGCCTCTGCTAGGCGATCCGCGTGTCCAGATCCTGAATGCAAAAAAGGCGGGATGTTGCCATCCCGCCTTTTACACCTTTCGGCGCGGCTTTTACTGGGCCGGCAGCGGCAAGGGTGCGTCGCTTTGCGTGTTCAGATAGGCGATCAGGGCCGCGCGATCCTGCGGCTTGCTGATGCCAGCAAAGCTCATCTTGGTGCCCGGCGCATAGGCCTTGGGCGCTTCCAGCCACTGATCAAGTGCCGCGAAGTCCCAGTTGCCCGGCTTCGACTTGATGGCATCCGAATATGCAAAGCCTGCACTGTGCGCATGCTTGGCGCCAACGATGCCATAGAGGTTCGGACCGATGCCATTGGCGCCGCCCTTGTTGATGGTGTGGCAGGCTGCGCACTTCTTGTACTGCGCTTCGCCCTTGGCCACATCGGCTGACGCCAGCAGGCTGATGGCTGTGGGTGCGGCATCGGCAACCGGTGCTGCAGCCGCAGCCGGTTCTTCAGCCGGGACGGGCGGCAGCGGCAGCGGGCTGTCGCTCTTCTGGTTCAGATAAACCAGAAGGGCTGCACGATCTTCAGGCTTGCCGAGACCGGCAAAGCTCATCTTGGTGCCCGGCGCATAGGTCTTGGGCGACTTGAGCCATTCGCTCATTTCGTTCCAGTCCCACGGCGCCTGCTTGCTCTTCAGGGCATCCGAATAGGCAAAGCCTGCGGCGTGGCCATGCGGTTTGCCAAAAATGCCATAAAGATTCGGACCGATGCCATTGGCGCCGCCCTTGTCGATGGTGTGGCAGGCTGCGCACTTCTTGAACTGCGCTTCACCCTTGGCCACATCGGCAGTGGCAAGATAGAAAGCGATCGGCTTTTCGCCGGCGACAGCCGGACCTTCCGAGGCTTCCTGTTCGACGCCCTGAACCTCATACGCAGCCTTTTCGGGCGTATGCGGGTTGTAAATCATGCCGGTCACGATCCCGAGACCCAGCACGGCGATCAGGGCTGCAAGCACCCAACCGGAGATCTTATTCCACTCGAAACTGTCCACCTATGCCTCCAAAGCCCCCGGCGCAAATCCGCGCGGACAATAGTCAGCACCCCCCGCTTTGCCAAGGGAGAGTTCAAGGGGGGCAATGACGACCGCTTGACGTGGCGTCAAGCTTTGTCTGTTAAGGGGGGATGGAAAACTATCCCGTTCTTAGCCGCGAACTCGTCGCCAACATGGTTTCCGTAGCCGAATCCGACCCGGTTCGCGCTGTCGCCTTTCAAGGCGCACCGGGGGCTTATTCGCATCAGGCCTGCCGCGAACTCTTCCCCGATGGCGCCTATCTGCCCAGTTTTTCCTTTCAGGATGCGCTTGCAGCCGTAACCGAAGGCCGGGCGGCGCAGGCTGTGATTCCGATCGAGAACTCTCTGCATGGCCGAGTTGCTGACATTCACTTCCTGCTGCCCGAGTCGGGCCTGTCGATCGTCGCAGAGCATTTTCTGCGCGTCCGGCACTGTCTGCTCGGTATCAAGGGGGCTCGTCGCAGCGATATCCGTTCGGTGATGAGCCATCCGCAGGCGCTGGGCCAGTGCCGCAAGCATCTGCGTGGCTGGAACATCGAACCGGTCGCCTACATCGATACGGCGGCCGCAGCGGCTTTGGTTGCCGAGGAGATTAATCCTTCCGTCGGTGCGGTCGCTTCGCGCCTTTCTGCCGAGCTTTACGGTCTCGACGTGCTGGAAGAGGGGATCGAGGATGAGGATCACAACACGACGCGCTTTGTCGTGCTCGCCCGCATGCCGTCGACGCCACCACGCGACCATGGGCCGGTCATGACGTCACTGATCTTCGAGGTAAAGAACGTGCCGGCAGCACTTTACAAGGCGCTGGGCGGTTTTGCCACGAATGGCATCAACCTGACCAAGCTTGAAAGCTACATCCGGGGC
>CAZWMK010000146.1:0-4079 GCA_964635065.1 uncultured Sphingomonadaceae bacterium | reverse complement strand
GTCGACATAGCCGAGCTTGACCGTTTCGCCGACTTCGATGGTGCCGGAATCGGGCTGTTCAGCGCCGGTGATCAGCTTGAACAGCGTCGATTTGCCCGCGCCGTTCGGACCGATGACGCCGACGATGCCGCCCGGCGGCAGGGTGAACGACAGGTTTTCGAACAACAGCTTGTCACCATAGGCCTTGGTCAGATTCTTCGCCTCGATCACCTTGCCGCCAAGGCGGTCAGGGATCTGGATCAGGATCTGGGCTGCGCCGGGGCGGCGTTCGAGCTGCTTGTCGACCAGTTCGTCAAACGCCTTGATACGCGCCTTCGACTTCGACTGGCGGGCCTTGGGCGACTGGCGGAGCCATTCGAGTTCCTTGTCGATCGCCTTTTGCTTGCCGGCTTCCTCGCGCTCTTCCTGCGCGATGCGCTTGGCTTTCGCTTCAAGCCACTTGGAATAATTGCCTTCGAACGGAATGCCGCGTCCACGGTCGAGTTCGAGCACCCAGCCGACGACATTATCAAGGAAGTAACGGTCGTGGGTGACGAGGATGACGTTGCCCGGATAGTCGATCAGGTGCTTTTCGAGCCACTGGACGCTTTCGGCATCCAAGTGGTTGGTCGGTTCGTCGAGCAGCAGGACTTCGGGCTTTTCGAGCAGCAGGCGGCACAGCGCAACGCGGCGCTTTTCACCGCCCGACAGGTTTTCGACGCTGGCGTCACCCGGCGGGCAGCGCAGCGCCTCCATGGCGATTTCGAGCTGGTTGTCGAGCGTCCAGCCGTCGACCGCGTCGATCTTTTCCTGAAGCTCGCCCATTTCTTCCATGAGCTTGTCGAAATCGGTGTCGTCCTTGGGGTCGGCCATTTCCGCCGAGATCGCATTGAAGCGCTCGACAAGGTCGGCGACGGGACGGACGCCGTCCATGACGTTTTCCTTGACCGTCTTGTTCGGGTCGAGATGCGGTTCCTGCGGCAGATAGCCGACGCGCACGCCTTCGGCGGCCCAGGCTTCGCCCTGATAATCCTTGTCCATGCCGGCCATGATTTTCATGAGCGTCGACTTGCCGGCGCCATTCACGCCGATGATCGCAATCTTGGTGCCGGGCAGGAACTGCAGGTGAATGTTGTTGAACAGCGGCTTGGGCGCGCCGGGGAAGGTCTTGGTCAGACCCTTTATGACATAAGAATACTGATAGGAGGCCATTGACCACTCCATTGGGCGGGGCAGGGTCACCCCGCGCGATATGCCGGAAATTGCGTGCGCTTTAGCGCATGACAGGGATGTTGGCAATCAGAGCCGATACGGCGGGCGCGCCGCCCGGAAATGCGTCGGCAATGATTGATAATGGCAGAATTTGGCGCTTTTTTGTCACTTTCAGCGCCTTGAAGTGCCGGAACGACGGATCTGGCAGGAAATACAGGTTGTGGTCCTGTTGAAACCGTTCATATCAAGCCGCTTGACGAAGGCTTGTGTTCAAGGCAAGGATCGCGCCGGACACGTCACCGACGGCAAAATGGTGGCGCGTTCAGGCGTGATCCTTATATTTGGAGGCACATAGTGAAGAAGTTTTCGATGCTGCTGGCGGTTGCCGGCCTTACCGCTCTTGCTGCTTGCGGCCAGAAGGCTGAAGAAGCTGCTCCGGTTGAAGAAGCTGCTGCTGAAGCTGAAGTCGCTGCTGACGTCGCTGTCGACGCCGCTGCTGACGCCGGTGCTGCTGCTGTTGACGCCGGCGCTGCCGCTGTCGACGCTGGCGCCGCTGCTGTTGACGCTGCTGCCGCCGAAGGCGCTGCTGCTGTCGACGCCGCTGCTGACGCTGCTGCTCCGGCTGCTCAGTAAGCCAAGCGCGAAAGAATACGTCGGCAATTGCCGGTGGATTTCTGGAAAGGCGCCGGGTTTCCCGGCGCCTTTTTCCGTGCCTGCGCCTTTTCCGTGCCTGCGCCTTTTCCCTGTCTGCGGTTGAAGGTGGCAACAGAGTGCCGCCTGCCTTGGTCTGGCCGGGCGGCATATGTTCAAATCAAATAAGTCGAGGTCAGGCGGCTGTCGCGTCTCTTTCCTGTGCGATCCATTGATCGAGCGTGGCCAGCGCGCGCGCTGACAGGGCGGCTTTGCGGTCCTTTTTGTGGACCTTTTCGGTCAGCGGTGGAAATAGCCCGAAATTGACATTCATCGGCTGGAAGGTTTCGGCGTCAGCCCCGCCCGTGATGTGGCCCAAAAGGGCGCCAAGCGCAGTTGTTTCCGGCGGCAGTGCCGGGGTGCGCCCCTGTCGTTCGGCGGCAGCAAAGCGCCCTGCCAAAAGTCCCACAGCGGCGGATTCGACATAGCCTTCGCATCCGGTGATCTGCCCGGCAAAGCGCAGGCGGGGATCGGCCTTGAGCCGCAGATTGTGATCGAGCAGCACCGGACTTTTGATGAATGTGTTGCGGTGCAGGCCGCCAAGTCGGGCAAATTCGGCATTTTCCAGACCCGGAATGCTGCGGAAAATGCGCACCTGTTCGGCATGTTTCAGCTTGGTCTGGAATCCGACGATATTCCACAGCGTGCCAAGGTTGTTGTCCTGCCGTAACTGCACAACCGCCCACGGCCGCTTGTTGTCGCGCGGATCGCGCAGGCCGACCGGCTTCATCGGACCAAAACGCAGCGTATCCGGCCCACGTTCGGCCATCACCTCGATCGGCATGCAGCCATCGAAATAGGGGGTGTTGGCCTCCCATTCCTTGAAGACGGTCTTGTCGCCATCAAGGAGTGCCTGCACGAAGGCATCGTACTGGTCGCGGTCGAGCGGGCAGTTGATGTAATCCTTGCCGTCGCCCTTGTCATAGCGCGACTGGAACCACGCCACGTCGAAATTAATGCTGTCGCGGTGGACGATGGGGGCGATGGCATCGAAGAACGCCAGACTATCTTCGCCTGTCAGGCCGCGAATGGCGTCTGCCAGAGGGGCTGCGGTGAGCGGGCCAGTGGCGATGATCACGCTCGACCAGTCGGCGGGCGGCAGGCCGTCGATCAGTTCGCGGCGAATCTCGATCAGGGGATGACCTTCCAGCACGGCGGTGACGCGGGCAGAGAAGTCGTCGCGGTCGACGGCGAGCGCCGAACCGGCCGGGACGCGCGCGGCATCGCCGCAGCGCATGATCAGCGAATCCAGTCGCCGCATTTCTTCGTGCAACAGGCCGACGGCGTTGGCTTCGGGATTGTCCGAACGGAAGCTGTTCGAGCAGACAAGCTCTGCCAGGCCTTCGGTCTGGTGCGCTTCGGTTTTTTCGACCGGGCGCATTTCATGCAGGATGACGGGTACGCCTGCGCGGGCGACCTGCCAGGCAGCTTCCGAACCGGCGAGGCCGCCGCCGATGATGTGAACGGGATCAATCTGAGTCATATGTGTCGATATATGGGGATAAGCGGCCAAGTCCACCTTTTGCCGGTCGATCGGACTGGCATTTTGCCGCACCACGGCCTAAAGGTCACATAGACTTCATAATTGATAATTGAGCGTTGAAAGCCACTCGTGGACGAACAGACACTCGGCGGCCCTGAGCCTTCGGATATCCGGCCCATCTCCATCGTCGAGGAGATGAAGACAAGCTACCTCGATTACGCGATGAGCGTGATCGTCTCCCGCGCGTTGCCTGATGTCCGCGACGGCCTGAAGCCGGTGCATCGCCGTATTCTCTATTCGGCGCATGAAAGCGGTTACACCGCCAACAAGCCCTACCGCAAATCGGCCCGCATCGTCGGCGACGTGATGGGTAAATATCACCCGCACGGCGATAGCGCGATCTATGACGCGTTGGCGCGCATGACGCAGGACTGGTCGATGCGCGTGCCCCTGATCGACGGTCAGGGCAATTTCGGCTCGATGGATCCCGACAGCCCGGCGGCGATGCGCTACACCGAAGCGCGTCTTGCCAAGGTGGCCGACGATCTGTTGTCGGACCTCGAAAAGGACACGGTCGACTTCGTTCCCAACTATGACGGTTCGGAATCCGAACCCTCGGTGCTTCCGGCGCGCTTCCCGAATCTTCTGGTGAATGGCGCGGGCGGCATCGCGGTCGGCATGGCGACCAATATTCCACCGCATAATCTGGGCGAAG
>CAZWMK010000145.1:3350-4124 GCA_964635065.1 uncultured Sphingomonadaceae bacterium | reverse complement strand
CATGCTTGATCCAGTCCTGCTTCGCCAACAGCCCGCCGAACTTGCCCAGCAACTGCTCAGCGCCCGCAGTTACTCGCTGGATGTCTCGGTGCTGGAATCCCTGGAGGCTGACCGCAAGCGTATCCAGGTGCGGACCCAGGAATTGCAGAGCCTGCGCAACTCGCGCTCCAAGGCCATCGGCCAGGCCAAGGCAAAGGGCGAGGATGTCAGCGCCATCATGGCCGAGGTCGCCGCGTTTGCCGATGAGCTCAAGGCCTCCGAAGTGCAGCTGGAGCAGATCCGTGAGCAGATCGATGCCATCGCCCTGGCCATTCCCAATCTGCCGGCAGCTGATGTACCGCTGGGCAAGGACGAGAGCGCGAATGTGGAGGTAAGCCGCTGGGGCACGCCGCGCAGCTTTGATTTTGCGGTCAAGGACCATGTCGAGCTGGGCGCGCGCCATGGTTGGCTGGATGCCGAGACCGCGGCCAAGCTCTCTGGCGCCCGCTTCACCGTATTGCGCGGGCAGATGGCACGGCTGCATCGGGCGCTGGCCCAGTTCATGCTGGACCTGCATACCGGCGTGCATGGCTATGAAGAAACCAATGTCCCGGTAATCGTCAACAGCGATGCGCTGTTTGGTACCGGCCAGCTGCCCAAGTTCGAGGAGGACATGTTTGCCACCCAGCTGGGTGAGGCCAAGCGTTACCTGATCTCCACCTCGGAAATCGCGCTGACCAACACCGTGCGCGATGAGATCGTCGACAGCGCACGGCTGCCGCTGCGGATGACCGC
>CAZWMK010000145.1:0-3340 GCA_964635065.1 uncultured Sphingomonadaceae bacterium | reverse complement strand
TGCTTCCGCTCCGAGGCCGGCAGTGCCGGCCGCGATACCCGCGGCATGATCCGTCAGCACCAGTTTGAAAAGGTCGAGCTGGTCAGCATCGCCACGCCCGAGCAGAGCGATGGCGAGCATGAAGCGATGACCCGTGCGGCCGAAGTGGTCCTGGAGAAGCTGGGTTTGCCGTACCGCAAGATGCTGCTGTGCACCGGCGACATGGGTTTTTCGGCGCGCAAGACCTATGACCTTGAAGTCTGGCTGCCGGGACAGGGCCGGTATCGGGAAATCAGCAGCATCTCCAATTGCGGCGACTTCCAGGGGCGGCGGATGAATGCCCGCTTCAAGCGCGAAGGCGACAAGGCCACGACCTATCTGCATACGCTGAACGGTTCGGGACTAGCCGTCGGCCGCACGCTTGTCGCCGTTCTGGAAAATCACCAGCAGGCCGACGGCAGCGTGATGGTGCCAGCCGTGTTGCGTCCCTATATGGGAGGCATCGAGCGACTGACGCCCGGCGCCTGATGCGGATTCTCGTCACCAATGACGATGGCATCGCCGCCCCCGGCCTTGCGATTCTTGAAAACCTCGCCCGGACGCTGAGTGATGACATCTGGGTTGTCGCGCCCGCCGAGGAAATGTCAGGTGCAGGCCATTCACTGACGCTGGTTGAGCCAGTGCGTCTGCGTCAGCATGCCGAAAAACGCTATTCCGTGCGCGGCACGCCGACCGATTGCGTGATGATGGCGCTGGGCCATGTCATGAAGGACGCCCGCCCCGATCTCGTACTGTCTGGCGTCAATCGCGGGGCGAATCTGGCTGAAGACGTAACCTATTCGGGGACCGTGTCAGCGGCAATGGAAGGGACGCTTTACGGCGTGCGCGCCATTGCCCTCAGCCAGGCGATCCTTGATGCGGGCGATGCGCCGGGCCAGTTCGATGCCGCCATCGGTTGGGGCGCAAAGCTCCTGCCGCAGCTTCTGGCTGCCCCCTGGGAGCCGGGTGTGCTTCTGAATGTCAACTTCCCGCCCTGCCGCGCCGGTGATGTTACCGGCGTTCTGGTCACGGAACAGGGCTTTCGTGACGTTGGACAGACAAGCATCATCGAGCGCCGCGATATCCGCGGCAATCCCTATTACTGGTTCGGCCTTGGCCGCGAAGCGCGCATGCCGGGCCATCAGACCGACCTCAAGGCCATGCGGGAAAATGCCATTTCGGTCACGCCGCTTCATCTCGACCTGACCCATTATCCGACCATTTCCGCCTTGCGCCAATCGCTTGACGGGTTGAGTTGACCACATGGCTGCGGCTATCAGAATGATGATGTCGTGGCGTCACCTCCCTTTGACGATCCTGCTGTTGTCAGCCGCCTGCGCACCATCGCTGGTGTCGCCTCCGCCTGCGTCTGACACACGGCCAGTCGCGCCCGCGCCGACCACGGTGCGCGCGCCTGCCACACCAGCGAAGCCCGCATGGGTCGCGCGTCGTGTGGTCGCCGATGCCCATGATGCTGCCGAACAGCGTGTTACCGTCAAACCCGGCGACAGCCTGTCGGCCATTGCCAATCGCACCGGCGCCAGCGTCCGCGCCATCGCCGTGGCCAACCGCATCCCGTCGCCTTATGTCATTGATGCAGGCCAGGTCCTGCGGGTGCCGGCAGGGCGCTATCACACTGTCAAATCCGGCGAGACCGGCATTGCCATTGCCCGCGCCTATGGCATCGACTGGGACGATGTGATTGCCGCCAACGACCTGCAGTCGCCCTTCATGCTGCGCGTGGGCGAACGGCTGCGTCTCCCGACACGGGCAGCGGCCAAGGCCATGACGCTCGAACAGCGCGCGGCAGCCTTCCGGCTGGACATCGACGACCTGATCGCAGGCGGCGAACCCGCCGAGGACGATAAAACCACGCCGCCGCCAACGCCAAATGCAGCGCCCGCCCCAGCCGCCACGGCAGCAAAATCTGCCCAGGCCGCAAGGCCCGGCCCGGAAAAAAGCGCACAGGCAAAGACCGATGACGAGACCCGCCCGGCCGGCGATCGTTTCAGCTGGCCGCTCGATGGCCGCATCCTGTCCGGCTTTGGCGCCAAGGCAAACGGGCGTTACAATGATGGCATCAACATCAAGGCCGCCAGCGGCACCCCGTTCCGGGCGGCTGCCGACGGCATTGTCGCCTATGCCGGGGACGCCATCGAAGGCTTTGGCAATCTGCTGCTGATCAAGCACAGCGATGGCTGGGTTACGGCCTATGCCCATGCCGAAGCCCTGCTGGTCACGCGCAATGAACGGGTCAGGCGCGGCGATATCATCGGGCGCGTCGGGCGCAGTGGCTCTGTCGACAGTCCGCAGCTGCATTTCGAAATCCGTCGCGGGCGCACACCCGTCGACCCCCGCCGTCATCTGCCGGTACGCTGACCATGGCGACCGCGCCCCCGCCCATCCCTTCCCGCATCGCCGGGCGCATGTGGCGATTATGCCTGCTTGCAGGGCTGGTGACGGCGGTGCTGTTCGCCTGGCTGCACGGCCAGATGCCCCGCACTGCCTGCGGCCTTGCCGATTCGGCGGTTGCACCGATCACCCACTTCAAGCTCGCCCTGACGGAAACCGACATGGCCTTGCTGTTCGGTGCCTATGACGCACCGTGCGCGATGGCCCTTGCCGCCGCCTTCGACCATATAAACTGGCCCGATCTTCTGGCCTTTGTTCCGGTTTACGGCCTGTTCCTGTTTGGCTTTGTCCATGCCTTCCTGCCGCCCGCGCGCCACCCTCGCCTTCTGGCCTTTGTTATTGGCCTTCTTGCGGCGGCGTGGTTCGGCGACATGGTCGAGACGACGATTCAGTTGCGACTGACTGCGGCGCTGCCCGGCAGCGACATGGAATTGTGGCTCCTCGGCATTGCCGGACGCTGCAATTATCTCGGCCTGTCGGTCTTTGCGCTAGTCTGCGGCGGTGCCGGTCTGATGCGGGCGGACCGGGCAGAACAGGCGACCGGCGCGGCCTTGACTGTCAGTGCTGCCGTCGCTGTGCTGAGCCTGTTGGGGATCGCGCCACTTCATTGGCTGACACCGGCACTGGCACTTGGCTGGATCGCGATGCTGGCGCTGGCGGGGTGGCGCTCTGTCATCCCCCACTTGCGCTTGGCCGCATGATCGCCCATCTGCTCGGACTATGGCCATAAAACTTCCCGACGCGCCGAAGATCGGCATGGTTTCGCTCGGCTGCCCCAAGGCGCTGGTCGACAGCGAACGCATCCTGACCAAGCTCAGGTCCGACGGCTATGCCATGTCTGCCGATTATGACGGCGCTGATGTCGTTCTGGTCAACACCTGCGGCTTCCTCGATTCGGCCAAGGAAGAAA
>CAZWMK010000144.1:0-4172 GCA_964635065.1 uncultured Sphingomonadaceae bacterium | reverse complement strand
ATGCTGAATCTTCACAGCGCGCCAAAGGCCGCCTTCATATTCGATGATGTTGCCAGGACGGATGTCAACGCCGCTAATCTTCATGGCTGTGCCTGTTTCGAGTCTGGAGAAAGAACGGAGCGGCTTCTATCAGCGCGAAGCCGTTTGCTCAAGCACGTGTGCGAAGGCGGCCACGCCCGCCTGCGGTCCTTCGGGATGCTGCCACACCGCCCCGCTGACGGCGAGAAAATCGGCGCCAGCCTCGATGAGCGGTGGCGCATTGTCAGCGGTGATGCCGCCAATGGCAACACAGGGAATTTCAAAAAGCGTCGACCACCAGCCAAGGATCGACGGCTCGGCACGCGTTGGCGCCTCCTTGGTGTCGGTCGGATAGAAAGCGCCGAAGGCGACATAATCGGCCCCCGCCTCCCCCGCTTCCATCGCAAGGTGGCGACTATCATGGCAGGTGACGCCAATCTGGACGTCTGCACCCAAAAGCGCGCGCGCAGCGGCCACGCTGCCATCGGCCTGGCCGAGGTGCACGCCATCGACACCAATCTTCGCCGCGATGTCTGCGCGATCATTCAGGATGAAGGCCACGCCATAAGCGGCACAGATCGGTTTCAGCGCCATGGCGGCGCGCTCGATCTCGACATCGCTGACGTTTTTCAGCCGAAGCTGGAAAGCGGCGACAGGGCCGCCTTCGAATGCCGCCTTCAGTTGCTCCGGGAAACCCGGATCATAGCTGGACGGCGAAATCAGGTAGAGTTGGCAGGCAGGACGCCTGTCCTGCTCGAAGCGGTCGGCAAAACCGGGGTCGAGGTCGAGATTAAAATCGTCATCAGACATGGCGATGGCCCTTCCCCGTCCCCGGTTTCATGACTGCTTATTCAGCGCCGGTGTAGATGTTCACCAGCTTGTCGAGCATCGCCATGGCTTCGTCACGCGGACGCTGGAAGGTGTTGCGTCCGATGATCGAGCCGTTGCCGCCGCCGTCGCGGATGTCGCGCGCGTCCTGATAGACAGCGTCCGAACCCTTGGCCGCACCGCCCGAAAAGACGACGAGACGACGGCCGTTGAAGCACGACTTCACGACATGCGCCACGCGCTTGGCCTGCGTCGAGGCGTCGAGGCCTTCATAGGCCTTCTTCGCGTCCTTCTGTTCGATGTGCGCGGTCGGCAGCTTGACCTTGATGATGTGCGCGCCAAGCAGCGCCGCCATGTGCGCGGCATAAGCGCCGACGTCGAGCGCCAGTTCACCGTCCTTCGACAGGTTGCCGCCGCGCGGATAGGACCACAGCACGGTGGCAAGACCAACCGACTTGGCTTCGGCGGCGAGTTCGCGGAATTCTTCCATCATGTCGAACACGTCGTCAGCGCCCGGATAGATGGTGAAGCCGATGGCCGAGCAGCCGAGACGCAGCGCGTCGTCGACCGAACCGGTCACAGCCTGATTGACGCCGGTTGCCCAGCTGTTCGAGCTGTTGACCTTGAGGATGGTCGGAATCTGACCAGCGAAGGTGTCGGCGCCCGCTTCCAGCATGCCGAGCGGCGCGGCATAGGCCGACAGGCCCGCGTCGATGGCGATCTGGTAGTGATAGTGCGGGTCATAGGCCGGTTCGTTGATCGCGAAGCTGCGCGCCGGGCCATGTTCAAAGCCCTGGTCGACCGGCAGGATGATGAGCTTGCCAGTGCCGCCGAGGCGGCCCTGCGTCAGGATGCGCGCCAGATTGGCCTTGGTGCCGGGGCTGTCGCTTTCGTACCAGGACAGGATCTTCTTGACGGTGGGCGTGAAGCTCATGACGCGTTCCCTCTGCTGATCGTGGATGTTGGGCGGCGTGATAACCAAGCGCGGCCCTGTTCGCAACTGCACAATATAGGTTAACCGCCTTTGGGCGGATTGGACGGCCCCTTGAGTTCAAGGCGATTGCCTTCGGGATCGGTGATGTAGATGGATGGCCCCTGCCCCGTCGCGCCGAAACGCATCTCGGTTTCACCCGAATCGACGCCATGCCGCGCCAGATGCGCGCGGATCGCAGCTTCGTCCCAATGCGCGACCGCAAGGCAGACATGATCGACGTTACGGCCTTCCGCTCCCGGCGCGGCGCCGCCCATGCGGCCGATCTGGCCATCAACGGGAACCAAGTCGATCAGGGCGGACCCCAGCCGGATTTGCCACAGGCCAATGTCGGCCTGCACCTTCTCCAGCGTCCCGCCGAGGACAGCCGTGTAAAACGCCACCATCCGACCGGCATCGACCACGCGAAACACAACATGGTCGATGCCGGAGATGACAATCATCGGCTCAGGCGCCGGTCTTCAGGGCTTCGACGCCCGGCAGTGCCTTGCCTTCCATCCATTCGAGGAAAGCGCCCCCCGCCGTCGAGACGAAGCTGAAGCGATCAGCAACACCCGCATGATTGAGCGCGGCGACCGTATCGCCACCGCCTGCCACCGATACCAGCTGACCGGCGTCTGTCAGCGCTGCCGCGATCTGGGCAAGCGCAACCGTCGCGCGATCAAAGGGCGTGATTTCGAACGCGCCAAGCGGCCCGTTCCACACCAGCGTACGGCAGGTTTTCAGCGCATCGCCCAACGCCTCGACGGCAGCCGGGCCGACGTCGAGGATCATGTCGTCAGCCGCGACTTCATGGACGTTGACGACGCGGCTGTCGGCATTCGCCTTGAATTCCTTCGCCACGACCACGTCATAGGGCAGATGCACGGTGCAACCCGCCGCTTCCGCCTTGGCGAGGATCGCCAGCGCCGTGTCGCGCAGGTCATGCTCGCACAACGACTTGCCAACTGCGACATCGCGGGCTGCAAGGAAGGTGTTGGCCATGCCGCCGCCAATAATCAGGTGATCGACCTTGGCGACAAGGTTTTCCAGCACATCGAGCTTGGTCGACACTTTCGCCCCGCCGACGACAGCCGCCACCGGTCGCACCGGGGTGCCGAGCGCCTTTTGCAGGGCTTCAAGTTCGGCCTGCATCGAGCGGCCTGCATACGCGGGCAGCTTGTGCGCCAGACCTTCGGTCGAAGCATGGGCGCGGTGTGCCGCCGAAAAGGCGTCGTTGACATAGATGTCGCCAAGCCGCGCCATCGCGTCGACAAGTGCAGGATCGTTCTTTTCCTCGCCCGCATGGAAGCGGGTATTTTCAAGAACGGCGATCGCGCCATTGCCAAGTGCGGCGACAGCCGCTTCGGCGGCTGCCCCCTGGCAATCGTCGACGAGCGTAACCGAACGACCCAGCACCAAAGCCAGTGCGTCCGCAACCGGACGCAGCGACATGCTGTCGTCACGCTTGCCCTTGGGACGTCCGAAATGCGACAGCAGCAGCACTTTTGCGCCCTTGTCCGCCAGTTCGGCGACGGTCGGCATGGCAGCACGAAGCCGCGTGTCGTCGGACACGCGGCCTTCCTGCATCGGCACGTTCAGGTCGACGCGGACAAGCACCCGCTTGCCCGCGACATCCCCGATCTGATCGAGCGTGCGGAACGTCATGATCAGCCGAGCTTCGCCATGACGCGGGCGGTGTCGACCATGCGGTTCGAGAAGCCCCATTCATTATCGTACCACGACACGACGCGGACCAGCTTGCCTTCAAGGACAGCTGTTTCGAGGCTGTCGACCGACGACGAGGCCGGGCAGTGGTTGAAGTCGATCGAGACGACCGGCTCGTCGATGAAGTCGAGAACGCCCTTCAGCGCACCCTGCGATGCGGCCTTCAGCGCGCCATTCACTTCTTCGACGGTGGTTTCGCGACCCGGCACGAAGGTCAGGTCGACGAGGCTGACATTCGGGGTCGGCACGCGCACGGCCGAGCTTGCCCTTCAGTTCCGGCAGCACTTCGCCAACCGCACGTGCAGCGCCCGTGGTGGTCGGGATCATCGACATGCCAGCGGCACGCGCGCGGCGCATGTCGGAGTGGATCTGGTCGAGGATCTTCTGGTCGTTGGTGTAGGCGTGGATCGTGGTCATCAGGCCACGTTCGATGCCGACCAGCTCGTTCATCACCTTGGCGACCGGCGCCAGGCAGTTGGTGGTGCACGATGCGTTCGAGACGATCTTGTGATCCTTCGTCAGCTTGTCGTGGTTGACGCCGTAAACAACGGTCAGATCAACGCCCTTGGCCGGGGCCGAAATCAGCACCTTCTTGGCGCCAGCCGTCAGATGCTTGCCAGCTGACGCG
>CAZWMK010000143.1:0-4234 GCA_964635065.1 uncultured Sphingomonadaceae bacterium | reverse complement strand
GGCTTTTGCTCTACCGCGCAGATCGTAAGCATAATTCACGGATATACCCCATGTTGTGACAACGGCTTGCATGGTTCACCGATAATCAGGCTAAACTGCCGGCATGACCAAGCGAATCATGCTGATCCTGATCTGTGGCCTGGCTTCCGTGACCGCACGGGCACAAGAGCTGCCCCCGGTTGTCGCGCCATTGGCTTCGGATGATGCGATGGCGGCGACTGCGCTGGCCCCCGTCCCGGCGCTAGTGCGTGTCGCGATCAAGACGGGGCTCGGCGACATCGTTCTGGCACTGGAAAAGGAGCGCGCCCCCCTCACCACCGCGAATTTCCTGCGTTATGTCGACCAGAAGCGTCTGGATGGCACCCACTTCTATCGCGCGATGAAAATCGGGACGGACGGTGCCTATGGCCTGATTCAAGGCGGGGTGCTGAGCAATCCCAAGCGCGTCCTGCCGCCGGTCGCACATGAAACGACGACGAAAACCGGCCTCAGCCATGTCGACGGCACGGTGTCGATGGCGCGACTGGCCCCCGGCACGGCGGCAGGCGATTTCTTCATCACCATCGGCGCACTGACCGCCCTCGATGCCCAGCCCGGCCAGCCCGGCGACAATCAGGGCTTTGCCGCCTTTGGGCGTGTTGTCGAAGGCATGGACGTCGTCAAACGCATCCAGTTCGCTCCCATCTCGGACACCGAAGGAAAAGGCGTGATGAAGGGTCAGATAATCGCAGCGCCTGTGCCGATCATCTCGGTCCGCCGTCTGCCCTAGTGCCTGTCGAACCGGATCGGCAGACAGGTGAGATTGCGACCAAAGAAGCTGGGATCATAACGCAGCGATTGATTGGGCTCGGCCAGCCGGATGTCCTTCAGACGCCGTAACAGCACAGTCAGGCTGATGATCAGTTCCTGCCGGGCCAGTGGCGCGCCGATGCAATGGTGGCGGCCCATGCCGAATGCCAGATGCCGTCCCGGCGCATGGCGATCAAGATCGATGCGGTCGGCATGAGGGAAGGCGGCTTCATCGCGGTTCGCCGCACCAAAGCGCAGACTGAGAAGGTCGCCTTCGGCCAGCGCGACCCCGCCCAGGGTCGTGGCTTCGATCACGCGACGGAACATGCCCTGAGCGGGAGATTCGAGACGCAGGGCTTCTTCAGCGAAAACCGGAATCAGCGCCGGATCAGTGACCAGCCGGGCATGGACGTCGGGATTTTCAATCAGCAGCAACAGCGCCGATGAAATGGCGGCGGTCGTCGTTTCATTGCCCGAGGCCAGAAGGTCGATGGTGACGATCGACAGGAGTTCATCCATCGGCAACAGCGCGCCCTCTTCGTCGCGGGCATCGGACAAGATGGTCAGCAGATCGTCGGTTGGCCGCTGACGGCGCTGTTCGATCCGGTCCTTGAAATAATGCTGCATCTCGACGACGAGGCGTGCGCATTCAACCTCGCGTTCCGGCGTCGCCATCATGGCGAACGGCTCGACAATTGCGTCCGACCACTGCTTGAAGCGCTCGATATCGCCGTCGCCGACGCCGATCTGTTCAGCAATAATCATCATCGGCAACGGATGCGCGAAGGCTTTCACGAATTCGCATGCACCGTCGTCGATGAACCGGTCGATCAGCCGTTCGGCCATGGATTCGATACGCGGCGCCATCGCGCGCACCTTCGATGCTGTGAACAGCCGGTCAAGCAGGCCGCGCACCCAGGTGTGCCGCGGCGGATCGGACGTTGAGCATGACGCCTTCGGCAGCCAGCCATGATTCTGATAGGTGTCGATCACGCCTTGCGGAATGCCGCTGGGTTTCAGCGCCATCGGACTGACGCCGCTGGCGAACAGATCGGGCTGAGAAATCACCTGCTGGCACAGCGCATGGCTGGTGACGAGATAAAAACCGGTGTTCGGCATCCGCCATACGGGCGCTTCGCGCCGCAGGCGGCTGTATAGCGCATAGGGACAGGCCTGGACGGCGGGGTCCATCAGATCGGCCGGATCGGTCATGTTTCCTCCCATTGGGCCGTATTCGGCCTCTTGCCTGAACAGGTTGCGCCGAATCCGCATGACGCTCAAGCGCGAACATCAACCATCGGAAAAGCCGAACGGCGCGCTGGCGCGGCGATAGTCATCGGGTAGCACTTGCCGGCCGATGGGCGGGGCAGAGCGCGCGGTGCAGCGGCTGCGATGGCACAGGCGGCAAGTGACGCCGATCGGCGTGGCCGACGCATCGCGGGCGTCGGGCTGGCCCTGCGTATAGATCAGCCTGCCCGCATGTTCGGCGGCGCAGACAAGCGCGATGGCGCGTTCGACCTTCACCGCACCAAAACCGCCGCCGCCTGCCGTCACGGTGCGGGCAATCGAGAAGAAGCGCTGGCCATCGGGCAGTTCCAGCCATTGCGTCACGATTTCGCGCGGCGTGCGGAACACCTGATGCACCGACCACAGCGGGCAGCCGCCGCCGTGGCGCGCAAAAGGGAAACCTGCACCATCGAGACGCTTTGAGACATTTCCGGCGGGATCGACGCGGATAAAGAAGAAGGGTACGCGTTCCTGCCCCGGTTTTTGCAGGGTCGTCAGCCGGTGCGCGGTCTGTTCGAAGCTGGTGCCGAACTGCCGGCCCAGCGCCTCGACGTCATAACGCCGCACCTCAACGGCCTTGGCAAAGGCGCCATAGGGCATGAGGAGTGCGGCGGCGGCGTAGCTGGCAAGTGCGCGGCGCGCGAGGCGTTCGCCGCTTTCGGTGGCGAAGCTGCCTTCCTTCAATACGGCATCGAGTTCGCGACGCATGTCGAGATAGGCGACCTGCAATGCCAGCTGGAATTTCTGGCTGGCGGCATCGAGCGCGTCGTCGAGCATCACCTCGTCACGGTGGCGATCGAAGCGCCGGATCGCACCCACGAGCACGTCCGAGGGCAGACGGCGCACGCGCAGCTTGTGCTGTACCCTGAGATAGCCGGTCAGGCCGTCATGGCTGCCGATCGCCTGCGCCAGCCGTTCGGCGGCATCGTCAAGCACGGGGAAGCTGTTGCGACGGGCAGCAAGGAAACGCCGCGCTTCGGCGACGGGATCAAGGACGTCTGACAGCGCGTCGGCGCCCGCGCGCGCCTCGGCGCTACGGTCGGCGAGTGCGAGTTGCTCTTCCTTGTAGGCGGTGTAAAGGCGCAGCATCGCCTCGACAATGCCGGGCGAGTTGGTGGCAAGATCGACGGTTTCGAGCGGCGGCAGCTCGATATCGGCAAACATCGGATCCTTGAAGACCGCCTGTAGCCGCGCGGCCTGATCCGCCCCGCCATCCCCCGCGAGTTCGGCGAGATCGATGCGATAGGTGCGCGCGAGCCTGAGCAGCATGTCGGCGGTCACGGGGCGCTGGTTGCGTTCGAGGAGGGCGACATAAGAGGCCGAAATGTCGAGATCGGCGGCCATGTCAGCCTGCGTC
The DNA here is from genome assembly GCA_964635065.1 of uncultured Sphingomonadaceae bacterium. Taxonomy (GTDB): domain Bacteria; phylum Pseudomonadota; class Alphaproteobacteria; order Sphingomonadales; family Sphingomonadaceae; genus CAZWMK01. The sequence continues at coordinate 801 of CAZWMK010000143.1, read as the reverse complement.
ACGCCAAGGTCGCGGCGCAGCCGGCGCAATTTCGGACCCATGTAGACGCTGCGTTCGTTTGACATGCGTGTTTGTCCAGTCACTTTTGTAATGTCATTACAACATTACAAAAGATTTTTGTAAAGTATGACAATTGGACTTCAAGCTGACTCCACAGCTTGCGACTCGCGGCGTAAGAAGCTCGCCATTCTTATCCCCCGCCTGATCGAGGAACCATATCATGGCCTATCAAGATCACATCAACAGCACCAACCAGCTGATCGCCCAGAAGGGTGGCACCTGGGACGGCATCAGCGGCGAAGCCGTCGCCCGCATGCGGCTCCAGAACCGCTTCAAGACCGGTCTCGACATCGCGCGCTACACCGCGAAGATCATGCGCGAAGACATGGCCGCCTACGACCTCGACGCCGCCAACTACACGCAGTCGCTGGGCTGCTGGCACGGCTTCATCGGTCAGCAGAAGCTGATCGCCATCAAGAAGCACTTCGGTTCGACCAAGCGCCGTTACCTCTACCTGTCGGGCTGGATGGTTGCCGCCCTGCGTTCGGAATTCGGTCCGCTGCCCGACCAGTCGATGCACGAAAAGACCTCGGTCGCAGCCCTCATCGAAGAACTTTATACCTTCCTGCGTCAGGCTGATGCCCGCGAGCTCGGCCTGATGTTCCGCGATCTCGACGCCGCCCGCGCTGCAGGCGACGCTGCCAAGGAAAAGCAGCTGCTGGCTGCCATCGACAACTACGAAACGCATGTCGTTCCGATCATCGCCGACATCGACGCCGGTTTCGGCAACGCCGAAGCGAC
>CAZWMK010000142.1:0-4281 GCA_964635065.1 uncultured Sphingomonadaceae bacterium | reverse complement strand
GTCTGGCTGTCGCCAACAGCCTGTCGGCAATCATCAACGGCGCGCGCCAGGTCGAATCGACCATTAACGGCATCGGTGAACGTGCCGGTAATGCGGCCGTTGAAGAAATCGCCATGGCGCTGCGGGTCCGTCACGACGTGATGCCCTATCGCACCAATATCGTGACCACCGAAATCACCCGCGCCTCGCGCCTGATTTCGGCAATCACCGGTTTTCAGGTGCAGCCGAACAAGGCGATCGTCGGCGCCAATGCCTTCGCGCATGAAAGCGGCATCCACCAGGATGGCATGCTGAAAGACGCGTCGACCTACGAAATCATGACACCGGAATCGGTGGGCCTGAACGCCTCCAGCCTCGTCATGGGCAAGCATTCGGGTCGTGCGGCCTTCCGTTCCAAGCTCGAAGAACTGGGCTACCGCCTGGGCGATAACGAGTTCCAGGATGCCTTCCGTCGTTTCAAGGCGCTGGCCGACGCCAAAAAGCACGTCTTCGACGAGGACATCATCGCGCTCGTCGACGATGAAGTCTTGCGTGGCCACAACCGGATTCAGGTTGTCGAACTCGAAGTGCATTGCGGTTCGAACGGCCAGCGCGCGATCCTGACCTTGTCGGTCGATGGCGAGGAAAAGACGGCAGCAACCAAGGGCAACGGCCCGGTCGATGCGCTGTTCAATGCCATCCGCCAGATCGTGCCGCACGAAGGCACGTCTCTCGACATCTACGAGGTGCATGCCGTCACCGGCGGCACCGACGCGCAGGCCGAGGTTTCGGTCCGCCTGTCGGAAAATGGCCGGACGGTGCGCGGCACCGGGGCGCATGTCGACACGCTGGTCGCGTCGGCACGTGCCTATGTCAACGCGCTGAACAAGCTGATGGTCAAGCGTGGCAAAAGCGCCCTGCCCGCCATCGAACAGCCCGCCGCCAGCGCCTGATCGCAACCACGCGCCAGACCGGCGCAGCGGGGAATTGAAGATGCCATGCCCACGGCCTAGTCCATGGGCATGGCATTTTTCATGAAATATCTCCGGCACCTGCCGCAGGCTCTGGCGCTGTGCATGCTCGCCATTGCAGCGCAGACCGTCATCGCGGCGGAACGTCGGACCGATGGCACCATGCTTGTCTGGCTGGAAGACAGTAACAGCAAGCGCACCCGCGACTGGATCGCCGCGCGCCAGGCCGAAACTGCCAGCCTCGCCAAAAATGCCGGGCAATTTTCTGCCCTGTTGACGGATGTCCGTCAGATTTCCAGCGGCGTCCCTCCCTTCCTGACAGGCAGCTTTCACGGTGCCGATTATGTTGAACTGCGGGTCGATGCAGAGCATCCGTTCGGTTTGTGGCAAAAGACCAGCCTGCGCCGCCTCTTCTCCGGCAAACCGCAATGGCAACAGCTTTACGCCGGAAACAGGGACAACAGCGCCCCCGGCACGCTTGTTGCCACGGACTGTCTGCCCCCTGATTACCGGCAATGTCTGCTATTCTTCCGAACTGCGACAGGACTGACCGTCCTGCGCGAATTCGATACCGTGGCAGGCGCGTTTGTCACGGATGGCTTTACGGTCGGACCAGCGCCGCTGTCTGCCGCCTGGTATGATGAAAATACGCTGCTCATCGCCAGTGATACGGGGGCGGGATCCCTGACAGAAGGCGGAGCGCCGCGTCTTGTCCGCTTGTGGCGGCGCGGCACGGCGATCCATGAAGCCCGCACGGTTTTTGCCGGCAATCCCGACGATCAACTGGTTCGACCTGTCATGTCACTGACGCCGGGCGGTCTGTTCCATGCCGTCGAACGCGTCGACAGCCAAGGCCATCGCGCCCTGTTTCATCTGGCATGGGAACAAAATCTGGTCCGTTCCAGCCTCCCCGAAACCGCCCGATTCCTCGGTTTTTTTCAGGGACGCGCCATTGCGGTGCTGGCCGATGCCTGGCGTCTCGATGGCCAGATGTTTCCCGCAGGCAGTCTGATTGCCTACCCAATGGCGCCACTTTTGGCGCCACAGCGCCGCATGACCGTCGAACTGGCCTATACGCCGACTGCCGGTGAAGCCGTCATTGATGCACTGACCGCGCGCGATACCTTGTTCGTGACCCTGCACAAGGGCGGCCAGCGCAGGATCGTCAGCCTGCGCAAGGGTGCGCCGACCTGGCGTTTCCGGACAGAACATGTCGCAAAAGCCGGTGCGGACATCAGCCTGCTGTCCGGCAGCGAGCTTGGCGATATCCTGCTTGCGCGCTCAGGCACGCAGCTTGTCGTGATCGGCGGCGGGCGCATGCGCGTTGCAGGCACTCTGCCCGGCCAGCCGGCCTCGCTCCGGTTACGCTTCGACAACGTCGGCCCGGACAGCGTCATGGTGACACCCGTTTCTGCCCAGCCCGGCCAGCCATTACTTGTCGAAATCACAGATGATGCTGCCCCCCTGCCAGATACGGGCAATGCCCTGTCGCCCCTGACACGCTGGCACCTTGGCAAGGGCGGACGCGCCCTTCTGATCCAGTCAAAACCGCTGCCCGCAGCCGACGATGGCGCCCGGATCGCCGCATTGGTGCAAGCACAGGCGACCGCCAGTCAGCGCGTCGTCCTGACTGCGCGCGGGCAATCTGCGGGTGCGGCGATACGTGCCGCGCTGGATACGCCGCGCCCGTTCAGTGCCTTGCTCCTGTTCACGCCCGATCTTTCGGGCGCGGGCGCGCCCACCAGTCCGGCAATCAGGACAAAAATCACCCCGGTCCCGTTTCTCCAACGCATCACACGCCGGGCCACGCTGCCGCCCGTTCTGATCGCTGAAACACCACCCCACAGCCACCACCTGCCCGCCCAGGCACGGAAACTGGCAGAACGGCTGCGCAGTCAGGGACATTCCGTCCGCTATCATGAATCCGACAATTATCCCTATGCCTTGGCGCTGGGTGCACTATATCTCAGCACAGATCCGGCAATCTCGCCGACACAATCATCACGTTGACGGGAGGCAGAATGAACGGCCAGGGCCGCGCTCCACACACAGTGCCACGACTGGATCTGGCGTTGGCATTACGCCAAACGCTTGATGCTTTCTGGCAGGATTTTGCGCCGATTATCCTGTCGGGCTTTGCCCTGATTGTAGCGCCTTCGCTCCTTGGCCATGCGCTTTTGCCCGATACGCTGCCAGCCGCCCCCGAACAGGGCGCATCCGGTCTTGCCATTGTTCTGCAAAGCATCAGCGGCATCGCTGGCATGTTGTTTGTCGCGATCGTGACCTTTGGCACACTCGCCCGGCTTGGTGGACGATCGCTGCCCTTGGAAACCTATGTCCGTGCCGGTTTCAGGGCTGCGCAGCCAGGCATGATCACGGCACTTCTCGGCTTTTCGGTCATCATGCTGGCGATCAGCGCGCAACTGGCGCTGAGCGGCACGCCGGTCGGCAGGATTGCGGGCCTTGCCATCACCATCGGCGTTTTATGCGTCATTGTGCTGTGGTCGGTGGCGGTGCCGGCGGCGATTGCCGAACGTCTTGGCGCATTCAGGGCGCTGGGACGGAGTGCGGAACTGACGCGCGGCAATCGCTGGCGCATTTTCGCCCTGTTCTTCAGCGCGGGCCTCATCATCCTGCCGGTCTTGATGCTGATGACTTCGGTGGTGTTCGGCACCGAGATCGAGCCAAAGGTGGCACTGGAAACGGCGGCGCGCTGGTCACTCCTCAGCCCTGGCCTGTGGTTGATGCAACTGGCCAACCTTCTGGTTTCAGCGTTGCTGGCACCACTGCCCGCGACGATCTATGCGCAGCTGGCCAAACAGCCCTGATCCCCGCGCGCATCCGCCACACGTCCAACGCCAAAAGAAAAGCGCCCGGGCCGAAACCCGGGCGCTTTCTTTTTCGATCGGTGGAAGCCGATTAGCGCGAATAAAATTCGACGACGAGGTTCGGTTCCATCTTCACGGGATAAGGCACTTCATCGAGCGTCGGAACGCGGACATACTGGACCTTGCCGTTATCGACGAGCTGAACATATTCCGGCAGCTCGCGCTCGGTCAGGCCCTGCGCTTCGATGATCAGCGCCATGTCCTTCGCCTTGGCGGTCAGTTCGATGACATCACCCGGCTTGATGCGAGCCGATGCGATGTTGCAGCGGCGACCGTTGACCATGACATGGCCGTGGTTCACGATCTGACGGGCAGCGAAGATCGTCGGCGCGAACTTGGCGCGATAGACGATCATGTCGAGACGGCGCTCAAGCAGACCGATGAGGTTCTGCGAGGTATCGCCCTTCAGACGCACTGCTTCGTCATAGACCTTGCGGAACTGC
>CAZWMK010000141.1:407-4294 GCA_964635065.1 uncultured Sphingomonadaceae bacterium | reverse complement strand
GCGGCTTCGAGGCTTTCCTGCTGGATGGCGTGACCGGATCGGGCAAGACCGAGGTGTATTTCGAAGCTGTCGCCGAAGCCCTGCGTCAGGGTCGGCAAACGCTTGTGCTCGTTCCTGAAATCGCACTCACCGAGCCCTGGCTCAAGCGGTTCGCTGCGCGATTCGGCGTGCCACCCGTGGCATGGCATTCCGACCTGCGCCTGTCCGAACGGCGGGCGGCATGGCGGGCGGTCGCCGATGGTTCGGCGCGCGTTGTCGTCGGTGCGCGTTCGGCCCTGTTCCTGCCCTATCCACAACTTGGCCTGATCGTCGTCGACGAAGCGCATGAAACCAGTTTCAAGCAGGAGGAAGGCGTTCTTTATCATGCCCGCGACACGGCCGTGGTCCGCGCGCAAACCGATGACATCCCGATCATCCTCGCCACCGCCACGCCTGCGATCGAAACACGGGTACAGGCAAATCGCGGTCGCTACACGCATCTCACGCTGACCAGCCGTTTCGGCGGCGCGCAACTGCCCGATATCGCCACCATCGACCTGCGCCGCTTTCCGCCGCCGCGCGGGCGCTGGTTGTCGCCGCCACTGGTCAAGGCGCTTGAGGAGACATTGGCAAAGGGCGAGCAGGCACTTTTGTTCCTTAACCGGCGCGGCTATGCGCCGCTCACCCTGTGCCGCGCCTGTGGCGAACGCATCCAGTGTCCGCACTGCACCAGCTGGCTGGTCGAACATCGCAACATCAACCGCCTCGCCTGCCATCATTGCGGCCATGTCGTGCCGCGCCCTGACAGCTGCCCGTCCTGCGGTGCGGAAGGACAGCTGGTTCCCTGCGGGCCGGGTGTCGAGCGGGTGGCCGAGGAAGTGGCCGCCATTTTGCCCAACGCCCGCGCCGCGCTCGCCACGTCCGACACCATCACCACCCCCGCCCGCGCCCGCGCCCTGATCGAAGGTGTCGATACGCACGCGATCGACATCATCATCGGCACGCAGCTTGTGACCAAGGGCTATCACTTTCCTGATCTGACACTGGTGGGCGTCGTCGATGCCGATCTTGGCCTGTCAGGCGGCGACCTGCGCGCCGGCGAGCGCACGTTCCAGCAAATCGGACAGGTTGCCGGACGTGCGGGACGCGGTGTCAAGCCGGGGCGCGTGTTACTACAAACCCATCAGCCGGAAGCGCCGGTCATCGATGCCCTGGTAAAAAACGACGCCGCAGGCTTCTACGCCGCCGAAATCGCCGCGCGAAAAGCCGCCGGCATGCCACCATTCGGGCGTCTCGCCGCCCTCATCATATCGGGCGAAGACGAGGCTGCGGTAATCGCGACCGCCCGCGCGCTCGGCCGCGCCGCGCCACAAGGCGTGGAAGGCCTGTTCATTCTTGGTCCGGCGCCCGCGCCGCTCAGCCTGCTCAGGGGGCGTCATCGCCAGCGCCTGCTGGTCCACGCCCGCCGTTCGCTGGCGTTGCAGACGCTGATCCGGGCCTGGCTGGCCCGTGTCGAGGTGCCGCGCCATGTCCGCATCGCCGTCGACATCGACCCGTACAGTTTCGTCTGAACCGCCCTGCGCGTCATGTCTCGACAGCGACAGGGCGAGCCTGCGATAAGCACGGCCGTGCAAACGATATTCCTGTCACTGCTCCGAATCACTTGCGGGATGGCGCTGCTCTGCGCGGCACTGCCTTTGCGGGCTGACGATGTTGCCATCGCCGCGCGCAGCGTCGTCCGCGTCGCCGTTCTTGTCGAAACAGCGGAAGGCACCTTTCTGGCCGGGCACGGCTCTGGCTTCGCCGTCGCCCCGAACCGGATCCTGACCAGCGCGCATGTCGTCGAATCCGGCGGCCAGCCCAATGTCATGATCGCCGTCGTGCCCAGTCAGGGCCGCAACACCCTGCCCGCGCGCATCATCGACTATGCGCCCGACATCGATCTGGCGGTCCTTGAAATCGACATGGAAACCGTGCCTGCGGCCACGCTCTACAGCGGCGCTGTCGCCAGCGGTGCACCAGTTGCCGCCATCGGCTATCCCAGCGCCATCGACGACGCCTTTCAACGCAACGCCGACGACCAGATCCGCCCGATGGCGCCCGAAGCGACGCGTGGCTGGATTTCCTCGGCCCGGCCCAATTCGCCCTTCGGCACCAATGTTCCGGGCTTCACCCACACTGCCGCCATTGGCCGGGGATCGAGCGGCGGGCCGCTGATCGACGGTTGCGGCCGGATTGTCGCGATCAACACCGCACAAAGCCTGAGCCGCGGCGGCGATGCCGAATTCGCCTTTGCAACCGCTGCGCCCGTGCTCGTCACTTATCTGCGACGGATCGGCATCGAGGCGCAAATCACCTCTGCGCCCTGCCTCGACGAATCGACGCGCACACGCATGGCGCTTGAGGCCGCCGAACGACGCGCAGCCGAAGCCCAGCGCACTGCCGCAGCCGAACGCCAGCGGGCCGCACAGGCGCAAACCCAACTGGAGGCGCGCCTGCGCGCCGAAGCCCGGATGCGCGAACAGATCCTGCTCCTGTCGCTTGGCCTGCTCGTTCTGGCACTTGGCGGCGGTGGCGTCGCTGTCTGGCAGGGACGGCGCGGCGATCGCGGCTGGGCGGCGGCAGGCCTCCTCGTCGCGGCGGGGGCGATCGCAGCGATCATCCTCGTCAACCAGACCCCAAAAAGCGTCATGCGCACCGCCGACGACGCCATGGCATCAGACACCACCCCTGCCGCCCCCGCCGAACAGGACGGCCAGCTGCCGCTGACGGCTGGCGAGATCAAATGCCGGATCAATCAGGCCGAAAGCCGGATCACGCTGACCGATGCAACCGATCTTGCCATGACCTACGACGGCAATGCCTGCATCAACGATCAAACGCTTTATGCTCAAAGTGGAGACCTGTTGCAGCGGGTCATCATATCAACCACCGATGGCAGCGCCTCGATGCTGACGATCGATCGCGCCAGTGGTCGTTTCACCCGGGATCATTATCTGCTGCAAGCCGACCGATTCGAGGCCGTGCTGGGTGCCGTGGCTAGGGAGGGCATATTGCGTTGTAACATGCCCGACGCCCAGCGCGCGGTCACGGCGGTCAACACAGCAGTCGAAGCCCTTCTGCCGCAGCAGCCCGATCAGCGCTTTGTGTGGGATTGCAGTTCATCGGGCTGAGGCATTCGCCATCAGCTTCCGGCAGCAGAAAATCGTGCCGGAATGTCGACTTTCGTCCTTGTTTCCTCCTTGCTGCCTTGCAACATGAATGACCCCATGCTAGGGCGCCGCTGCCCGTGCCGCGAGCCTTGATGGCTTCGCTGATGCGCGGGCGTTATCCAAAACGTATGCGAATGGGCGACGCGTGGGAACATCAGGTGGAATTGTTTCAGGACTGGCAGGGCGTTACGCCACGGCTTTGTTCGAACTGGCGCGGGACGCCGGACAGCTTGAACTTGTCGGGGCAAGCCTCGATGCAGTCAGCGCCGCGCTCGCGGAAAGCAGTGATTTCCGGTCGCTGGTCGGCAGTCCGCTGATCAGCCGCGATGCAGCAGCCAAGGCCGTTATCGCCGTTGGCGAGTCGCTTAAGGTCGATTCGCTGACCCGCAAATTCCTTGGCGTCCTGGCGCAGAATCGCCGCCTTGCCGCGTTGCCCGCCGTGATCGCGGGCTTCAACACGCTCGCCGCCGCGCATCGCGGCGAAACCACGGCCGAGGTTACCTCGGCGCACCCGCTGTCAGACGATCAGGTCGCCGCGCTCAAGAGCAAGCTCAAGTCGAGCCTCGGGCGTGACGTGACGATCGCCCAGACGGTCGACCCGGCCATTCTCGGCGGGTTGATCGTCAAGGTCGGTTCGAAGATGATCGACAGTTCCCTCCGCACCAAAATCGACAATCTCGGCCAAGCGATGAAAGG
>CAZWMK010000141.1:0-397 GCA_964635065.1 uncultured Sphingomonadaceae bacterium | reverse complement strand
GGCATCAAGGTGAAGGTCGGTTCCCGTCTGTTCGACGCTTCGCTGCGTTCGAAGCTCGACTCCCTCAAATTCGCCCTGAAGAGAGCGTAAGCCTATGGATATCCGCGCCGCCGAGATTTCGGCCATCCTCAAGTCGCAGATCGCCAACTTCGGCAATGAAGCCCAGGTTTCGGAAGTCGGTCAGGTCCTGTCCGTCGGTGACGGCATTGCGCGCGTGCACGGCCTCGACAACGTCCAGGCGGGCGAAATGGTCGAGTTTCCGGGCGGCATCAAGGGCATGGCGCTCAACCTCGAAGCCGATAACGTCGGCGTCGTCATCTTCGGCTCGGACTCGGGCATCAAGGAAGGCGACACCGTCAAGCGCACCGGCACCATCGTCGACGTTCCCGTCGGCAAG
>CAZWMK010000140.1:0-4309 GCA_964635065.1 uncultured Sphingomonadaceae bacterium | reverse complement strand
AAGGCAATCGCGCCCTGCACGTCAATGGCAACATTGCCGATCATGTGCATGCAGTTGTTCATCTCGCTGAATTGTTCTGCAATCCAGTCGGCAAAGGCATGAAACCGCCCTTTGAAAATACCGAAATCGCATGTGGCATCAGGATAACTGACTGATTTCAGTGCCAAGCCATCATTACGGTCGAGACTGCGGCAATAGCGGCGCAGCACGTCTTCGATTTCGATTCTGGCAAGTAACGCGTATTGGCAAGGACTATCGGCCATCGCCCCCCCCTGCATGACTCTACGGCCCGATACAGCGCCGCGCGGTCCAATTTCCGCCATGCATTACTAAGACCGCATTAACAACTTACCCAGCAATGTAAAAAAAAGAAAGGGCCAGCTTTTCAGCTGGCCCTGGAAGTTTGTTATCCTTGGGGAGGATGACCATTGTATGCCACAGCCACCGCCCCATGTTGCACTGCAAAAAATCCTATAGCAGCCATGCATTGAACGCATGGCCAATGTTGATCGGGATCATTGACCGTCCACGCTGTACACCAGTAGCGCGTTGCCCGGCATGTGGCCGGAGAAGCCATAACCGGAATTGACGAGGACATGCCCCGACGCCACGATCGGGCCGGGTCCGCCGATCGAGCCGCCCCGCGCGATCTCGCCATTTTCCGTACGGAACTGCTGTGCCGTGTCGGTTTCCCACAGCAGTTTTCCGGTCTTGCCGTCAAAGGCGCGCAGCCAGCCGTCAAGGCCACCCGCGAACACGACGCCGGGCATGGCCGTGACCGCCGCCGAAATGCCGCCATGACAATATTTGCGGCCATTGCAGCGGGATTCGTCGATGATCGCGCTCCACAGGATGCGGCCATTACGGGCATCGACAGCATGCAGCCCCGGATTGCCGCGCGTGTCGTGATCTTTACCGTCTGCCTTCATCTTCATGTCGACAATCGGCACATAGACGCGTGTGCCTTCCGCCGCCATGCCGAAATGGGTGCCGCCCTGGATGCTGCCGCGACCGACCGGCGTTTTCCAGACCAGCGCCCCACCCTTGTCGGGGTCGAGCGCGTGGACCACACCCGATTTTGGCGCCGCGATGACACGCTGCTTGCCCTTGCCGATATCGATCAGGAGGACCGAGGCCGACAGGTCATAATCCGGTCCGTTTTCTGCCGGGCAGTTGGGATGCTGGCGCCCTTCGGAATCATAGATGGTGCAGGTGCCATTCCAAGCATCGCCTGCCGTGGTCTGGAAGCGCCACAGGCGATTTCCGGTCTTGAGATCGACCGCGAACACGGCATCCGAATTGCCGTCGGCGGGCGACGAATAATTCTCGCCGCTGCCATGATATAATACCCCGCGCTTGGCATCGATGGTCGGACTGTTCCACACCGGCGCGCCCGACGGCCCCATGATGGTGGTGCCAACCCGTGTCTTGCCCTGCGGCTCCGCTTCCCGGTCGACAGTATAGTGCCGCCATTTCTCCTCTCCGGTCGCCGGATCGAGTGCGGCAACAAAACCACGGAAGGTGCAGCATTCATATTTCTCGTCCGCCGCCGTCACGACTTCGAGCGACGATACCGGCACATAAAGCAGGCCATCATGCAACACCGGCGTTCCGGTGATCGTGGCATTGGCATGGTCGGACGGACGCGCCTTCCACAGAACCTCGCCGGTCAGGGCGTTCATCGCATAAACGCGGCCCATCAGATCGCCAAAGAACAAACGCGGCGGCGTCGCCGGCTTCTGCCCGGCGGGCCAGCTTTCGACCACCACAGCCGTGCGAACTTCAGCACCGACGTTGCTGGTCCAGCGCGCGCAGCCGCTTTCAAGGTCGAAGGCGTGCACCGTGCCGTTGTTGCTGCCGACGAACACCGCCCCCATCGCCACCACAGGCAAGGATCGCGCCCGGATTGCCGATGGGAAGCCATAGGCCCATTTCAGCTTCAGCCGCGACACATCGGCCGGCTTCAACCCTGCCGCCGCCGCCGGAACGAAACGGCGGTTATCATAGCCCCAGCCAGCACCGGCAGGCGGGCGCGTCATGTCGAACACCGCTGCATCACCCGTGCACATGCGCGGTCCGGGGGGCGGCGTATAGTTCGACAGGTCACGGTGCGTCAGAAATTCGACCACCGCGCGCCGCTCCTTGTCATCGAGATGGGCAGCCTGCGCCTGCATCACGCCACTGGTCAGTGCGTGAAGGATCGATTCAGGCGCCATCATCTGCAGGAATTCACGGTGCGGCGCTTTCGGCACGCCACCTTCATGGCAACTGGCGCACGCCTGTTCAAACACCGCCTTACCGGGGTGGCTGGCCGCATCGAACGCGACGCCGTCGCGGGCATAGGCGTCCATGGGCGGCGCGGCGCTATTGGCCGGGCTGTCTGGTAACAGCATCAAGGTCCCGGCCAGGAGCGCCAGCGCGGCCCCCGTCAGTCTCTTTTTCATTCTCTCCCCTTCATTCCTTCACGGATAGATATCACACTGCATGTCAGGCCTTGGCGCTGGGCCGCGCGCCAAAGCGTGCACGCCAGTCAGCCAGGTGTTCAAGCGCCGCGCTTGGCGACTGCCCCACCTTGTCGGCAAAATCCAGCACGGCATAAAGTGTGCAATCTGCCGCAGACACGAAATCGCCCGCAGCATAAGGCCGCGACGCCAGCACCATGTTCTGGATGTCCAGATATTTGCGATAGCCGTTCAACGCCATTTCCGCCGCTGCCGCCGATTGCGGCCCGCGATCGGCAAAGAAGGGCGATATGTTGTGCGCATAGTTGGCAAGCTCGTTCATGATGCCAAGGTCGGCCAGCCGGTCGGCCTCGATCACCCGCGCCTTTTCAAGCGGCGTACGACCAAACAGCGGCGGCTCGGGATGCAGGCCTTCAAGATAGACCATGATGGCCAGCGATTCCCGGATCGTCGTGCCGTCTTCCAGTTCCGCAAACGGTACCGTCATCAACGGGTTCTTGCGGCGCATCTCGGGCGTGCGCAGGGCATGGCCGATGACATCGACCGATACAAAATCAAGCGCCAGTCCTTTTTCTGCGGCAAAAATCCGCACGCGCTGAGCATTCGGCGCGTCAAAGTCATAGATTTTCATCTCCCCCTCTCCCCTGATACAAGGCGGTTGTTGCCAAAACCGATAAGCCATTTTCCGGCTAGGCTACAGGAACAAACACCAAGGAGGAACGTCGCAATGTCGATGACGCAAGAACAGCGCAATCTCGCCACCGCCGAAGCCCTTTATGCCGCAACAGCCATAGGCGATTGGGACAAAGCCGAATCGATGCTGTCGGACAGCCTCGTGATCACCGAAGCCGATACACTGCCCTATCGCGGCCTTTACAAGGGCAAGGGCGCGCTGCGTGAACTCTATGCCAAGGTGCTGGGCTCTGCGCTTGGTCAGGCGACCATCGAGGTCAAGGGCGTGATGGCAGGCGGCGCCAATGTCGCCTACATCCTCGAACTCAAGACACCCAAGGGGCATTCGATCGAGCTGGTCGAAGTCTTCTATTTCGGCGATAATGGCCAGGTTGTTGAAATCAAACCTTATTATTTCAACTCGGACGTCGTGACCAAGGCGGTCAACGAAGCGCAGGGCTGACAGCATTACCGCTGCGTGACAATCAGGGGCCGGTCAGTTCCGGCCCCTTTTTCATGCAGCGCAACTGGGTTCAGGCGTCGTTGAACTGCATGTTCGCCAGACGCGCATACAGGCCATTTTGCGCCAGCAATTCCTCGTGACGGCCCTGTGCGACGATCCGGCCCTGATCCATCACCACAATACGGTCGGCATCGCGCACCGTCGACAGGCGATGGGCGATCACAAGCGTCGTGCGTCCAACCATCAGATGATCGAGCGCCGCCTGCACAAGCCGTTCGGATTCAGTGTCGAGCGCACTGGTCGCCTCGTCAAGCAACAGGATCGGCGCATCGCGCAGGATGGCACGGGCAATCGCCAGCCGCTGCCGCTGCCCGCCAGACAGGCGCGCGCCGGCTTCGCCGAGGAAACTATGGATACCATTTGGCAGCGCGCGCAGGAAATCGGCAGCATTGGCGGCTTCGGCTGCGGCCCAGATCTCTGCCTCGGTCGCGCTTGGACGACCATAAAGGATATTGTCATAGGCCGTGGCCGCAAAAATCACGCTTTCCTGCGGCACCAGAGCAATACGGGTGCGCAGTTCGCGCGGATCGACAGACTGCACCGGCACACCGTCCACCCGAATTTCGCCATGCGCGGGATCGTAGAAACGCTGTAGCAACTGGAACAGCGTCGATTTGCCAGCGCCCGAGGGCCCCACCACCGCCACCGTCTC
>CAZWMK010000139.1:0-4325 GCA_964635065.1 uncultured Sphingomonadaceae bacterium | reverse complement strand
GGGCCTGATCATCAGCTATTGCCTGGGCTGGCTGCGGACCTATGAGAATATGGCGCTGACCTATCCCCCCGCTCTGGCACGGCAGATGCCGCCTGCATTGCAAGCCCTGATCGGTTACAGCCGACATCGCCCCAATCTGGGAAGCGTGCATGGCCGTTGTCCGTCGGAGCTGCTGCTGCGGGACCGCCCGAAACCGGGCCTGCCCGCGCAGGACGCGCTGCGTCCTGAACAGGAAGAGGCCATTCGCGCCTATCTGGCAATGACCGCGCCGCAATCCGGCAGCACAGCATGATGGGCAATTCACAGCGTATGAAACCTCAACGCGGAAGCGCCAGGGAGGTTCTCGCCCTGCTGGACGCCATTGCCACCGGACGGTTGATCGATGCCGATCATCCCGTCCGGGAGCAACGGATCAAGCAGCAATCGGCATTGGCGCTTCTGGAAGTCGTCCGCTGTCGTCTGCGTGACATGACGATGCGCGCGTCAAAGCCTGAGACGCGGCAAGGCGAGCCTTGATCGATAACAGTCATCGAAAAACTGCATTTGACTGATAATGATAATGTATCGCAACAATGCCGCGTCAGATAGCCAATATCCGACAGGAAAGGGGTCGCGTGATGCGCACGGAAATCGCCAAGACGCTGACATATCTGACCTTGCATCTCGGCATCGGTTTTGGTGTCGCCTATGCCCTGACGGGGTCGGTGAAGGTGGCTGGCGGCATCGCGCTGATCGAGCCGTGCGTCAACGCCATTGCCTTTTTCTTCCATGAACGGGCGTGGCGCGGCTATCAGGCTGGTGCAGGTGGCGGGGAGGCGACGGCGCTCAGCGCGTGACGGGCAGAGGGCGGGGGATCGCCAGCAGCAGGGCAAGCGCGACCGCCGCCCACAGGGCAGTGGTGCCATATTGCGTCCAGGCGACGGCCCCGGCGATGGCGCCGCCCGTCAGGCCGCTCCACAGCAGCAAATGCTTGAAGGGGGCGAGCAGCGAATGGCCATGAAGCAAGGCATCTGCCAGCTTGCGACCGGTCGCGACCAGCGCGCCGGTCATGTAGGTGACGCCGATCTGCGCTTCGCCGGTCCGACCCAGCACGGCATTTTCGGTCCCCATCGCGATCACGAGGGCAACAAGGGCGATGCGCTGCTGTTCCTGCTCGAAGGCAAGGATGGCAAGCGCCAGCCACAAGGCCACAGCGGCAAGCACGGCCCGGCGGCGCTGGTCACCGGCACGATGACCGATCAGGCTGCCGAGCAGCGCCCCGGCGACAAAGCCGACCAGCAACAGCCCGACACTGATGACATGCTGCCAGGCGCCGAGTGCAATGCTTGCACCAAGACGAGTCGAGTTGCCGCTCATGAACGACACGAAAAAACCGCCAAGTTGCAGAAAGCCGACGCCATCGACATAGCCCGCCAGGGTGGCCAGCGGTACGGCGATCAGAAGCTGGCGCCGGTCGGGCGTCATGAACGCGGGCGTGGGGCGGGGGGCGGGACAGGCGGTGCGGCCGAGGCACTGGCGGCAGGCGCGCTGGCATCGGCGCCAGCGGCGGGCGCTGCTTCGGGCGCACTGTCTGGTGACGGCGCGCCGGGTAAAGGCGTTGGCAGTGCCGTCGGTAACGGTGTGCTGATGCCCATCCCTGCGGCGCGCTGAATAGCTTTCACGATACGCGGATAGGTGCCGCAGCGGCAGAGATTGGTGATGCTGCTGGCGATGTCATCGGCGCTGGGCGCTGGATTCTGTTTCAAGAGCGCGGCAGCCGCCATGATCATGCCCGGCTGGCAATAGCCGCATTGCGGCACGTTTTCGGCAATCCATGCCTGTTGCAGCGGATGGCTGCGGCCATAGGCCAGCCCTTCGATCGTGGTGACAAAAGCCCCTTCGATCTCGGCAATGCTGATCTGGCAGGCGCGCTGGGCCACGCCGTCGATATGCACGGTGCAGGCGCCGCAGAGCCCGGCACCACAGCCATATTTGGTGCCAGTCAGATTCGAGGCGTCGCGCAACGCCCAGAGCAGCGGAGTGTCCGGGTCGAGCTTGTATTCGACAGGCGTGCCATTGACGGTAAAACGGGTCATGCCGCAGGTTTAGCCGAGGAGGAGCCTTTATGGAACTGCCAACGATGCGCCTTGATGTCGTGGACGGCGTTGGACATCTGGTTCTGACGCGCGGCGCGGCGCTGAACCGCATGGGCGCGGACTTCTGGTCCGATCTTGTCGCCATGTTCGCCGAAGTCGACCGGCGCGCCGATGTGCGCGCGGTTTTGCTGAGCTCGACCGGTCCGCATTTTTCGGCGGGTCTCGATCTCGAATGGGCGCAAACGCTACTTGATGTCACGGACACGGAACTGGCACGGGCGCGCGACCGGCTGAGACGACGCATCATCGCCTTGCAGCAAGCCATTACAACGATAGAAGAATGCCGTGTGCCTGTCATTGCCGTGGTTCAGGGCGGCTGCATCGGTGCGGCCTTCGATCTGGTGGCGGCCTGCGACCTGCGCATTGGCGTGGCGGATTGCTTTTTCACGATCCACGAGATCAACCTCGCCATCGTGGCTGATCTGGGCGCGCTGCAAAGGCTGCCGCGCCTGATCGCGCCCGGCATCGTGCGCGAACTGGCACTGACCGGACGCCGTATGACGGCCGCCGAGGCCGGGCGCCATGGCCTTCTCAATCATGTTGCGGCCGACAGCGACAGTGCTGTGGCCGAAGGGTTGGCGCTTGCCCGCGAGATTGCCGCGCGCTCGCCGCTCGCTGTCGCCGGGGTGAAGGCGGTGCTGAACCATGCCCGCGATCATGATGTGGCAGCGGGCCTGGATTATGTTGCGACCTGGAATGCAGCGATGCTGCCGGGTCAGGACATCGCAGCGGCCATGTCCGCGCAAAAGGCTCGAAAAACGCCGTTTTACGTCGATCTTGCGCCGTTGTGACAGATTGAAGCATTTGCGATGCTGCGAATGCTTGTTACTGATGTGAACGATGCTTATAAGGCCGCAAGAATCCGGGTGTGCCGTGTCTGACGGGCCGCACCCTCCACAGGTAACTGGGGGAAAAATGGGACGCTTTAAGATTTTGGCCGCCGCAGCTGCGCTGGCCTTGATGCCAGCTTCCGCGCTGGCGCAGGAAAATGCGCAGGCCGCAGCGCCGGTGGCTGCCGCCGCTGACGCAGTTGCGCCCGCCGTCGAGCAGGCTGCCGCTCCGGCGGCGCTGCCGCGGACGGCGCCAGAGGCCGGCATCGGTCAGCCGAAGCCGCAAGGCATTGCGCTGCAGCCGACTGTCACCGCCATTGGTGAACAGGGACAGCATCTGCACAACAATATCCTCATGCCGATTATCACGGTCACGACCCTGCTCGTGCTCGTGCTTCTGCTCTGGGTGATGTTCCGTTACCGCGCCGGTGCGAATCCAGTCCCGTCGCAGACGTCCCACAACACGCTGATCGAAGTGGTCTGGACGGCAGTGCCGGTCCTCGTGCTGCTGTTCATCGCGGTCCCCTCCTTTGCCCTTCTCTCCGACCAGTATGACCCGCCGAAGCCCGATCTGACCATCAAGGTCACCGGCCATCAGTGGTACTGGGAATATGAATATCCGGATCAGGGCGGTTTCTCCTTCGACTCTGTGATGCTGACCGATGCCGAAGCTGCCGCAGCGGGCGAGCCGCGCAACCTGGCTGTCGACAATCGTGTTGTTGTCCCCGCAGGCGCGACCGTGAAACTCCTGATCACGGCGGCAGATGTCCTGCACAGCTGGGCGCTGCCTGCTTTCTGGGTGAAGATGGATGCCGTTCCGGGCCGTATCAACGAAGCCTGGTTCAAGGTGGACCGTCCGGGCGTTTACTATGGCCAGTGCTCGGAGCTTTGCGGCACCAAGCATGGCTTCATGCCGATTGCCGTCGACGTTCTGCCGCAGGAACAGTTCGACGCATGGGTTGCCGCCCAGCAGTCCGAAAACGGCATCGAACCGACAAAGGTGGCCGAAGCAGCGCCCGCTGCGCCTGCCGCCGCCACCCTTTAAGACGAGCTAAGGGAGCAAACCCATGGCAAATGCACATGCGGTCGACGCTCATGATCACGATCATGAGCACGATCACGACCACAAGCCGGGCTTCTTTGCGCGTTGGTTCCTGTCGACCAACCACAAGGACATCGGCACGCTTTATCTGATTTTCGCCCTCATCGCTGGCATCATCGGCGGTGCGCTCTCCGGTTTCATGCGCTGGGAACTTGCGCAGCCGGGTATGCAGGTGCTGACCCAGATGACCGACGGCAATCTTGATGCCGCCTATCATCTTTGGAACGTATTCATCACCGCGCACGGCCTGATCATGGT
>CAZWMK010000138.1:0-4373 GCA_964635065.1 uncultured Sphingomonadaceae bacterium | reverse complement strand
AATCGCTGACCGTCACCTACAAGGAATGGCGCGGCGAACCGCGGACTCATGGCGTAAAAAAGACCAGCGACACCGGTGTGCCGGCGGGCGATTGCGTCGATTGCACCGCCTGTGTGCAAGTCTGCCCCATGGGCATCGACATCCGCAACGGACCGCAGCTTGCCTGCATCACCTGCGCTCTGTGCATTGATGCCTGCAACGACGTGATGGGAAAATTGGGACGCGAGCCCGATCTCATCGGTTATACGACCATCGAGCGCGACAAGATCGAAGCGGCGCGTCAGCCGTTGCCTCCCATATGGCGATCGGTGATCCGTCCGCGCACCATCGGCTATCTTTTGGTGTGGGGTGCTATCGGCCTTGCGATGTTGGTGGCGATCACCACCCGCGACCGGCTGGATCTGACAGTCGCCCATGACCGTAATCCGCTTTACGTGCAATTGTCGGATGGTGCGATCCGCAACGGCTATACGGTCAAGATCCTGAACATGCAGAATCGTCCGCGCCGTTTTGAAGTGACGGCGCCGGGGCTGGACAATGTCCGCATCTGGGATGCCCTGTCGTCGCGCGATCAGGCCACAGATCGCCTGATAGTCGAGGTTGGGCCGGATCGTCTGCTGTCGAGCCGTCTTTATCTCAGCTTGCCGCGCGATGCCGTCACCCAGGCGCGCACGGATTTCAATTTCGTGGTGCGCGAACTGGACGCACTGCAAGATGGCGGCGAACGTGCCAGCGAAAAGGCCCGTTTCGACGCGCCGGAGATGCCGTGATGCAAGAGGCTCCCCCGCGTCCGTTTACCGGGCGCAAGTTGCTGTTGGTCCTCGTCGGATTTTTCGGCGTGGTGATCGCGGTGAATCTGTTCATGGCCTTGGCCGCCACGCGCAGCTTTACGGGCGCGGTCGTCAAAAACGGCTATGTCGCCAGCCAGGATTTCAATGACTGGCTGGCGGAAGGTCGGCGTCAGAAGGCCTTGGGCTGGACGCTTGCAGTCACCGCCAGCCGCAACGGCGCGGTTGTCGATGCCATGCACGAGGGACGCCCACTGGGTGGGTTCACCGGTGATGTGCTGTTCCGCCACCCCATGAACGAGCGCAAGGACATCAAGCTGCCGCTGCGCCAGACCGGGCCGGGGCGTTATGTGACGGTGGGTGACGTGCCTGCCGGGCGCTGGCAGCTTGTCATCAGCTTCGGCAATGCCGAGGATCGTATCACGGTCCGGCGCCACCTCACGCTTGAGGCCTCGCAATGACGGCGCAGGCAATGACGCCTGCAAGTTACGACCTTTGGGTGCGCCCTGCGGCGAACGACCAATCCAGCCTTGAGCTGCACGTCCCCGGCATCCACTGCGCGGGCTGCATCCGCCGGATCGAGGACCGCATCGGCAGCCTGCCCGGCGTAAGCCGCGCGCGTGTCAGTTTCACGACGCGGCGCCTGTCTGTGATCTGGGCCACTGGCTTGCTGGCTGCCAGCGATATTGTGGCGGCTCTGACCGATCTCGGTTTTGAAGCCCGCCCCTTCACCGCCACGGCCAGCGACGATAGTGCGAGCGCGGCCAGTCGCGAACTGCTGCGCTGCATGGCGGTTGCAGGCTTTGCGGCGATGAACATCATGCTGCTGTCGGTGTCGGTCTGGTCGGGTGCCGACGGACCGACGCGCGACCTGTTTCATGCCCTGTCGGCGCTGATCGCCATTCCCGCCATTGGATATAGCGGACGCCCCTTTTTCCGTTCGGCCATTGCGGTGTTGCGGCGTGGGCGCACCAACATGGACGTACCGATCTGCATCGGCGTCTTGCTTGCAACGTTGATGAGCATCTACGAGACGCTGAGCAGCGCGGACCATGCCTATTTCGACGGCGCTGTCATGTTGCTGTTCTTCCTGCTGGTGGGCCGCTATCTCGACAGTGTGATGCGGCTGCGCGCCCGGGCGGGTGTGGCGCAGTTGCTGAAACAAATGCCGGCTGGCGCGCTTGTCGAACATGCCGATGGCCGCACCGAATATCGCCCGATCGAGGACATCGCACCCGGAATGCGCCTGATCGTCGCAGCAGGCGAGCGTATTCCTGTCGACGCCGTCGTCCTGACGGGGCACAGCAGCATCGATCGTTCGCTGGTAACAGGCGAAAGCCTGCCGGTTTCCGTGTCGCCGGACACGACCCTTCTGGCCGGGGCGCTTAATCTTGATGCGCCGCTGACGGTGAAGGCCACGCATGTTGGCGAAAGCAGTTTTCTTGCCAGCCTGATCCGGTTGATGGAGGCAGCCGAACAGGGGCGGTCGCGCTATGTTCAGATTGCTGACCGCGCCTCGCGCCTTTATGCGCCTGCCGTGCATAGCCTTGCGGCCTTGACGGCGCTGGGCTGGCTTTTGACCGGCCATGGCTGGCATGCCGCGCTGACGGCGGCGACAGCTGTCCTGATCATCACCTGTCCCTGCGCGCTTGGCCTGGCTGTGCCGGCTGTGCAGGTGCGCGCTGCCGGCATTCTGATGCGGCGCGGCATATTGGTGAAGGACGGCAGCGCCCTCGAGCGCATGGCCGAGGTGGATTGCGTTTTCTTCGACAAGACCGGCACCCTGACGCTTGGGCGGCCACAGTTGATCGGGGATACGGATTTCACCCCTGATCAGGCCGCTGTCGCGCTGGCACTGGCGCAGCGCAGCACGCACCCCTTGTCGCGTGCGCTTGCCGGTTATTTGCAGGCGCAGGCCGTCAGGCCTGCCAGCCTCGCGGATATCCGCGAGGTGCCGGGCATGGGGGTTGAAGCACGGGTTGATGGGGCGATGGCGCGTATCGGCAGACCATCCTGGTTGGGGATCGTGGACGACGCCGGTGTCAGCCTGTCGCTTGGCTTCCAGCATGGTGACGGCAATGCCCGGCTTTTGCGCTTTGCTGACAGTCTGCGCGCTGATGCGGCGGCATCTGTTGCGCGTCTTGCCCGTCTTGGCCTGCCTGCCCGCATCCTTTCAGGCGATGCGGCCCCCGCCGTTCAGGCAGTGGCAGCAGATGTCGCCATTGCCGACTGGCAGGCGGGGATGTTGCCGGGCGAGAAGGTGGCAGCCGTCGAGACGGCGAAGGCGGCGGGACACAAGCCGCTGATGGTCGGCGATGGTCTGAACGACGGACCGGCGCTCAGTGCTGGTCATGCGTCGATGGCGCCATCTTCGGCAAGCGATGTCGGTCAGTCTGCGGCGGATCTGGTTTTCCTCGGTGACGGCCTGACGGCGGTGCCGGAAGCCGTTGCCCTGTCGCGTGCGGCCATGCGGCATGTGCGGCAGAATTTTGCGCTGGCGATCGGTTACAATGTCCTGGCCGTGCCCATTGCCATTGTCGGTCTGGCGACGCCGCTGATCGCAGCCCTTGCCATGTCGACATCGTCGATCATCGTGATTGCCAATGCGTTGCGCCTTCGTGAACGGGCGGCCGCGGCATGACCGGCCTGGTTTTCCTGATTCCCGCAGCGCTTTTTCTGGGCTTGCTTGGACTGGGCGCCTTTTTCTGGTCGGTCAAAAGCGGCCAGTTCGATGATCTCGATGGCTCGTCGATGCGCATCCTGATCGATGACGAGGATGAACCATCCTGTCCGTCCGAGGCGGAGGACATAAAAAAGGGGGCCGGTGAGGACCGGCCCCCGAAGGACGCTTCTAGGGAGGAGTGATTAGAAGCGCCAACCCACGCCAACCCCGACCACGAGGGGGTTGATATCCACGCCGATCCGCGCAGCCTGTGCGCCATCGGCTGAAACCCGGGCCTTGGTCTTGATGTCGATGTATTTGACATCAAGATTCACGAACATCTTGTCGTTCAGATCGACATCAACGCCGGCCTGCACCGCATAACCGAAGCTGCTTTTCAGGCTGAGGTCGGTATCATTTGCACCCAGAGCCGTCGTCAGGGTTGATGTTGTCTTTTCGCTGTAGAACATCGTGTAGTTGACGCCTGCGCCGACATAGGGGCGGATCTTGGCGTCCGGAGCGAAATGATACTGCAACGTCAGCGTCGGCGGCAGCACCCAGGTCGAGCCAAGCTTGCCGGCCGGATGCGAAATCTTGTGCTTGGTGGTGGCCAGGATCAGCTCGGTGCCGATGTTCTTGGTCCACATATAGGTAAAGTCGACTTCCGGCATCACCGCGTTGTTGATGCCAAGTTCGCTGCCGAGGACCGTGTCGGTATCTTCATTCGGCGCAACCATGATGGCACGCGTGCGAATGATCCAGTCACCAGCTTCCGCATAGGCGGGCTGGGCGCTTGCAGCGAGGAGGGCCAGTGCGGAAAGAACCGAAGTGCGCATGTTTTTACTCCGTTGTTGATGTCGCGACTCATAAATTGAACGGATGTTGAAAAAATTGATCTTGCGCAAAGAAATCAAAGGCATCCG
>CAZWMK010000137.1:0-4642 GCA_964635065.1 uncultured Sphingomonadaceae bacterium | reverse complement strand
TCGGCGACATCGAGAGCCTGCCGTTCATCGAAGCGATTCGCCAGCTCCACAACGATCTTGGGCGCGGCAACTCGATCTTCATTCACGTCACCCTTGTGCCGTTCATTGCTGCTGCCGGCGAACTCAAGACGAAGCCGACACAGCATTCGGTCAAGGAACTGCGCGCGCTGGGCATCCAGCCTGATGTGCTGGTCTGCCGTTCGGAACATCCCCTGCCTGAAGGCGACCGCGCCAAGATCGCACTGTTCTGCAACGTGCCGAAGGAAGCCGTGATCCCCGCGCTCGATGCCCCCAGCATCTATGCCGTGCCGCAGCGCTACCATGCCGAAGGACTAGATAATCAGGTGCTGGCCGCATTCGGAATCAGTGATTCCCCCGCGCCCGCGCTGACCCGCTGGGAAGATATCAACGACCGCCTGCAAAACCCCGAAGGTGAAGTGACGATTGGCATTGTCGGTAAATATACCGGCCTTAAGGATGCCTATAAGTCCCTGAACGAGGCGCTGGTGCATGGCGGGATCGCCAATCGCGTCAAGGTCAACCTGCGCTGGATCGACGCCGAAGATTTCGAGCGCGAGGACGTCACGGCTATTCTTGAACCGATGCATGGCATTCTTGTGCCGGGCGGCTTTGGTGAACGCGGCTCGGAAGGCAAGATTGCCGCCGTGCGCTTTGCGCGTGAACGCAATGTGCCGTTTTTCGGCATTTGCCTTGGAATGCAGATGGCCTGCATCGAAGCTGCTCGCAATTGCGCCGGTTTGCCGCTGGCATCGACGACGGAATTCGGCCCGACCAGCGAACCGGTCGTTGGTCTCATCACTGAATGGGATAGTGCGTCGGGCAAGCAGGTGCGGCGTGAAGGCGGCGATCTTGGCGGCACGATGCGGCTCGGGGCCTATGTCGCCAGGCTGTCGTCCAACAGCCATGTCGCACAGGCTTATGGCACGACCGAGATCAGCGAACGTCACCGCCATCGCTATGAAGTGAACATTCACTATCGCGACCGGCTGGAAAAGAGCGGCTTGATCTTTTCGGGCATGTCTCCGGACGGCGAACTGCCTGAAATCGTCGAGCGGCCGGATCACCCGTGGTTCATCGGTGTGCAATTCCACCCGGAGCTGAAATCAAAGCCGTTTGATCCGCACCCCTTGTTCCGCGGTTTCATCGAAGCGGCCGTGCGCCAGAGCCGGCTGGTCTGAATCGGCCGGCCACGCGCTCAAGGGCTGTATTTGTCAGGACTTTCGTCCTCCACTGTCGGCGCGGGCGCATCGCTTGCGATTGTGACTGCTTGCCAGCAGACAAGGGCTGCCCACAAAAGGGCAAACCAGCGATTGCGGAATATCAGGCGCATCATGCCATCATATTGCCTGCACACCTGCTAAGCTGGGCTTAACGCGCACAGAGATCGGCAGGCAAGCAGATCGGCAGCAAGACCGGGGGCAGGGCGAATAGCCAAAGCGCCCGGATCCTTGCGGTTCCGGGCGCTCGTGGTGACGAGACTTCATCTCTGGACCAAAGTCGACGTTGACAGCCCCCTGTGTCGTCGACCGTTTCTTGTATGGCGCCTGTTGAACCGGCTGCCTTCCCTCCCTCAACCCCGGCATCGAGCTTGATTGCATTCATCGTTAATTCAGCTCTTGAAAGCTGTCACCCCGTGATTGCAGCGATACCAAACGAAAATGACCGACTGTGTCAGTTCTGCAACAATCTGCTTGTCCGGGCGGTCAGTGAATATGTTCCATGCCGCCATGGGTCGTTGCGCTTGGGCCTGCGGCAGCTTAAGGACAAGGGCATGAAACTGACCCGCTATTTCCTCCCCGTCCTCAAAGAAACCCCAAGCGACGCGCAAATCGTCAGCCATCAGCTGATGCTGCGGACTGGCATGGTACGCCAAACAGCGGCAGGCATTTATGCCTGGCTGCCGCTGGGCCTGAAGGTGCTGCGCAACATCGAGGCGATCGTCCGTCGCGAACAGGATCGCGCGGGTGCCGTCGAGCTTTTGATGCCGACGATCCAGTCGGCTGAACTGTGGCGCGAATCCGGGCGTTATGACGCCTATGGTCCGGAAATGCTGCGTTTTCGTGACCGGCATGATCGCGAAATCCTGTTCGGTCCGACGAACGAGGAGATGGTGACGGCCATTTTCCGCGACAGTGTCCGCAGCTATCGCGATCTGCCGCGCACGCTCTACCATATTCAATGGAAGTTCCGCGATGAAGTGCGCCCGCGTTTCGGCGTGATGCGCGGACGCGAATTCCTGATGAAGGACGCCTACAGCTTCGACCTCGATGAAGCGGGGGCGCGTGCTTCCTATCAGGCGATGTTTGTCGCATATCTGCGCACCTTCGCCGCGCTTGGCTTGCGCGCCGTTCCGGTGCGGGCGCCGACGGGGCCGATCGGCGGCGATCTCAGCCATGAATTCCACATCCTGGCCGAAACCGGCGAGAGCGAAATCTTCTATGATGCCGCGCTTGATGACATCAGCCTTGATGATGACGGCGCGGTCGAAAAGCTCCGCACCATCTATGCGATGGAAGCCGAGGAACATGCCAAGGTGACCGACTGCCCCGTGCCCGCCGACCGGCTGGCGCAGCGGCGCGGTATCGAGGTGGGTCATATCTTCTACTTCGGCGAAAAATACAGCAAGGCCATGGGCCTGACCGTGCAGGGGCCGGGCGGTGATGTCGTGGTGCCGCAGATGGGCAGCTATGGCATCGGCGTGTCGCGTCTGGTCGGCGCTGTCATCGAGGCGAACCATGATGCGAACGGCATTATCTGGCCGGATGCGATTGCGCCGTTCAAGGTCGGCTTGATCAACCTGCGCGCCGATGATGCGGAATGCGCCAGCGCCTGCGACGCGCTTTATGCCCGTTTGCAGGCGGCGGGTGTCGATGTGCTCTATGACGACCGCGACGAGCGGGGCGGCGCGAAATTCGCCACCATGGATCTGATCGGCCTGCCGTGGCAGATCATCGTTGGGCCGAAGGGCCTGAAGGCCGGCGTCGTCGAACTGAAGCGCCGTCGGGATGGCGTCAAGGAAGAACTTTCGATCGAGGCGGCACTGGCGAGGCTCATCGCTTGATCACGCGCTATGAGCGGATGATTGCCCGGCGCTATCTGCTGCCGGGCCGGGGCGAGGGGTTCATCTTCCTCGTTGCCTCCATCTCGCTTGTGGCGGTGGCGCTTGGCGTTGCGGCCCTCATTGCCGTGATGTCGGTGATGAATGGTTTTCGCGCCGAACTTTTCGACCGGATCCTTGGCCTCAACGGGCACGCCGTGGTGCAGGGCTATGCCGGTCGCCTGCCGGGCTGGCAGCCCTTGATGCAGGCCGTGCGCGCAACCCCCGGCGTGACCGATGCGACCGCGATCATCGAACAGCCGTCGATCATGTCGTTCCGAAACCGTGCCGAGGGCGTACTGTTGCGCGGCATGTTCTGGTCCGACATCGCGCGCGACGGCATGCTGGTCGACAATGTCAAGGACGGCAACATCAAGGCCCTTGCTGCGCCCGATGACAATGTCATCGCCATTGGCGCGGCACTTGCGACGCAAATCGGCGTTCGCGTTGGCGATTACGTCAGTCTGATTTCGCCCGAAGGGCAGGTGACGCCTTTTGGCACCACGCCGCGCATCGTGCCCTACCGGGTCGCGGCGATCTTCGAAGTCGGCATTTTCGACTATGACAAGGCGCTGGTCGTGATGCCCATGGACCGGGCGCAGACATTCTTGCGACTGGGCAACGATGTCGGCATGATCACGGTCGTCACCGAAAATGCCGATAAAATCGACAGCATTCTGGCGCCGCTGGTGCCGAAAATTGCCGACCGTGCCGTCATCGTCAACTGGCGCGACCTGAATGGTGTGTTGTTCGAGGCGCTTGCGGTCGAACGTACGGTGATGTTCGTTGTTGTCGGCTTCATCATCCTTGTTGCAGTCTTCAATATCCTGACGTCGCTGATCATGCTGGTACGCGCCAAGACCAAGGACATCGCGATCCTGCGTACCATGGGCGCATCGCGGGCGGCCCTTTTGCGCGTGTTCATGACAGTCGGCACGTTGATCGGATCGGCGGGTATCGGCCTTGGCCTTGTCCTTGGTTTTGCCTTCCTGCACTTCCGGCAGAATATCGTGCAGGGCATTTCGGCCCTGACCGGGGTCGATCTGTGGGATCCGCGTATCCGTTACCTGACTGAGCTGCCGGCCAAGACCGACGCCATTGAAGTGATCGCCATTGTTTCGCTGGCGCTTGTTCTATCCTTCCTTGCGACCATCTATCCGGCGTGGAAGGCAGCAAGTACCGATCCCGTGCAGGTGCTGCGCTATGAATGACGTGCTGACCGTGCGTGGCCTGACGCGCAGCTTCCGCCAGGGCGATACTGTCATCGACGTGTTGCGCGGTGTTGATCTTGACATCAAGCCCGGCGAGATCGTCGCCCTTGTCGGCCCGTCGGGATCCGGAAAATCGACGATGCTGCAAGCCATCGGCCTTCTGGAGGGCGGCTTTCAGGGCAGCATCCTGATCGATGGAGAGGAATGCGCGCGCCTGTCGACTGCCGACATGACACGCATGCGGCGCGACAAGCTGGGCTTCGTCTATCAGTTTCACCACCTGCTGCCCGATTTCACCGCGCTGGAAAACGTC
>CAZWMK010000136.1:0-4667 GCA_964635065.1 uncultured Sphingomonadaceae bacterium | reverse complement strand
TCATCGCGTTTCGGAAGGTGCCGTTGAGCGTCAATATAATTTACGGATAAGTTCTAAGTACGACATACCAGATGCCTCAGATTCACGGGCTGCGCGCCACAAGGCCCACAAGCGCCGAGCGCCCTGCGTGGCGCGCCCCTTCGCGCAACTCGGCTTCGTACTCGACCAATTCGACGATCTGCAGAGAGGCGAATGCGCGGCGGAGCAGGTCTGCGGTGTAGAGGTGCGACAGTGCCCCTGGGCCGCCTGTCTTGTACTCCAACTGCTTGGGTGTATAGCCCTGAAGGACCAGCAGGCCACCCGGTTTCAACGCTCGCACGATATTGGCGAAGAGCCGCTCTCGCATCTCGGGGTCAGCGAACTGGACGAACACCGAGACGACGAGATCGTAAGCATCCACGGCCCATGGCCACTCATCGCAGCCAGCGACATAGTAGGCCACAGACACCCTTGCTTCGTCAGCCAACCTGCGGGCCTTGGCCACGCCCGCCTGCGCCACATCGAATGCCTCGACGTGCAGGCCCTGGCGGGCAAGCCAGACACTGTTGCGCCCTTCGCCGTCGGCGACGCACAGCGCGCGGCTGCCAGGTGCGAACAGCGCCGCCTGGGCGCGCAGGTATTCGTTGGGTTCGCGTCCAAAGACGTAGTCTTCGCCGGAAAATCGCTCGTTCCATGTCGCGGCAGCGGCGGCGATTGATTCAGAGGTCACGACATACTCCTGTCGAAGAAGGTGAAAGGCTCGGGAACACGCGACAGGCTGTTGTGTCGTCAGCATTGCTCAATGACAGCACGCCAAGCTGCACACCGGCCGTCCTGCGTCGCGGGTGTGTAAGACAGTGCGTAGTTCTCAGACGCGGACGCGCAAGGCGTCGGCAGAGCTACCCTGCGTTAGTTCCAGTCGATGCTCTGGCCTTGAGCACGCTTCGCTCCATCTCTGGACGGCATCGTCAGCAAGCTGTCTACCGCCACACCACGCTCGACGGCCATCCGACAGGTGCAGCCAAGTGCTCGCCGCGTGCGGCCAGGATGCCCCGGCTCCAAGCAGGCGAGCGCTGGTGCCAACCACGAGCCACACTTCCGCTAAAGATGCCGGCGCACTTCCGCCGGCAGCGCATCCTGGATGCGTTTAAGGTTGCTTGGACTTCAAAGGGCAGGTGCTGAGGCCCAGGAGCGGATACAGCGGGCAGAAGCTCACCAAGCCGGTCAGCAGGGGCACAACCCCCAGCCAACCCCACCAGCCCACAGTTCCCGTGGCGGCCAAGGCGATCAAGACGATGCCAAGGACGATGCGCAGGCCCCTGTCGATACCACCAACGTTGGATTTCATGTGCAAGCTCCTTTCATTAACAAAAAAACATTCCGACCGGCTTCACGGCCCGGTAGCAGCAGCGGTTACGCCCCTGCCAACCACCCCGATGCCGGAGCGACTTCGATCAGCCATTACGGGCAAAACATGGCCTTGAGGGTCGTCATCAGCTTCTCCACATCGGGGTTGTCGATGCGGTAGTGCAAGGTCTGGGATTCACGGCGGAACGTCACGAGCCCCTCCTCGCGCATCTTCGCCAGATGCTGCGACAGGGCTGACTGGCTCAGCGACACATGCTCCAGCATCGCGCCCACAGTCAGTTCTTCGTGCTCGATCAGCAGACACAGCACCAACATCCGGTGCTCGTTGCCGATAGCGCGCAGCATCGCCGCCGCCTTGGCTGCACCTTCCTGGATGAATCGCTGGTCTCTCCTGTTCAGTGCCACGGATGTCCTCGACTTAGGTTCACTAATTTAGTAGATTCTAATATATAATGAACTTCAGATGTGTTTCTTTGCAAGGAGTCAAGCATGCAGCCTCAAGCCCGCATCCAAGCATTCTTCGACGAGCCAACCAGCACAGTGACCTATCTGGTGTGGGACCCGGCGACGCGGCAAGCTGCGGTGATCGATCCGGTTCTGGACTATGACCATCGCAGTGGCAAGGCCTCTACGGTGTCCGCGGACCGCGTGCTGGACGCTGCCCGCGCCGACGACCTGACCATCGCCTGGGTGCTGGAAACCCATGCCCACGCCGATCATCTGAGCGCCGCCCCTTATATCCGACAACGCACGAATGCGCGGGTGGCCATTGGCGAGCACATCCGCGATGTGCAGACGATCTTCCGCCCGGTCTTCAACCTTGACGATGTGTCAGGCGACGGGAGCGAGTTCGATCGTCTTCTCAAGGACGGAGAAACGCTCCAGATCGGGCAACTGACCGTGGAAGTCCTGCACACGCCCGGCCATACTCCCGCTTGCGTCTCCTATCGCATCGGGGATGCGGTCTTCGTGGGCGACACGCTGTTCATGCCCGACTATGGAACGGCGCGCGCG
Organism: uncultured Sphingomonadaceae bacterium; assembly: GCA_964635065.1. Lineage (GTDB taxonomy): Bacteria > Pseudomonadota > Alphaproteobacteria > Sphingomonadales > Sphingomonadaceae > CAZWMK01. The sequence goes on along the minus strand of CAZWMK010000136.1, from coordinate 2,306 downwards.
GACTTCCCTGGAGGCAGTGCGCGGACCTTGTACCGATCCATACAGCGGCTGCTGGCGCTCTCGCCGCAGACCAGGATTTTCCTGTGCCATGACTACAAGGCCCCTGGACGCGACAGCTATGCCTGGGAAACGACCGTGGCCGAAGAGCGCGCGCGCAACGTTCATGTCCGCGAAGGGATCGACGAGGAAGCGTTCGTCGCAATGCGCCAGCAGCGCGATGCGACACTGGCGGCGCCCACACTGCTGCTGCCGTCGATCCAAGTCAACATCCGCGCCGGCCAACTGCCCCGCGCCGAGTCCAACGGCGTGCAATACCTCAAGATCCCTGTCCGGATGGCCGCATGAGGGGCACAGCGCGACGCACGGTCCGTTGAAGCATGGCCCCTCCAGACAGACTGCAAGCCCCCAAGTCCGGACCGAGTTCGGACTTGCGGTTGGATGCAGCCTGCCTGCTCCATGCCGTCAGCCCGCTGCTGTGGCTGCCGCAGGCCGCATTGCTGGCGCTGGGCGTGGCACGCTTGCAGAGTGGCGCCGGCCTGAATGGCGTCGTGGGTCCGGCGGTGGGCATGGTAATCGCCGGCGTACTGCGCGCCTGGCTCGACGCCTGGAGCGCCGGGCGTATGTTCGATACGGCCCGCGAAAGCCTGAGCCACTGGCGCGGCCGCGCCGTCGCTGCCGTGGCGGCGCGTTCTCCGCTGGATCGCGCCCGCGCGCACGCAGGTGCCGCGGCCAGCGCGCTGGCGGAACAGGCTGAGGCGATACTGCCCTGGCAGACGCGCTACCGCGGCGCTGTCTGGCGCGTGCGCCTCATACCCGTGCTGATTCTGCTGCCCGTGGCCTGGTACTCTTGGGCCGCAGCGGCCGTACTTGTGCTGGCCGCGCCGTTGATCCCCATGTTCATGGTGATCGTAGGCTGGCGGGCCAAGGCCGCCAGCGAGGCTCAGTGGCTGCAAATGGGCAGCATGAATGCGTTCCTGCTCGATCGCCTGCGCGGCTTGCCGACGCTGCGCGCCCTCGGCAGCGTCGAGGTCACGGCGCGCCGCCTGCGGGCCAGCGCCGAGGACCTGCGCCAGCGCACCATGCACGTACTGCGCATCGCATTTCTTTCCTCGGCGGTGCTGGAGCTTTTCGCGGCGCTGGGCGTCGCCATGGTCGCCGCCTACGTCGGATTCCATCTGCTGGGGCATCTGGATTTCGGCGCCTGGGGTCGGCGTCTCAGTCTCGCCGAGGGCCTCTTCATCCTGTTGCTGGCACCCGCCTTCTTCGAGCCCTTGCGGGAATTGGCATCCGTCTGGCATGACCGCGCTTCCGGCATGGCGGCAATGGATGCCTTGGACCGGCTCAATGCAGGCGGGTTGCCATTGCCGGACGACGAGACGTCGGATCAGCCCAGGCAGGAAGCCCATGCAGGGAACTCGGATGAAGATGGCAAGCGAGTTCGTCCGCCTCGCGTCAAGGTTCAGGATCTGGCATTCGCGTTCTCTGGCGAGACACCGGTTTTCAGGGACTTTGCGCTGGACGTAAAGCCCGGTGAGCACGTCGCCCTGATGGGTGGCAGCGGGGCGGGAAAGACCATCCTGATGTCGCTGCTGGCCGGATTGCTGCCCGCTTCGGCAGGCCGTATCGAGATCGCCGGCACTGCGTTGACCGCCGAATCCGCACGCGCGTTGCGCGGACGCATGGCCTGGATGGGGCAGCGGCCCCACGTGTTTTCCGGGTCGGTCCGACACAACGTCGCCCTCGGTCGAGCGGGCGTAGGAGATCAGCAAGTGCACCGCGCGATCCAGTGGGCACAGCTCGACAAGGTGGCTCAGGCTCGTCCGGGGACTTCGCTCGGAGAAGGCGGGACAGGCCTGTCGGGGGGCGAAGCCGCGCGTCTGGCGCTGGCTCGGCTGGCCGCCGCGCCTCGCGCCGATCTGCTACTGGCAGACGAGCCTACCGCGCATCTGGACACCGAAACCGCCGAGCAGGTCATCGAATCCCTGGTGGCCCTGGCCCAGGGGCGCACCCTGATCGTGGCCACCCACGACCCGGCGCTCGCCGCGCGCATGGACCGCATCGTGCACCTGTCGGCACCGGTTGATGCCGCGCAGCTCATCCCGGGAGGATGGCATGGCGCGTAGAACCGCCCCGGCGTCGATACTGCTGCCTGCTCTGCGGGCCGTGCTCGCAGCATCTTCCCGTCGCATGATCCTGGGCGCTGCGCTCGCAGCGCTGACCGTCCTCGCGGGCATGGGGCTGCTCGGCCTGTCGGGGTGGTTCATCGCCGCCACGGCCATCGCTGGACTGCAGGTGATCAGCGCCCT
>CAZWMK010000135.1:0-4837 GCA_964635065.1 uncultured Sphingomonadaceae bacterium | reverse complement strand
GCGTAACGGGCGGTTTGGAAGTTGCCATTGGACACCCCTGTAAACTCTGTTGCAGTGCACAATATGGGTGCGCTGCAGCAGAGTCAAGGCGCCATTGTGCGCTGCAACAAAAATTTAATGTCCAGTGGTGATCGCAGCGACACCTGACTGCGCCAGTTGCGCATTGATGGCATCCATCAGGCGCGCAAGGGCGGCGTCGTCCGTTGCTTCGGCGCGGGCAACCAGCACGTCTTGCGTATTGGACGCACGCAGCAGCCACCAGCCATCGGCCGTGGTGACGCGGGCACCATCGGTTTCATCGACGGTGGCGCCGCTGGCGCGCAAGCGCTCCAGCACCTCGCGGACAACCGCAAACTTGCGTTCCTCGGTCGACTGGAAGCGTAGTTCGGGCGTGTTGACGACCTGCGGCATCGCCGATTTCAGTGCGGTCAGCGAACCGCCCAGCCGGTCAATTGCCTGCATCAGGCGCACAGCGGCATAAAGTGCATCGTCAAACCCGTAATAATCATGCGCGAAAAAGATGTGGCCGCTCATCTCTCCCGCCAGAGGAGCGCCCGTTTCCTTCATCTTCGCCTTGATCAGCGAATGGCCGGTTTTCCACATCAATGGCCGACCGCCAGCCTTGGCAATACCGTCAAACAGCGTCTTGCTGGCTTTGACATCGGCAATGATTGTGGCGCCAGGCAGATCTTTCAGAAGATCACTGGCGAGAATGCCTAGTAACTGATCGCCCCAGACAATCCGGCCCTCTCCGTCGATCGCACCGATGCGGTCGCCATCGCCATCAAAGGCGAGGCCGAAATCCAGCCCCTTGTCCGAAACCACACGGCGGATGTCGGCGAGATTCTTTTCCTCGGTCGGATCGGGATGGTGATTGGGGAAATTGCCGTCGATGTCGGTGTAGAGCAGAACATGCTCGCCGGGCAGGCGTGCGGTCAGCTTTTCGATGATGCGACCCGCGGCTCCATTGCCGGCATCCCAGGCAATGTGGAAGCCGGCCCCCTTGAAGTGCAGCAGCAGCCTGTCGACGTAACGATCTTCAATGTCGATTGATGAGACGGTCCCGGCACCCTCTTCCCAGTCGCCGGTTGCCGCCATCGTGCCCAGCGCTTGAATATCGGCCCCGTAAAAAGGACCATGGCCCAGCATCATCTTGAAGCCATTGTAATCAGGCGGATTATGGCTGCCGGTGATCTGGACCCCTCCGTCGCAGCCCAGCGCGTGGACAGCGAAATAAAGCATGGGGGTCGGGCCAAGGCCGATGCGGACGACATCGCAGCCACTGGCCGTAAGCCCTTCGATCAGCGCCGCTTCCAGTATTGGCGAGGACAGGCGGCCATCATAGCCGACCGCAACCTTCCTGCCCCCATCGCGCCTGACGCGCGTGCCGAAACCACGACCAATGGCGCGGGCGTCATCTGTGCCCAATGTTTGTCCGACGATGCCGCGAATGTCATATTCGCGCAGGGCTGTGGGATGAAAACAATGGGTCATGGCCGGTCACTTTCAGCAGGGCCGCCTCGGCGGGCGGCAGGATGACACCGTTTGTAGCGGCATTTCACGAACGATCAGTGTGGCCTGTCACCCAGATGCCGCAATAGCAAATCACGCGCGGCATTGACCTGCCGCGTCAGCTCGACCGAACCGCCTTTGTCGGGGTGGACGCGTTCGATCATCTGTCGATAGGCAGCCCGGACTGCGGCGGCATCGGCGTCGGGGCCGACGCCCAGAATGGCGCGGGCTTCGGCGATTTGTCTGGGTTCGGGGACGGCGTCAGGCGCTGGAGCGGCAGACTTCATGCGCAAATGGCCTTTGCGTCCTTGCCAGAACATCAGGGCCGCAATGCCGCCAAGCAGCAGGGCTGGCAACAGCTTGCCACCCACCGCCAGTCGGGCGGCGGCAAACAGCAGGCTGCCTGCGGCGATCCATGACAGCACAGGCGCGTTGAGGCGCAGCAAGCCTGTGTAATGCAGGCACGCGAGGACAGCCAGGGCAAGGAGGAGGGGCCATGCCATCAGGCGGCGGCCGTTGCAGCCTTGCTTTCCCGGTCAGCCAGAATCGGCAGCGTCAGTCCGGCGATGAGTTCGCGCAGCTCCTGACGGGCGGCAACATGGCTGATGCTTGCGCCTTCGATCGCCTGCATGTCGAGCAGGGTCAGCCCTTTCGGGAACAGTTCACGGTAGATGACACGTTCCGACAGGCCGGGGACGACGCGAAAGCCGATGCGCTTGGATAATTCATCTAGGGCACCGCCGACACGCCGCATGTTGCGGGCTTCAAGGCTCGACAGTCGGTTTCTGAGGACGACCCAGTCGACAGTGCCGCCATCGGCGCGGGCACGGGCTTTGCGCGCGTTCCAGACCAGTTCGGCATAGAAGCTGGGGCGCTTGACCTTGAAGCTGTCCGGATCGACCTGCCCGATGAGGTCAAAATCGACGAAGCTGTCGTTGATCGGCGTCACGAGCGTGTCGGCCAGGGTCAGCGCCGTGCGTGCCAGCACGCTGTCGCGCCCGGGCGTGTCGATCACGATCACGTCATGATCGGACCTCATCCGTTCGACTTCCCCGGTCAGCCGTGCGCGGTCGCTTTCTTCGTTTTCGTCGGGGATGACGATGGTTTCGAAGGCAGGCAGGCTGTGGCCGTGCTTGGCCGACCATTGCGTGCGGTTTTCAAGATAGCGTGCGAATGTGCGTTGGCGCGCGTCAAGATCGATGGCAACGACCTTGAGCCCGCTGTGGGCCAGCGCCATGGCAATGTGAACGGCGGTGGTCGATTTGCCCGAACCACCTTTTTCATTGCCCAGTACGATGATATGTGCGTTTGCCATCTGCCCCCGCTTTGTGTCGTTGTACTCGCCTTCAGCGCTCTTTCGGACAGGAGCGGCGGGGAGTCAATGAAGGGCCATGTCATGACCGAAACGCTTTCTATCGTCCGGACGGTTGATGCGCTCCGCGACCGGGTGCGGCAATGGCGCGCACGCGGCGAACGCGTCGCGCTGGTGCCGACCATGGGCGCGCTGCATGCCGGGCATCTGTCACTGGTTGCCGAAGGACGCGCGCGGGCCGATCGTGTAGTGGCGACAATCTTCGTCAATCCCAAACAGTTTGGCGCGAATGAGGATCTCGACCGTTATCCTCGGCAAGAAGCCGCAGATGCCGCACTTCTGACCGTGGCAGGCTGCGATCTGCTGTTCGCGCCCACCGTAGATGTCATGTATCCTCAGGGTTTCGCGACAACGGTTTCGGTCACGGGGGTGACAGACGGGCTGTGCGGCGCGGCGCGTCCCGGTCATTTCGATGGCGTGGCAACCGTTGTCGCCAAGCTGCTGAATCAGGCGCAGGCAGACATCGCGCTGTTCGGTGAAAAGGATTATCAGCAATTGCTGACGATCCGCCGCATGGCACGCGACCTTGACATCCCAACCGAGATTTTTGGCGCTGCGATCGTGCGCGAGGCGGACGGCCTCGCCATGTCGTCCCGAAATGCCTATCTCACCGCTGCCGAGCGCGCGACAGCATCCGCCCTGCCAAGACTGTTGCGCGATGCCGTCGCCCGTCTGGAAGAAAGAGGGATGGCATCGGCGATCCTGTCCGCCACGGCTGCGGCGCTGCTTGCGGCAGGCTTCGATTCAGTCGATTACATCGAACTGCGCGGTGCCGACGATCTGGCGCCGCTTGAGACCGCCGACCGGCCCGCCCGGCTTCTGGCCGCTGCACGTCTTGGCAAGACGCGGCTGATCGACAACATGGCCGTGAATGCAGTCCGTTAACCCAGACCGTTAACGTATTTTTAAGAGATCTGAATCAAATATGACCGCGCGGTTGCCGGTGCAGCCGAACGGTTCCGTGCAGGGCATCAAGGGGCGCGCCCGCCGGACGGGTTCGCAGGACAGGACCAGACAGGTGAATGACGCCCTCATACAGATAGCGCAGCCGCTTTCTGCGCCGCAGTCCGGGAGCGGTAAGGACTGTGTTCGTGTTCCGCATGATCTGACGGTCAGCGGGCTTTTGTCACATCCGGATGTCACGGTCGCACTTGCCGATGGCATTGTGCTGATCGATGATGCGGGACAGGCTGTTGGGCAGGTGTCTGCGCCGCAACTGGCCCAGTGGCTGCAGAAGGCCTATGCCGCGCGAACACAGGAGCGTGACGATCTTCAGGCAGCTCTCGATCGTGCAAGGATAGGGCGCAATGCGTTGATCGGCAGCCTTGGCCACGAACTGCGGACGCCGATCAATGCCATTGTCGGCTATGCCGAACTGGTCTGCACGATGATGGCCGATGGCGGTCAGACCCGCTGCCGCGACTATGTCGAAACCATATGGGAAGCTTCGCAAAGTCTCTTGGGCACGATCGATTCCATTCTCGACCTGTCCCGTTTGCAGGCCGGGGTCGTCGAGTTGCGCGAAAGCGATGTGTCGCTTTCTGCCCTGGTGGAAACGGTTCAGCGCCTGTTAGCCAGCATGGCGAACGTGCGGGGTGTGGCGCTTTGTACCGAAATTGCAGCGGACCTGCCTGCCGTACGCGTCGATGCACGGATGATGCGGCAGATCCTCATCAACCTTGTCGGCAATGCGATCAAATATGGCCATGGCAACAGTCCTGTCCTGATCAAGGCGCGCCGTGACCGGGCAGGACGCATGATCATCGAGGTGCGCGATCATGGGCCGGGCATGGCGCCTGAGGCCATTGCAAAGGCCATGCAGCCATTCGAGCAACTGGAAGCCGCAGCAGAGCATGCCAGCGGTGCCGGCCTTGGCCTGTCGCTGGTCAAGGCGCTGGTCGAAATGCATGAAGGTAGCTTCCGCCTGCTGTCGACGCCCGGAAAAGGCACGCG
>CAZWMK010000134.1:0-4982 GCA_964635065.1 uncultured Sphingomonadaceae bacterium | reverse complement strand
AAGCAGTGACGGCATGAGCGGTGGAGACCGAGGACAAGAGCGGCCCCTTCGTGTAGGCAAGGTCATCGATGGCGATGATGAGCACGTCGAAGAGATTGCTGCCAAGCAGGTTGCTGATGGCCATGTCCACCGCCCCCATGCGCAGCGCGCTGATGCTGACCACGAATTCAGGGACCGACGTCGTCGCGGCAATCAGCAGTGTTCCGACGAATGTCGTCTGCCAACCCATCTGCTCGGCGATTTCGACACCTACGAAAGGCAGCCACATTCCAGCTGCGACCACGATGCTGGCCGCAAGCAGATAGCGGCTGATCGCCTGGCGCACGGTCAGGCCCGGATCGGTCTCATGCACCGGCAGAGTCGCCGTGACCCGGCGCTGGAAGTCAAAAGCTGCGCGCATGGCGATGAGGTAGAGCAGAACCAGGAAAGGGGTATAGACGCTGACATGCCGAATGCTGGCATCCAGCCCGCTCCCGCGCAGCAGGATCAATGCACCGACGGTGCCGATCAGGATGACGCCAAAGCCAGCAGTCAGGGTATGGCCCTGATCGATCCGGCGATAAACCGGATCCCGGCGCGACAGTTCGTCGAGCAGCACCAGCATCAGCAGGTTGAACACGCAGCTGCCCAAGGCATCTCCGACCGCGATGTTGGGCGCGTCAGCGAAGGTGACCGCGCTTACGCCCGTGAACAGTTCCGGCAGGGATGTGGCCGTTGCCAGCAGGATCAGGCCAATCCACGACCGAGACAGCCCGGTCAGCTGGGCGATGCGGTCACCGTTCCTGACCAGTGCGGGACCCGCGAATGCAATCAACGCCGAACAAAGCGCAAGCTTGAGCCATGGAAGAGCGGGATCGATCACGTCGCTTCGAGCCTTAGCATTCGGCCAACATTCGAGGATCCTCGTCAAGACATATGGCAGGCCTGGTTACGCCGCATGCAGTAAGGATCAGAAATCGCAGCCGGTCGTTGATCCGCGCGGCGGATACCGTGCCTCCAGGCTGATGGTGGCAGTGTAATAGCTTTGCATGTGCCCAAGGGGCGCAGTCTGTTGATCGATGATCAGCGTGAATGGCACACGTTCTGCCGATGTCCCGGCATAGGTGCGCGTTCCTGCCCCTACGCCAACCTTCTCGCAGGACATTTCCGTAATGGGAAGGCCGCGCATGCGCAGCGCTCCGACAATGTCGTAAGGGATTTCCGCGCCCACCTTCGTCCAGTTCACCGAGACGGTCACCGGCGATCCGCGTCCCTCGATCGCGGCGCTCAGCTGGCCCAGCATACCCGTTGCCAAGGCGGGCGGGTTGGCCCGGGCTGCCCAGCGGACTACAGCTGCGCGTTGTTTCGTGGTCGCCAGGGTAGGCTGGCCGCTTCCGGCAGTAGGCAGAACCGCGAGCAGCATATCGGCAGCCGGGCCACTCGCCACGATCTTCTGCCAGTTGGTCCTGCATTCATCATCGGCCCAGCGGGCAGCACTGGCATCGCGGCGGATCAGGTCCGCCCGGCAACTGGCAAGGAAGCCCACTTCAGACGTTGGCCCCGGTGCAGCCACAGGCCTTCCAACAGCAGCTGACGAGGCACCGCTGGCCCCGCGCGATACCGATGCCGCCTCGCCAAAGGAGGCGCCGTTCCAGGCGAGCTGGGCTGCGCACTGGCTCTGTGGCGAGGCCCCCGTGCCGCAGAGCGTACCCTTGCGGGCGATCTGCACTCTGGCAGGCCGTCCGGCCAGTACCCGGTAGGCAATCAGCCTGTCGGAATAGACCCGCCGGGCGGCACCCGCCCGATCGGTGACAAAAATATCGACGCGGGCTTGCCCCTCTGTTCGGAACAGCCCGGGCCGCCCGGTGCAATCGTAATCGCCTTCGGACAGGAGGTAATCGAGCAAGCCGTCGCCGGTGAAATCCTGAGCGATCACGTAGCGCCCGTTGCCAGGCTTGCCGCCGGCCGCAGTGCAGCGCGCGTCGAGTCCATTCATGTGCGTGAGCACCACGGCGGGAATCGGCGGCCGGGCCTGTGCCCATGCGGATGCAGGCAGAAGGGCGGGAGCGGTCGTCAGAACCGCAAGTGCGAGGGCAAGTGCGAGGGCAAGTGCAGGCCGCATCATCTGCGGAAGATGCGGCACTAGCAGAGATTGCACAAGCCAGCACTGGCGCAACCTTGTGCTGCGCAACCGGACGCCGACAGGTATTGACTGCCGGTCCGCCGGTTTCCAGACTTGGCGGCGACAGAGCAGGCAGGAGCATATCCATGGTCGACAAGACGCGTCTCGAAGCACAGTTGGCCGAATTGCAGGCGCGTCTTGAACGGATCGAGCAGGATCTTGCCGAGCCGCTCAACGCCGATTCCTCCGAGCAAGCGGTTGAAGTGGAGGACGACGCCTCGCTGGAAGCGCAGGCTCTGCTGCTTCGCCGCCAGATCGCCTCGGTCGACCGCGCACTGGAGCGAATCGCGGCCGGCACCTATGGCGAGTGCATCCGCTGTGGCGGCGAGATCGCTCCGGCACGCCTGGAAGCACGACCCGAAGCGGCGCTGTGCATCGATTGCGCCCGCCAGGAGCAGTGACGGCCGGTTCGGTCCTATTAGGGCCAGGCGACGACAGCATCGGGGGTGGGATCCCGGCCCCTGCTCCGGCAGGCTCCGGGGAGGTGCCACGCACTGCGCCTGCGGTGCGACCCGACGCCACAAGGCCTGCAAATACCAAAGAGGGGAATGCCTTCCCCTGCGCCGGAGCCGCTGCGCTGTCTCCGCCTACCCCTTCTGCGGGGACACCCCGCAACGCCCCCCTGTAAGAAATGTCATTCAGCGTCTGCGCGCTGCTATGACCGCATGTTGTGAACCAGATGCAGAATCGTAAGCAACGACCGCTCGAACGACATCCTGCATAACGGCCATGCGCGACCAGATCGGTGCCGAAGTTCGGCGGATCATGACTGCGACAGCATAGGAACGCCCCGAAGGGGACGTGAGCACACCAATATCGTTATATCCCGCCTGCTCACCACCAAGCTGCTGGCCGGTGCCGGTCTTGTGTGCCAGTGACCAACCCGCAGCAAGCCCGCCTTTCAACCGCTTTGGCCCGGTGCGCGTATTCGACATCGTGTCGAGCAACCGTGCGGTAGACTCTCGCGACAAGAGTTCTCCGCGGTGAAGGCGTGCAAGTGCGTGCACAATTGCAACAGGCTGCGCACCGTCCACGGGATCGGCGACATAAGCGTCGAACGCAGCCCGCCGTCGCGCGAGGGGCACATTGGCGCGGGCGCGATAAAAGGCATTGCCGAGGGAATATTCCTGGCGCCAGCTCATCCCGGCAATGCGGCTTTGCATGAGGCGTTCACCCGGGCCGAAGCGGACGCCATCAATGTCCTTAGCGGCAAAAAAGGCCCGTACCGCCTCGGGGCCACCGATGGTTCTCAATAAGAAGTCGTTACAAGTGTTGTCGCTTTGTTGCAGCGCGCGAGTGAGGAGGGCATCCAGCGTGGTCCTGTAGCTCCCGGCAGCGCGGATCTGCTTGGCGATCGGCTGATGGAAAAGCGTCAGGTCGGAGGCTTGCAGGACAGCCGGAGCTCCGAGATCCGCGGTGCGTCGGTCAACCGCATCGAGGGCGGCCAACGCGACCCAGAACTTGCTGACGCTCTGCTGCGGAAAGAATGTGCGGCCATCAAATTCGATAACCTCGCCAGTCTGCACGTCCTGAACTGCAATGCCGATATCACCTGCAAAGGACTGGCCGAGTTCGTTGATTTGACGGCTTAGCGCCGCAGCCGCGAAACCGTCCTGGAATGGCGATTGCGCATATGGTCCGAGTGTCTTCGCAGCAGCTGCGGCCCCGGTCACATTGGCTAACGCCAGGATCGCTCCAGCCGCAAGGAGCAGGCTGCACCTCCGGGACACCGCTACCGTTTGGCGCTGAATATTCACGTGTTCCTCCCTGCGATTGGGTCCGACCAACCCGAGACCTGATATGGGCATCCCTGCGACGAGTGGGACGTTTTCGATGAGTCGGGAGAAGCGTAAGGTGATTCGTGGAAGCATTTTTTCTTAGCTTAGGCAGTTTCGTGCATGCTCTCGCACGAAACTGCCTGTGGGCTCACGAAGTTGGGCCCCTCTTCGCTGGTGCCGATCCTCGTTACGACGTTTTGTGCAACGCGGAGATGGTACCTGCCCTGATGAAATTTACTCAGTAGTCCGACCGTCAAAATGCTCATGATCTGAAGTTGCGCCAGCGCAGGTCTTGTGAACAGTGCCGTCCAGATGTTCCGGCGGACCATAGATGGTATAGAGACGCAGCGGCTCCTGCCCAGTGCTGATCACATTGTGCCGCGCGCCCTGAGGCACAATGATTCCGTCGTCCGCCTTGACCTTGTTGCAGGTGCCATCGATCCAGATTTCGCCTTCACCGCCCTCGATGCGAAAGAACTGGTCCCGGTCATCGTGGACCTCCTCGCCGATTTCCTCGCCGGGCTGAATCGCCATGAGGACCAGCTGGAGGTTATGCCCGGTGTACAGCACGCGGCGGAAATCATTGTTTTCTTCGGTCAGTTTCTCGATGTTGTCGATGAAACCTTTCATGCCCGCTGCTCCTTCCTGTTAGTGCGTTATTGATGCGAGCGGCCAGCTTATCGCGATTGCTCCCCGCAAGTCACCCGGTTTGAACCCGGTCGCCTTGTCGGCCGGATAGAGCTCGGCCAGCTTGTCTCTCACTTCGGGGGCAATCGACGTACCGTGGCAGGCGGCGCAGGGCTCTTCCTTCATCGGGATCGCGCGCATGTAGTGCGCCCTCGCGTCGACACCCGACCCGCTGGTCCATTGCATCACCGCCGGCTTACCGTCTGCCGTCAAGGGCGCGGCGGCCAATTGCTCGAGCCGTTCACGCAGATCGCCTTCTGGCGCTGCGGCCGGATTGCGCTCCTTCAGCGCGATCCGGCGTACCTCGGCCCCGCTTTCCTCAGACAGGCTGGCGGCGATGGCAGGGGCGGCCTGCT
>CAZWMK010000133.1:0-5055 GCA_964635065.1 uncultured Sphingomonadaceae bacterium | reverse complement strand
CCCGACAGGGTCATCAGGCCGTTGATCATGCCGCCCCAGCTGGGCATCCAAAGCATGATCGAGAAGACCATGCCAAGCGACTGCGCCCAGTCGGGCAGTGCCGTATAATGCAGGTGGTGCGGACCCGCCCAGATATACAGGAAGATCAGCGACCAGAAGTGAACGATCGACAGGCGATAGCTGTAGACCGGCCTGTCGGCCTGCTTGGGCACATAATAATACATCATGGCCAGGAAGCCCGCCGTCAGGAAGAAGCCCACGGCATTATGGCCATACCACCACTGCGTCAGCGCATCCTGCACACCGGAGAAAGCCGAATAGCTCTTGCCCGACAGACCAGCCGGCACCGCCAGATTGTTGACGATATGCAGCATGGCAATGGTGACGATAAACGCGAGGTAGAACCAGTTGGCCACATAGATGTGCGGTTCGTTGCGCTTGACGATGGTACCGATGAAAATGGCGAAATAGGCCACCCAGACGATGGTCAGCCAGAGATCGACATACCATTCGGGTTCGGCATATTCCTTGGACTGGGTGACGCCCAGCACATAGCCGGTTGCCGCCAGAACGATGAACAGCTGATAGCCCCAGAAGACAAACCAGGCGAGATTGCCGAACGCCAGCCGGGCGCGGCAGGTGCGCTGGACGACATGGAAGCTGCTAGCAATCAGCGCGTTACCGCCAAAGGCGAAAATCACGGCCGAGGTATGCAGCGGGCGCAAGCGACCGAAAGTCGTATATTCCAGGTCGAAATTCAGAGCCGGAAACGCCAGCTGCAACGCGATGAACACGCCGACAGCAAAGCCGATCACGCCCCAGAACATCGTCGCGATCACACCCGCGCGGATGACGTCGTCGCTATACCGCGTCGGTGGGCCGGCAACAGCCAGTTCGCGTCCGGCGGAATCAAAGCGCGCGGTGCGCAAGGTGACGACCAGCCCGACCAGACAGGCCAGCGTGACGATGATGCCATGCACGGCATAGGCCGGCACAACTGCCTGCGATGTTGCTGCCATTGCGGCAAGCGCGATCAACAGGAAAATAACGACCTGAAATGTGGATCGCATTTCATACCCCTGAAAAGCAGCACCACACCGGTGCAATGCTGCGTTTGACGTGTAGCCCATCGGCTATTGGCCCCGCTACTGCCTTGATCCATGTCAAGGCACGGAAATTGCGATGTGCGGCATTGTGGCACGTAAAGGAATTGGGGATTTTTATCGTGCCAAAAGTCGATTCTCTCAAGTCTGCGGACAATATTATTGCGCATCCCACCAAGCAGCAGGGCGGGTTAAGTCTGAAGGACAGCCTGCGCCAGATGCGTATGCGCCACGACATGATACGGGCCTTGTGCGACAGGCTTGAGACACTCGCCGACCAACTCCCCGGCCCCATTGATCCGCAACTTCATGCCGCTATCGAAACCGGGCTTGCGCACTGCAGCCATGCGGCCGATGCAGACGCCCTGCTGCTTCAGCGCCATCTCGAGACTTCGCCTAAGGACATGGGTGCGCTCTGGGATCAGGTCAGCACGATGCTCGCCGAACAGGAAGGGCTGACGCAGGAACTGGCGCTGGCGCTTGAACCGCTCGGTGCCGGTGAGACAACCGGCAATGCCGAGGCACTGGGTTATATGCTGCGCTGTTTTTTCCAGGGATACCGGCGGTTGCTGCTGATCATCGAACTGGGCCTGATCGCCTTGACTAGCGACCACCTGTCCGGGGATGAATGGGTGCTGGTCAGCAGCAACTGGCAGAAAACGCAGCTTTGCTGATCTGCGGATCAGATGACGATGACCTAAGCAGCCTCGGCCATCGCGGTCAGGGTCTCAGGCTGCAGAATTTCTATGCTGCGCGCCGTGGGCAGGCGAATCACGCCAGCCGATTTCAGCCGGGTCATCTGGCGGCTGACAGTCTCGATCGTCAGTCCGAGCACGTCTGCGATCTGCGACCGTGTCAATGGCAGATTGAAACTCAGCGATTGCGCCCCGCACTTCGCTTCCTGGCCCAGACGGCGAGCGATTTGAAGCAGGAAGCTCGCCACCTTTTCCTCGGCGCTTTTACGACCGAGCAGCACCATCCACTGACGGCTGATATCCAGTTCGTCGAGCGTGCGGCGCAACAGCGTACGCTCAAGCTGGGCATAATCCTCAAGCGCGCGTTCGAAGCCGGTGCGCGGAAAAACGCACAGCTCGACATCGGTGATCGCGGTCACATCGTAATCGGTGCGGACCGCAAACAGGCGCCCGATGAAATCAGCGGGAAACAGAAGACCAACAATCTGCTCGCGACCATCGGGCGTGGTGGTGCCCAGTTTCAGAACACCTGATACGATGTTGGCGAAAACAGGGCTTTCTTCGCCCGCCCAGATGACGGTTTCGCCCTTGGCATAATGCTGCTTGCGCCCGATCTGATTGAGCCGCTGAAGCTCGTCATCATTGAGCGCCGCGCAAAGGGCTACATCGCGGACAGCGCAATCCGCACAGCTGTGATGGGTGCCCGACTCAATCGACATAAAGCCTATTTAGCGCAGCTTTTTCGGCAATGCGATAGGATATCGCGCCGATTTTGCATCAAACTGCAAGTCTTTCAAGCGCGCGTGCCTGCCCGATGAGCGGCAAGAGCGCCTTCATGTCCGGGCCATGATCGCGCCCTGTCAGCGCCCGGCGCAACGGCAGGAAAAGCGCCTTGCCCTTTCGGCCCGTCACGGCCTTCACGGCGTCGGTCAGATCGCGCCATGGATCGCCCGTCCAATCGAGACCGGTGGCAAGCTGTGCCGCTGCGACCAGAACGTCGCGGTCTTCGGGATCGACTTGTGCCGCAACCGGCCCTTCGATCACCGCCCACCAGTCAACGGCCTGCGCAACGGTTTCAAGGTTAGGCCGGATCGCGTCCCATGCCGCGGCCGTCATGCCGGCAGGCAGGCGGTCTGCGACGACCTCGAAGGTCAGTTGATGAACGATGCGCGCATTAAGAGCTGCCAGTTCCACCGGATCAAAACGTGCCGTCGCGCGTCCGAAATGGGCAAAATCAAAGCGGTCGATCAACGGCTGCATCGTCGTCACCGGCTCGACGGGATCGCTGGTACCAAGACGGGCCAGAAGCGCGCAGACGGCCAAAGGCTCGATCCCCGCCTCGCGGAAGGCATCGACGCCCGCCGATCCGAGCCGCTTTGACAACGGCCCGTCGACAGATGTGATCAGCGCTTCATGGGCAAAGGCGGGTGGCGCGGCACCAAGCGCCTGAAACATCTGGATCTGCACGCCCGAATTGGTGGTGTGATCCTCGCCGCGCACGACATGGGTAACGCCCATGTCAATGTCATCGACAACGGAAGGCAGCATGTAAAGATAGCTGCCATCCGCCCGACGCACCACCGGATCGCTGAGCGAGGCAGGATCAACATGCGTCGCGCCGCGCACCAGATCGATCCAGGCGACAGGCGCCGACGTCTCCAGCCGGAAACGCCAGTGTGGGCGCACGCCCTGCGCTTCAAGCGCGGCCCGTGCCTCGGCCGTCAGCGCGAGAGCGGCGCGGTCGTATACAGGCGGCAAACCCCGCGACAACTGCACCTTGCGCTTGAGATCAAGCTCTTCCGCCGTTTCATAGCAAGGATAGACGCGTCCCTGCGTTTCAAGAACGGCCATCGCCGCATCATAGCGCGCAATCCGGTCCGACTGGCGCTCCTCGCCATCGGGGCACAATCCAAGCCAGGCCAGATCGGCGCGAATGGCATCCGCATATTCTGCACGCGACCGTTCGGCATCGGTGTCATCGAGCCGAAGCAGAAAGCGTCCGCCATTCTTCCGCGCCCACAGCCAGTTGTGCAGCGCAGTGCGGACATTTCCGACATGCAGCCGCCCGGTCGGCGACGGCGCAAAACGGGTGACAATGGTCATGGCTTCGATGTCCGGAAGGCGTTGGTGATCGGGTAACGGCGGTCGCGGTCGAAACTGCGCCGCCCCAGCTTGACGCCGGGCGGTGACTGGCGGCGCTTGTATTCCGCGACATAAAGCAGGCGTTCAATCCGCTCCACCGTCTCGCGGGAATAGCCGCGCGCGAGGATATCGGCCACGGCCAGTTCCTCCTCGACAAGTGCGTGCAAAATGCCATCCAGCACGTCATAGGGCGGCAGGCTATCCTCATCCTTCTGATTTTCGCGCAATTCGGCGGTCGGCGGCTTGGTGATGACGCGATCGGGCATGACCATCCCGTCCGGGCCAAGACCGATGCGCGGCCGCTGCGCGTTGCGCCAGCGCGACAGGGCGAAAACGCTTGTCTTGTACGCGTCCTTCAGGACTGAATAGCCGCCGGCCATGTCGCCGTAGATGGTAGCATAACCGACGGACATTTCGCTCTTGTTCCCTGTCGTCAGCAGCATGTGACCATATTTGTTCGACAGCGCCATCAGCGTCAGCCCACGAATGCGCGACTGGATATTTTCCTCGGTGATGTCGCGCCCGCGTCCCGCAAACAAAGGCGCCAGCATCGCATCGAACGCCTGCATCGCCGGCGCAATCGCCACCGTATCGAGCCGTACACCCAAAAGGCGCGCACATGCAGCGGCGTCTTCGAGGCTCTCGGCGCTGGTGAAGGGCGAAGGCATCATCACGCACCACACACGGTCCGCCCCCAGGGCATCGACAGCAACCGCTGCCGAGAGCGCGCTGTCGATGCCACCCGACAGACCGAGCACGACGCCGGGGAAACGGTTGCGGTTCACATAGTCGCGCAGACCCAGCATCATCGCGTGGTACATATCGCCGGGCGCGGCTTCGAGGGCGGCGACATCACCCTCTGCGCAACGCCAGCTACCCGCATCGCGCACCCAATGCGTCAGCGTCACGGCTTCTTCCCAATCGGGCAGTTGCAGCGCAAGGCTCCGGTCGCCGTTCAGTACAAAACTTGCGCCGTCGAACACCAGTTCATCCTGCCCGCCGACACGATTGAGATAGACCAGGGGCAGCCCGCACTCCTCAGTACGCCGTTCAGCCAGCGCGAGCCGGAGATCGTCCTTGCCCGCCTCATAAGGCGAGCCGTTCGGCACGAGCAG
>CAZWMK010000132.1:0-5173 GCA_964635065.1 uncultured Sphingomonadaceae bacterium | reverse complement strand
CGGCGTGTTCACCAACGAACTGATCGACAGCTTCATCAACATCAAGATGCAGGAAGTGGCGCGCTGGGAAATGACCCCGTCGCCGGTCGAGTTCGAAATGTACTACAGCCTCTGATCCTTACCGACAGGACTGGAAATAAAGACCCCCGTCGCACCAGCGGCGGGGGTTTTTACTGGGTGCCGCCCGCATGGACACGCAATCTGAAACCACAGACGCCAAAAACCCGGCGCGCGGGGAGCGCACCGGGCCTGGCAGGCGCGGCCGGCCGTGTGACGTGCGATCAGTTCAGGCGCGCGGCTTGCGACGACGCGCCAGGCCAACAAAGGCCAGTGCCCCGCCCATCAGTCCGATCATGCCCGGTTCCGGCACCGGCACGCCAATGGGCGCAAAACGATCCTCCAGCACCCAGTTGAGAACGTCATGATTTGCGAAGGCTGCACCCGTACCCGACGTAAATCCAACAAACGCGGACGTGGAACCAAGGTCACCCGACAGATCGCGGCTCAGAGACAGAACAGGCAGCGCCGGGCGCACGCTCGACAGGTCAAGGCGCACCTCCAGAAGCGTGCTGG
Organism: uncultured Sphingomonadaceae bacterium; assembly: GCA_964635065.1. Taxonomy (GTDB): domain Bacteria; phylum Pseudomonadota; class Alphaproteobacteria; order Sphingomonadales; family Sphingomonadaceae; genus CAZWMK01. Next base: position 4,600 of record CAZWMK010000132.1, on the reverse strand, counting down.
CACCATTATAATCCACCCATGCGTTCCAGATCTGACCATTGTTGAGATCGCCCGCGAGGATTTCCTGCGTCATCAGGGAGTTGACGTTGCCGCCTACGTTGATGCCGACATGATTGCTGCTGTTACCGTCTCCGGCACCATTGTTCCAACTGTCGAACTCGATGCCGACACTGTTAGCCAGACCGGCATAACCGATACCGCCACCGCCACCGCCGGCCGTATTTGAAACGGTCTGCAAGGCGAAAACCAGCCCGTCCGCGCCGCAGCCCAGACCGTCACACGCACCGCCGGGATTGGTGAAGCGGAACTGGAAATAGGTGCTGAACGAGGCGTTCGATGCCAGAGACACAGGATTCAGCGAAAAAACGCTGCCCGCCTGATTATAGGTGTCGCGCGTCACACGCAGCACATTGCCCACCTGCGCGGCATTGCCGTTGATCTGAAGACCTGTCACGTCCGAAAAATCGGGATAGCTGACAACTACGGTCGCATTTGCCGCCTGCATGCACAGCAGCGATGCCGATGCGAGCCCCGATGTTTTAAGCCATGTTTTCATCTTGCAAGCCCTTCATGACGTGCCGGCGCGCCCGGCAAGCGATATATTCAGATAGCGAGCAAAATTTGCGCCAAATCCCGATACCGCGCAAAAACAGACACTTATGCCCGAGGCTTCTGGCATGACTGTAAAAATTACCGACAGTCAGGTCCCCGGATGCAGCAGACGTGCCGCAAGGGCCGCCGTCGACGGATCGAAAACGCCCGATGCCTGTCCATGGGCCAGCCTGAGAGCGGCGGCCTTGCCCATCTCGACCCCCCACTGGTCAAACGGATTGACGCCCAGAAACGCCGCCAGCATCACCGTGCGCTGTTCGTAAAAGGCAATCAGTGCGCCCAATGCCTCCGGTGTCAGACGGTCGAGGAGGATCGTCGTCGAAGGCCGGTTGCCCGGGCAAGACTTGTGGGGCACCAGTTCCTCGATATCCTCCGGGGCATGGCCCGCCGCCGACATTTCGGCACGGACCGCATCGGCATTCTTGCCGCGCAGCATCATCGCCGCCTGTCCCAGCATCGACGCCAGCACCAGCCGGTGACGGTCGGCATGGTCATGTCCGCACTGTTGCACCGCGACGAAATCAACAGGCACGGTCCGGTGCCCCTGTTGCACGGCCTGGATGACGGCATGTTGCACATCGGTACCGACACCGCCCCACATGGCACCGATGCCGCAAGCGACCGGCGCGCCGTCCCGCGTCACGCTTTTACCGAGGCTTTCCATTTCAAGCTGCGACAGATGCGCGGGCAGCATCCGCAGGCGATCATCATAGGCAAAGGTTGCGCGACTGCCGCAACCGGCAATGCAGGCATAAAGCCAGCCCGCCAGTGCCGCGAGCCACGGCGCATTGCGTGCCAGCGGCGTTTCTGCCGCATGGCTGTCCATCAACGCCGCCCCCTGTCTCAGGCGCTGGAAGCCATCCCAGCCAAGTTGCAGCGCAATCGGCAGCCCGATTGCCGACCACAGCGAAAAGCGCCCACCCACCCAATCAGGCACGTCGAAAATCCGGGCGGATGAAATGCCGGCAGCCCGTGCCAGGTCGCCACGTCCTGTCAGCGCCGCCGTCACGCTTTCGGGACAGGCCACGCCACCGGCCCGCAACCACGCGTGGACCATCGTCATGTTGGTTTGCGTTTCCAGCGTCGTCCAGCTCTTGCTGGCAACGATCACCCGCGTGCGCTGCGGATCAAGTCCCTGCAAGGCTCGCAGCGTTGCTGATGCATCGAGGTTGCCGACAACCCGCACATCGAAACGGCCACCGTGCGGCGCGAGCGCCGTCAGCGCCAGCTCAGGCCCGAGCGACGAACCGCCAATGCCGATATGAACCAAAGCCGTCGCATCGCTGGCGCGCCAGTCTGCCACCAAAGCCTGCATGGCATGGTTGACCTCGGCCACATGGGCGGCAACCGTGGCGGGCGGATACGCGGCGCGCCAGGCTTCATGCAGCGCCGCGCGGCGTTCGGTGCTATTGGCAAGGCCACCCCGGCGCACACTTTCCAGCCACACCGCAGCATCCGACCCTTGCCACCATCCGGCAGCCGCTGCGATCAGACCAGGATCGAGATGGGTTTTCGAAAAATCGGCAAAGAACGGGCCGACCGTGACGCTCAATGCGTCCACACGTGCGGAATCTTTGGCAAAATGATCCAGCAAAGAGCAGGAAAGCGCAGCTTCCGCGGCAGGTCCAACAGCATCGAAAAGCGCGCGCAACAGCCTATCCTTCACTGCAAAACGTGCCGGTCCACATGATTTCGTCGTGGCATAGGTCAGTCCGCGGCGAAAAACCAGACTCGCCCCGTTTCAGCCCCCCCGTGTCAGGCGCCATCCAGGGCATCGACATGCCATGGCGGCTGATTGCCATAGCATTGTTTGAGATGTTCGATGAAAGCGCGCACATTGGCAGACGCCTGCCGCCCGCTGGTGTGCACGGCGTGAATGGCGACGTCGGTCGCGCCCTGATAGCGCGGCAGTACCACCATCAGGCGACCGTCACGCAAGGCATCCCCGATATCCCAGGTCGATCTGAGCGCAATACCCATGCCCGACAACAGCGTCTCGCGTACCACTTCGCTTGAATTGGTACGAACAACGCTGTCGACACGCAGGCTGACCGCCCCCTCCGGCCCGTCCAGACGCCATGGCGTCTGATTGTCAGCGGCCAGCAGGCGATGGCCTGACAGTTCGTCAAGGGTCTGCGGCATGCCATGACGGGCGACATAATCCGGCGTTGCGCACAACAGCCGCTGGTTCGCTGCCAGCCGCTGCGCCATCAGCGAGGAATCCTGCAACGCGCCGATACGGATGGCGACATCGATATGGCTGCCTACCAGATCGACAAAACCATCGCTGAGATCAATATCGATCCGCACCCCCGGATGGCGGTCGAGAAAGCTTTTCAGATGCGGCGCGACATGCAGCCGCCCAAATGAGGTCGGCGCCGATATCCTGAGCAATCCGCCCGTCTGCCGCGCCCTGCCCGATACATAGCGTTCGGCTTCGTCGACAGCGGCCAGAATTGCCTGCGCCCGTGTGAAATACCCCTGCCCGATATCGCTCAACGCCAGCCTGCGACTGTTACGGACGAGGAGCCGCACACCCAGTCGCCCCTCCAGCCGCGCCAGCCGTTTCGACAACATCGACGGCGACAGATTGAGCTGCCGCCCCGCCGCCGACAGGCCGCCCGCTTCGACAACGCGGACGAAGAGTTCAAGATCGTCGATCAGGCCAGATGCCGCCATGGAATGTTTCCATTCAGGACATGATGCTTTTCCATCCTTGCCAATAGATCAATTGTCAAATCCCCGCTAGGCAGCGATCAATGGCAATCTCCATTTCAGGAACCGGCACATGAGCAATGACACCTATGGCCTGACCGTCGCGCCGCTACTGCGCGACTTCATCAACAACGAAGCACTGCCCGGCACCGGCATCGATGCGGCGGCTTTCTGGCAGGGTGCCGCGGCCCTGATCGAACGCCTGACCCCCCAGAACCAGGCGCTTCTCGCCAAGCGTGACGATCTGCAAGCCAAGATCGATGCCTGGCACGATGCACGGCAGGGGCAGCTGATCGACGCGACGGCCTATCAGGCCTTCCTGCGCGAGATCGGATATCTTGTCCCCGAAGGCGACGACTTCACCATCGGCACCAGGAATGTCGATCCTGAAATCGCGGTGCTGGCTGGGCCGCAGCTTGTCGTGCCGCTGTCAAACGCCCGCTATGCGCTGAACGCCGCCAACGCACGCTGGGGCAGCCTGTATGACGCGCTTTACGGCACCGACGCCATCGACGAAGCCGATGGCCGCACCAAGGGCCCCGGCTATAATCCGGTGCGCGGCGCCGAGGTCATTGCACGCGCACGCGCAGTCCTCGACACCGCCGCTCCGCTCGTGTCGGGCAGCCATACAGACGCAACCGGCTATGCGGTTGAAAAAGGCACGCTGATCATCCGCACGGCGCATGGCAACACGACCCTCGCCGACGCCTCGAAGTTTGTCGGCTTCACCGGCAATGCCAACGCCCCCGATACGATCCTGCTCGTCAATAATGGCCTGCACCTCGAAATCCGTATTGACCGCACCCACCCGATCGGTCGCGATGATGCCGCAGGCATTGCCGATGTTGTGCTGGAATCGGCGCTCACCACGATCATCGACTGCGAGGATTCAGTTGCCGCCGTCAATGCGGCGGAAAAGGTTGCCGTTTACCGCAACTGGCTCGGCCTGATGAAGGGCGATCTGGTCGACAGCTTTGAAAAGGGCGGTCGCACGGTCGAACGTGCGCTCAACCCCGACCGCGTCTATCAGGGCGCAACGGGTGGCACTGTCACATTGCCGGGCCGCAGCCTGCTGTTCATCCGCAATGTCGGCCACCTGATGACGAGCGACGCCATCCGTCTGGCCGATGGTAGCGACGTGCCTGAAGGCATCATGGACGGCATCGTCACCGCGTTGATCTCGCTCCACGAACTGAAGGGTCTCGGTCGCGTCAGCAACAGCCGCACCGGCTCGATGTATATCGTGAAGCCGAAGATGCATGGCCCGGATGAA
>CAZWMK010000131.1:0-5200 GCA_964635065.1 uncultured Sphingomonadaceae bacterium | reverse complement strand
ACGTTCACGCTGATCTGCGCGGGCGTGTAGTCAAGGCCGTTGTCGCGCTTGAACTTGGCGATGATCGCCGCCATCAGCTCGGGCGTGCCGTCGACATTGGTGTATTTCGTCTTGCCTTCGCGGATCGCCTGGATCGCGGCTTCCTTGACGAAATCGGGCGTGTCGAAGTCCGGCTCGCCCGCGCCGAGGCCAATGATGTCGCGGCCCTGACGCTTGAGTTCCGCTGCCTTGTTGGTGACGGCAATGGTGGGCGAGGGCTGGATGCGATTGATGGCGGTGGACAGCAGGGCCATGATGATTGCTCCGATGTAGCGAATTGCAGCGGGGCTATACCCCCACCATCAAACGGGTGCAACCAGACGCGCGGGAATCAGGCCGCGCAGCGCGTTGCCGATGTAAAAGCCGTCGGCCAGATCGGCCAGCGTCAGCCGGGCTTCGATGGCCTGTCCGCTGTCGATCAGTGCGCCACGCAGGATGCCGGGCAGAAGGCCGTCATGGAGCGGCGGGGTCAAAAGCATGTCATCGGCCCGCCGCAGGAAGATGTTGGTAAAGCTGCCTTCCGTCACGAAACCATCGGGGCGCACCAGTACGGTTTCAAAACAGGGCGCCTGCGCGCGGGCTTCGGCGAGGGCCGCGGCATAAAAGCTGCGGTCAGTCGTTTTGTGGGCAAGGCGGATGTCTTCTGCGGGAACCGGCAGCGGCGTGGCGACGACAGCGACAGGGGTGTCGGGCGCGGGGGGCAGTGGGGCGGTTTCAACGGCCATGCCGCCGTTCCGGCCAAGCAGCAGTCGCACACGTCGCGGCGTCGTGGCCATGGCGACGGCGGCTTGCAGCTGATTGCGGGCAACATGTTCGGAATAGGGGAAATCAAAGCGCGCGGCAGAGGCTGAAAGGCGCATGAGGTGGCGATCAAGCTGCAAAAAGCCATCTGCCGGATCGAATCGCAGGGTCTCGATCAAATCGAAGTCGGCCGGCGCGCGCGTCAGGAAATCCCCTTTGCTCAGGCATTCGCGCCATTCTGCTTGCGGATCGCTGTCGGCGACAATGCCCGCGCCCAGCCCCAGCCGGGCATGGCCGGGGCGGTCGATCGCCAGCGTGCGGATGGTGACATTGAAGGCGGCTGTGCCATCCGGGGCGATATGGCCGATGGCGCCGGTATAAGGGCCGCGCGGTTCAGGTTCGAGCGCGTCGATGATCTCCATCGCCCGCAGCTTCGGCGCGCCGGTGATCGAGCCACAGGGAAACAGCGCGGTCAGCGCCGCGACGGCGTCGCAGCCGGGCGCGAGGCGCGCCGTGACCTCGGACGTCATCTGGTGCAGCGTCGGATAGGTTTCGATCGAAAACAGGCGCGGCACCGTCACGCTGCCGGGCGCCGCCACGCGCGCAAGATCGTTCCGCAGCAGATCGACGATCATCAGGTTTTCCGCGCGGTTCTTGGAATCGGCGGCAAGGCGGGCGGCAATTTCGGCATCTGTCTTGGCATTGCCGCCGCGCGGCGCCGTGCCTTTCATTGGGCGGGCGCGCAGCTGGTCGCCGTTAATGTCGAAAAAAAGTTCGGGCGAAAAAGACAAAAGCCAGCTGCTGTCATGGCGGATCAATGCGCCATAAGGCGCCTGCTGGCGCCGGCGAAGGCGCAGATAAAGGCCGAGAGGGTGGCCTTCATAGGCAATATCGGCGGCAAAGGTGAGGTTGGCCTGATAAATGTCGCCGGCTGCGATGTAGGCGCGCACCTGGTCCACGGCGGCGGCATAGGCTTCGGGCGTGGCGCGCGGCCTGAGGGCCGTGATCGCAGCCTCTGGCGCGTCCAGCGTGGCGGGGTCAAGCGCGCGCCATCCGCGAAACAGGCCAAACCACAATAGCGGCGCCATGCCCTCTGGTGGCGGTGCGGCGTGGCGGCAGTGGCGCAGGCGCGGCTCCAGGGCAAGGCCGGCTTCGTAGCTGATGTAGCCGGCCGCATGAAAACCCGCGCGCTGCGCTGCGCGCAACTGTTCGAGTGCTGGCACGACCGCGTCGATGCTGTTGGCCGAGACGATGGCTTCTGGCGCTTCGAACAGGCGGGCCATGCCAAGGGCGGCATCGTCGAGCAGGATGAACGGGCGGGCGGGATCGAGAGACACGGCAGGTCCGTCAGCAAAGGGGTGAGAGCGCATAGCAGGCATAACCGCTGCAGGGCATGCAAAATGTTATCTGTCCGAAACAAACGCGCACGAAAGCAACTTGTTGCACAAAAATATGCGCGGGTTCATTTAAAGTGCATGAACACTGAACCGCGTCCGCTTGCCGCCATGGTGGTGCCAGTCACCCCTTTTGAACAGAATTCCACGCTTTTGTGGTGCACCCGCACCATGCGTGGCGCTTTTGTCGATCCCGGCGGCGATCTCGACCGCTTGACCGAGGCCGCGTCAAAGGCCGGCGTCACGATCGAAAAAATACTGATAACCCACGGCCATATCGACCATTGCGGCATGGCGGGCACGCTGGCGAGGCAACTGGGTGTGCCGATCGAAGGGCCGCACAGGGATGACAAATTCTGGATTGACCAGTTGGACGCCCAGGGCGTGCAATATGGCTTTGCGGGCGCGGCATCCTTCACGCCCGACCGGTGGCTGGAAGACGGGGACCAGGTGACGGTGGGCGATCTTGTCCTTGATGTCATTCATTGTCCCGGCCACACGCCGGGGCATGTCGTTTTTCACCATCCGGGCGTCGGTCTGGCGATGGTCGGCGATGTGCTGTTTCAAGGTTCGATCGGGCGCACCGACTTTCCGCGTGGAGATCACGCAACGCTGATCCGGTCGATTGCTGAAAAGCTGTGGCCGCTTGGCAACAGTACCGCCTTTGTGCCGGGGCACGGTCCGATGTCGACCTTCGGGCAGGAGCGCGCGCGCAACCCTTATGTCTCGGATGCCGCGCTTTCCGGCCAATGAGGCGACCCGCTTTCGCGCGCGCGAATCGCTTTGCATCCGGCCACTGGTGCGTGACAGACGCAAAAATGGTGATGAAGCGAGCGGTTTGCGCTGATTTTGCGCGATGCGTTCTTGGACTTGAAACCGAAACGTAAATCGCTATTGTCGCGCGCTCAATTGGTCCCGGGGTGGGCCGGTCCGGTTATGTGCGCCGGACAGGTCTATCCTTCTTGCTGTTCGAAAGTTACAGGTGCCGCATGGCCGTTCCCAAGAGAAAAACTTCGCCGTCACGTCGCAACATGCGTCGCAGCCATCATGCGCTCGAAGCGCGTCAGTTCCAGGAATGCCCGAACTGCGGCGAGCTGAAGCTGCCGCACAATGTTTGTGGCGCTTGCGGCTTCTACAACGGCCGCGAAGTGGTCGAAGCGAACGCCTGAACCGGACGTCGGCGCGCAGCGTGAAGGCTTTGGCATGACCGTAAGTCCCATCATCGCGCTTGACGCGATGGGTGGCGATGGCGGTCCTGCAGTGACCATCGCTGCCGCCGAGATTGCGCGCGAACGCTATCCTGCGATTCGTTTCCGTCTTTTCGGTGCGGAGAGCCGTCTGCGCGAGGAACTCGCGCGCGCGCCGCGCGTCGCGGCAGTGTCCGAGATCATTCACTCCGATGTCGAAGTTCTGGCTACGGACAAGCCGAGTCAGGCGCTTCGTCGTGCCCGCAATTCATCGATGGGCATGGCCATCGATGCCGTGAAAAACGGTCACGCCCATGCCGCCGTGTCGGCTGGCAATACCGGCGCACTCATGGCGATCGCCAAGCTGTCCCTGCGGACCATGCCGGGCATCGATCGCCCCGCGCTGGCTGCGCTGCTGCCAACGATGAAGTCCGATTCGGTGATGCTGGATCTTGGCGCGAACACCGAATGCGATGCCAACAACCTCGTACAGTTTGCAGTGATGGGCGCGGCTTTCGCCCGCACGCTGCTTGGCCTTGATTCGCCGCGCGTGGCGCTGCTCAACATTGGCGAAGAAGACCTGAAGGGCACGCAGGAGCTGAAAGAAGCCGCCGGATTGTTGCGCGCTGCCGACCTGCCGCTGACCTTCACCGGCTTTACCGAAGGCGACAAGATCGGGCGCGGCGATCTCGATGTCATCGTGACGGATGGCTTTTCTGGGAATATCGCCCTCAAAACCGCAGAAGGTACGGCCCGGCTCATCGTCGGGCTGCTCACCAACGCCTTCAAGAGCAGTCTTGTTGCCAAGCTGGGTTATCTGATCTCGCGCAGCGCGCTCCGGTCGCTCCGCGCGCATCTTGATCCAAACAATCACAATGGCGCGGTATTTCTGGGGCTGAATGGCCTTGTCGTGAAAAGTCATGGCGGTGCGACGCCGCATGGCGTTGCCAATGCCATTGGCGTGGCGCATGATCTTGTCGTACACGACATCGCGCGCAAGATTTCGGAAGATCTGGCCCACTTTCGCGCGCACGCGAAGCTGGCTGACGGTATCCCTACCGATGTGGAGAATGGATAAGGCAATGGTCATGCGTTCACGCATTGTCGGGGTTGGCAGTTATTTGCCCGCACGTTGCGTTACCAATGCCGAACTGTCCGAGAACCTCGACACCTCTGACGAATGGATCGTCGAGCGTACCGGCATTCACGCCCGCCACATCGCGGCAGAAGGCGAAATGACCTCTGACCTTGCAACGGCTGCGGCGCTCCGGGCGCTTGAAAATGCCGGCCTGGCAGTGGCTGATGTCGATCTGGTGATTGTTGCGACGGCAACGCCCGACCAGACATTTCCGGCGACGGCGACCACGGTGCAGTCCAAACTCGGCATGACGCGGGGTTTTGCCTTTGACGTCGCTGCGGTGTGTTCCGGTTTCGTCTATGCCTTGTCGGTTGCCGATGCGATGCTGCGGGCCGGTTCTGCAAAAACGGCCGTGGTGATTGGCGCGGAAACCTTCAGTCGTATCCTCGACTGGGAGGACCGCGGTACCTGCGTTTTGTTCGGCGACGGCGCCGGCGCTGTTGTCCTCAAGAGCGAATCGGTGGAAGGTCGGTCGGATGAGCCGGGCGTACTGTCCTCGATTCTCCATTCTGATGGCCGTTTCAACGATCTGCTCTACGTCGATGGCGGGCCGTCATCGACGGGAATGGTCGGCAAACTCCGGATGGTGGGCAAGGAAGTGTTCCGCCACGCCGTCACCAATCTGACCTCGGTGGTCGAGGAAACGCTGACGGACGCGGGTCTGACGCCCGCGGATGTCGACTGGGTGATTCCGCATCAGG
>CAZWMK010000130.1:1037-5203 GCA_964635065.1 uncultured Sphingomonadaceae bacterium | reverse complement strand
CGGGGCTGAAAGCGGCAAGGTGCGTGCGATGCTTGACGACAAGGGGCGTCAGGTCAAGGAAGCCGGGCCAAGCCAGCCGGTCGAAGTGCTCGGCCTGTCGGGCGTGCCGGGGGCGGGCGATCCCTTCTCCGTCGTCGAGAACGAAGCGCGCGCCCGCGAGGTCGCGGCCTATCGTCAGCAGGTCGCAACCACCAAGCGCACGACGCAAGCGCCGGCCAGCCTTGAAAACATGTTCTCGGCCCTGAAGGCGAGCCAGGTGAAGGAATTCCCGGTTGTCATCAAGGCAGACGTGCAGGGTTCTGTCGAAGCCATCGTGGCGGCGGTCAACAAGCTGTCGACCGATGAAATCCGCACCCGTGTCCTGCATTCGGGCGTTGGTGGCATCACCGAATCGGATGTCACCCTTGCACGAGCATCGAAGGCGCCGATCATCGGCTTTGGTGTCCGCGCCAATGCCAAGGCGCGCGAAATCGCCGAACAGGCGGGCGTGGCGCTGAAATATTACGACATCATCTATGATCTGATCGACGAGCTGAAGCTGGCCATGGCCGGTGAGCTTGGTCCGGAAATGATCGAAAATGTCGTCGGCCGCGCCGAAATCCGCGAAGTCTTCCAGGCCGGCAAGCATGGCAAGGCCGCCGGTCTGCGCGTTGTCGAAGGCTATATCCGTCGCAACCTCAAGGCGCGCGTGCTGCGCGACGATGTCATCATCTACAAAGGGTCGATCGCATCGCTGCGGCGCTTCAAGGACGATGTCACGGAAGTCGGCACCGGTCTGGAATGCGGCGTAACGCTGGAAAACACGACCGACATCAAGCCGGGCGACATCCTCGAAACCTTCGAGGTCGAATCGCGCGCCCGCACCTTGTAAGCTGATCGCCCGCGCCTCCCGAAACGGAGGTGCGGGCCATCGCTGGAGAATGGCCGATGCGGCATCAGCAGAATGAACAGGGCAAGTCGGTTCGCCTTTTGCGTATTGGCGAACAGATTCGTCACATCCTCGCCAGCGTGCTGGGCCGGGGCGAGGTCCGCGATCCAGTGCTGGAAACCTGTATCGCCTCTGTATCCGAAGTGCGCGTATCGCCCGATCTTCGCCATGCGAATGTCTATGTAAAGGCGCTTGGCGGTGACGATGCCGCGCTCATTGCCGCCTTGAAGCGCAACGCCCGTTACCTGCGCGGCGAAGTGGCGCATGGCATGAGCACCAAATACACGCCCGACCTGCATTTCTTCGCCGACGAAACCTATGACGAGGCGAGTCGTATCGACGCGCTGCTGCGCAAGCCCGAGGTCGCGCGTGATCTTGGCGCGACCGGTGCTGACGACGATACGGACAAGGACTGACCAGAGCCGTGCATGGCTGGATCATCCTCGACAAGCCGCTCGGCCTGTCGTCGTCGCAAGCGGTCGGCGCCATCAAGCGTATCCTGCGGACGCATGGTTATCCCAAGGTGAAGATCGGCCATGGTGGCACGCTCGACCCGCTGGCAACCGGCGTCCTGCCGATTGCGCTTGGTGAGGCGACGAAGCTGACCGGTCGGATGCTGAACGCCGACAAGGCCTATGATTTCACCGTGACTTTTGGCGTGGCGACCGAAACCGACGATGCCGAGGGCGCGGTGACCGCGACATCGGACGTGCGCCCCGACGCGGCTGCGCTTCGTGCGGTCTTGTCCGCCTTCACTGGACCGATTCGTCAGCGCCCGCCTGCGTATTCGGCGCTCAAGGTCGATGGACAGCGTGCCTATGCCCTGGCGCGCAGCGGCGTCGAGGTTGAACTCGCGCTGCGCGACGTCACCATCCACGCGCTCGATCTTGTGGCGATGGCCGCCGACAGCGCCACACTGTCGGTTCATTGTTCCAAGGGAACCTATGTCAGAAGCCTCGCGCGTGACCTCGCGCTGGCGCTGGGCACGGTGGGTCATGTTACCATGCTCAGGCGCACAAAGGCCGGGCCGTTTGCGCTACCGCAGGCGATTTCACTGGACAATCTTGAGGCTTTGGGGCAGGACCGCGCCCTTGAACAGGCCATTTTGCCGCTGACTGCGGGGCTGGACGACATCCCGGCCATTGCAGTCGATCCCGATCAGGCCCGCCTGCTCCGTCAGGGGCAGCGGTTGACCGGGCGCCCCGTGACACCGGGTCTCTATGTCGCAACCGACGGGTCTGTTCCGGTTGCGCTGGTTGCCGTTGATGCAGCCGAGATCAGGGTGGAACGTGGCTTCAACCTATGATGTGAAGGAGAATACGATGTCGGTAACTGTTGAACGCAAGGCCGAGCTGATCAAGGAACACGCCCGCACCGAAGGCGATACCGGCAGCCCCGAAGTCCAGGTTGCGATCCTGACGGAGCGCATTGTCAACCTGACCGAGCACTTCAAGAGCCATGCCAAGGACAACCATTCACGCCGCGGCCTGCTGATGCTGGTGAACAAGCGCCGCAGCCTTCTCGACTATCTCAAGAAGTCGGACGAAGGCCGCTACACGGCGCTGATTGCGAAGCTAGGCCTCCGCAAGTAAGCAACCGGACGAGCCCCGCGCGGGGCTCGTTTGCTTTTGGACGAATGGCATGGGCCATTCCACCGCGCACCCCCGCCGCCCGCGATCCGCGCGGGCCAGGCGGACAGAAACGGCGGTTCGCCATAGGGGCGGACCGGCCATGCAGGTAGAGAAGACGACATGTTCGATATCCACACGCAGGACGTGATGTGGGGTGGGCGCAAGCTCACGCTGGAAACCGGGCGCATCGCCCGTCAGGCCGACGCCGCTGTGTTGGCGACCTATGGTGAAACCGTGGTGCTCTGCGCCGTGACGGCTGCCAAGTCGGTCAAGGAAGGTCAGGACTTTTTCCCGCTGACCGTCCATTATCAGGAAAAATTCTCGGCCGCCGGCCGTATTCCGGGCGGCTTCTTCAAGCGTGAGCGTGGTGCAACGGAAGCGGAAACGCTGACCTCGCGCCTGATCGACCGTCCGGTCCGCCCGCTGTTCCCCGAAGGCTTCTACAACGAAGTCAACGTGATCTGCCAGGTGCTGTCCTATGATGGCGAGAACGAGCCGGATATTGTCGCCATGGTTGCGGCATCGGCTGCGCTGACGCTGTCGGGCATTCCGTTCATGGGTCCGATCGGCGCAGGCCGCGTCGGCTACATCGATGGCGAATATATTCTGAACCCGACCAAGGATCAGGTGAAGGAAGGCAAGCTCGATCTCGTTGCCGCCGGCACCCGCGATGCGGTGCTCATGGTCGAATCCGAAGCGCAGGAACTTTCGGAAGACGTGATGCTGGGCGCGGTGATGTTCGCGCACAAGCAGTCGCAGCCGGTGATCGATGCGATCATCAAGCTGGCCGAAGCCGCCGCGAAGGAGCCTTGGGAACTGAAGACGGGTGAAGACCAGTCCGAAACCCTCGCCAAGCTGAAGGCGCTTGTCGGCGCCGACATTGCAGCCGCCTACAAGATCACGTCGAAGTCGGATCGTGTGGCCGCGCTCAGTGCCGCCAAGGCCAAGGTCAAGGAAGCCTTTGCTGACGCCGATGCCGCCACGTCGATGAAGATCGGCAAGCTGGTGAAGAAGCTGGAAGCTGACATCGTGCGTGGTGCGATCCTGAAGGAAGGCCGCCGCATCGACGGTCGCGACACGAAGACCGTGCGCCCGATCCTCGGTGAAGTGCATGTCCTGCCGCGCACCCATGGTTCGGCGCTGTTCACGCGTGGTGAAACGCAGGCGATCGTCACGACGACGCTTGGCACTGCCGACGCCGAACAGATGATCGACGGCCTTGATGGCCTGCGTTACGAACGCTTCATGCTGCACTATAACTTCCCGCCCTATTCGGTCGGTGAAGTTGGCCGCTTCGGCGCGCCGGGCCGCCGCGAAATCGGTCATGGCAAGCTGGCATGGCGGGCGATCAACCCGATGCTGCCGACGAAGGAAGAGTTCCCCTATACGATCCGCGTGCTGTCGGACATCACCGAATCGAACGGCTCGTCGTCGATGGCGACGGTCTGTGGTGCGTCGCTGGCGCTCATGGATGCGGGCGTGCCGCTCAAGCGTCCGGTGTCGGGCATTGCCATGGGCCTTATCCTTGAAGGCAAGGATTTCGCGATCATCTCGGACATTCTTGGCGACGAGGATCACCTCGGCGACATGGACTTCAAGGTGGCTGG
>CAZWMK010000130.1:0-1027 GCA_964635065.1 uncultured Sphingomonadaceae bacterium | reverse complement strand
CTGGCGCAGGCCAATGAAGGCCGCGCGCACATCCTTGGTGAAATGGCCAAGGCACTTGATACCACGCGCACCGAGCTGTCGGCCCATGCCCCGCGCATCGAAACGATGACGGTGCCGAAAGACAAGATCCGTGACATCATCGGCACGGGCGGCAAGGTCATCCGCGAAATCGTGGCGACCACGGGCGCCAAGGTCGACATCGAAGATGACGGCACTGTCAAGATCGCCTCGTCGGACATCGCCCAGATCGAGGCCGCACGGAACTGGATCATCGGCATCGTGGCCGAGCCGGAAGTCGGCAAGGTCTATAACGGCAAGGTCGTCTCGATGGTCGACTTCGGCGCTTTCGTGAACTTCATGGGCGCGAAGGACGGTCTGGTCCACATCAGCGAAATCAAGGACGAACGCGTCGCCAAGGTTTCGGACGTGCTGACCGAAGGCCAGGACGTGAAGGTCAAGGTGCTCGGCATCGACGATCGTGGCAAGGTCCGGCTGTCGATGCGCCTCGTCAATCAGGAAACCGGCGAGGAAATCGCCGATACGCGCCCGCCGCGTGAAGAGCGTCCGCGCGGCGAAGGCCGTAGCGATCGTGATCGCGGCCCGCGTCGTGATGGCGACCGGGGTCCGCGCCGCGAAGGCAGCCGTGACCGGGGTCCGCGTCGCGAGGGTGGCGAACGCCGCGAGCGTGAACCGAAGGCCGAGGATGGCGGCGAACTGCCGGCGTTCCTGACCGGCGGCGACGACTGAGCCATCGTCCACTGACATCGGGCAGGCCGCTTTCCGTGATTGGAAGGCGGCCTGTTCCATACTGGCAGGTCGCGATCCGCACGGACCTTTTTTGCAAGCATTCTGTGGTGATCCGCATTATATGCTTGTGCAGATGATCCAGCCATTTCCGGGCTGATGGGGAGTTTGACGTAAACCGGCATGTTCAAGGGCTTGAATACGATCCTGATGGGCGGGCGCGAGGTTCTGCCGCTCGTCGAAGGCGGCAAGGGTGTTTCCGCCACCAACCATATGTCTTCTG
>CAZWMK010000129.1:0-5294 GCA_964635065.1 uncultured Sphingomonadaceae bacterium | reverse complement strand
GACGCGGCCTGACGCGTGGGCGCCGATTCGCTGACGTCGGCACTGATCCTGGGCATCGTCGAGGGGCTGACCGAATTTCTGCCGGTTTCATCGACCGGGCACATGATCCTTGCCGGGGAGTTGCTGGGCTTTACCGGCCCTGCGAGCACGACGTTCAAGATCGTCATCCAGATGGGGGCGATTCTGGCGATCATGGTCGTCTATTGGCGGCGTTTTCTGACCATCGGGCTGGCGCTGCCGCATGATCCGCAAGCGCAGGCTTTTGTCCGCAATGTTCTGCTCGCCTTCTTGCCGGCGATGGTCATCGGTGTTGTGGCCTACAAGGCGATCAAGGCCTTGCTCGAGACCCCGGTTGTTGTCGCGCTTGCGCTCATCATCGGCGGTGTCGCCATCCTTGCTATCGAGCGCATGGCGAAACATGTGAACATTGCCAGCGTCGAGGCGATGCCTGCGGCAACCGCGCTCAAGATCGGCTTCATCCAGTGCCTTGCGATGATTCCCGGCGTCTCGCGCTCGGGCGCAACGATCATGGGGGCGCTGCTTTTGGGGGTTGAGCGGCGCGTGGCGGCAGAATTCACCTTCTTCCTTGCGCTGCCGACGATGGCGGCGGCGACCGTTTACGACCTCTGGAAAAGCCGGACCCTTCTGGATTTCAACGATCTTGGTCTGATCGGTATCGGCTTTGTTACGGCATTTTTGACGGCGTTACTGGTCGTGCGCAGTCTGGTCGCCTTTGTCAGTCGCTATGGTTTTGCACCGTTTGCCTGGTACCGAATCATTTTGGGCAGTGTTGCGCTGGTTTGGCTTTTGGCGCGCGGATAAAGTACCGTATCGGACCCATATAAGAATGATGGCAACTTCATATGATGATGAAAAATCGGGAAAATGATATTTAGGTAAGCATAGCTGTCGTATTATGGTAAAAGTCGCATGACTCCGGGCTTGTGATCGTGTATGGCGATCTGGCTGACAGGAGATTGTGTCGATGAGCGACAGTCGCATGCTGAAATTCGTGGCCCTCGATCAGGCATTCCCTGACAAGCGGCCGGCAGACGAACGGGCCGATGATTTTCTGGAAATCGCCCGGCCTTATTTTCTCGCCAAGGCGGAAGAGCAGGCGGGGCGCTGCTCGCAATGCGGCGTCCCCTTTTGCTCAGTGCATTGCCCGCTGCACAATCACATCCCGGACTGGCTGAAGCTGACGGCCGAAAACCGGCTGGAAGAAGCCTATCTGTTATCGAACAGCACCTCCTCGATGCCGGAAATCTGTGGCCGCATCTGTCCGCAGGACAGGTTGTGCGAAGGGAATTGCGTCATCGAGCAATCGGGACACGGCGCGGTCACCATCGGCAGCATCGAAAAATTCATCACGGATACGGCCTGGGCAGAGGGCTGGGTCAGGCCGCTGACTCCGCTGGCCGACCGCAGCAGCCAGTCAGTCGGGATCATCGGTGCCGGTCCGGCGGGCCTTTCGGCGGCGGAGCAGTTGCGGGTGCGCGGTTATGACGTGCATGTCTATGACCGCTATGACCGCGCGGGCGGGCTGCTGACCTATGGCATTCCTGGTTTCAAGCTGGAAAAGCATGTGGTGCAGCGCCGGGTCGACCGGCTGGCGGCGGGGGGCATCCACTTTCACCTGAATTTTGCCGTCGGACGTGACGCCAGCCTTGCCGATTTGCGCGCTCGTCACGACGCGCTTCTGATCGCCACGGGCGTCTACAAGGCACGGGCGCTTGATAGCGCGGGCAGCGGGTCTTCGGGCATTGTGGCGGCGCTCGATTATCTGACGGCGTCGAACCGCAAGGGGCTCGGCGATGCCGTGCCGGAGTTTGACAGTGGCGCGCTGAATGCTGCGGGCAAGCGCGTGGTGGTGGTTGGCGGCGGCGACACGGCGATGGACTGTGTGCGCACCGCGATCCGCCAGAATGCTGCCTCCGTCACCTGCCTTTATCGCCGCGACCGGGCCAATATGCCGGGCAGCCAGCGCGAAGTGGCGCATGCCGAAGAGGAAGGCGTGCATTTCCAGTGGCTGACGGCACCCGATGCCTTCTTGATGGATGACAACGGATGCGTGGCTGCGGTGGAAGCCAGTTCCATGCGGCTCGGTGCTGCAGACGCAAGCGGTCGCCGGATGCCCGAACGCGATCCTGCGGGGGCGTTTCGTATCCCGGCCGATCTTGTGATTGCCGCCCTTGGTTTCGAACCGGAGGATCTGCCGCAACTGTTCGGCGACCCCGAACTGACCGTGACACGCTGGGGCACGCTCAGGATATCAGGCGATACGATGATGACCAATCGGGACGGCGTTTTTGCAGCGGGCGACATCGTGCGCGGTGCCAGCCTCGTGGTGTGGGCCATCCGTGATGGCCGTGACGTGGCAGAGAAAATGCACGCCTATCTCAAGGCGCAAACAAGGAAGGTGGCGGCATGATGTGGGATGACCGGATGTCGGGTCCGTCCGGGGCCGAACGTGCCCGTCTTGCGCTGGAGGGCATGTATCGCCCCGATTACGAAGGCGACGCATGCGGCGTCGGCCTCGTGGCCGCGACCGATGGCAAGGCATCGCGGCGCGTGGTGCTGGCTGCGATCGATGCACTGAAGGCGGTGTGGCACCGCGGTGCCGTCGATGCCGATGGCAAGACGGGCGATGGCGCGGGCATTCACGTCGACCTGCCCGTGCGCTTTTTCTACGATCAGATCGAGCGCGCCAGCCACCGCCCCAAGAAGAACCGCCTGCTTGCGGTCGGCCAGATTTTTCTGCCGCGCACCTCGCTTGGCGAACAGGAAGCCTGCCGTTCGATCGTCGAATCAGAAATCATCGATTTCGGCTACACCATTTATGGTTGGCGGCAGGTGCCAGTCGATACCAGCGTTATCGGCGAAAAGGCCGCCGCATCGCGGCCTGAAATCGAGCAGATCATGATCGCCGGCCCGATGCCGGGCGATGCCGCAGTGCAGGACGCCTTTGAAAAGGACCTGTTCCTGATCCGTCGCCGCATCGAAAAGAAGGTGATCGAGGCACAGATCCGCGATTTCTACATCTGTTCGCTGTCCAGCCGCTCGATCATCTACAAGGGGCTGTTCCTTGCGGAAAGCCTGTCGGTTTTCTATCCCGACCTGTGCGACGACAATTTTGTCAGCCGTGTGGCAATCTATCACCAGCGCTATTCGACCAATACCTCGCCGACATGGGATCTCGCGCAGCCTTTCCGCTGCCTTGCCCACAATGGCGAAATCAACACGATCCGCGGCAACAAGAACTGGATGAAAAGCCACGAGATCAAGATGGCGGCCGCCGTCTTTGGCGAACACAGCGAAGACATCAAGCCGCTGATCCCGGCAGGCGCGTCCGATACGGCGGCGCTTGATGCCGTGTTTGAAGCGATCGTGCGCTCGGGCCGCGATGCCCCGACCGCAAAGCTGATGCTGGTGCCCGAAGCCTGGTCGAAGGACACGACCATGCCTGATGCGCACCGGTCGATGTACGCCTTTTTCGCCAGCGTCATGGAGCCGTGGGACGGCCCGGCGGCACTTGCCATGACCGACGGCCACTGGGCGGTGGCGGGGATGGACCGCAGTGCCCTCAGGCCGATGCGTTACACGCTGACCGCCGACAATCTTCTCATCGTCGGCTCGGAAGCGGGCATGGTGGTCGTGCCTGAATCGGCGGTGCTGAAGAAGGGGCGGCTGGGGCCGGGCCAGATGATTGCCGTCAACCTCGACGAAGGCCGTTTTTATGATGACCGGGCGATCAAGGACCGGATCGCCGCCGCCGCGCCCTATGACGCGCTTGTCGGCAACTTCTCGACGTTCGATACATTGCCGGGCGCGGACCAGCCCGAACCTGGACCGTCCTATGACAGCGCCGAACTGCGCCGTCGCCAGATTGCGGCGGGCCTGACCATGGAAGACATGGAACTGATTCTGGCGCCCATGGTCGAAGATGCCAAGGAAGCGATTGGCAGCATGGGGGATGATACGCCCTTGGCCGTGTTGTCGGACAAGCCGCGCTGTCTGTCGCACTTCTTCCGCCAGAATTTCAGTCAGGTCACCAATCCGCCGATCGATTCGGTGCGCGAAACGCGGGTGATGAGCCTGAAAACCCGCTTTTCCAACTTTGCCAACATCCTTGACCGCGACGCGACGCAGCAGGGCGTGATGGTGCTCGATTCGCCGGTGCTGTCAAACCGCGACTGGCAGCGGCTTATCGATCATTTCGGTGCGCAGGCGGCCGTGATCGATTGCACCTTCGACCGCGAAGACGGTCCCGATGCGTT
This sequence comes from uncultured Sphingomonadaceae bacterium, assembly GCA_964635065.1. Taxonomy (GTDB): domain Bacteria; phylum Pseudomonadota; class Alphaproteobacteria; order Sphingomonadales; family Sphingomonadaceae; genus CAZWMK01. The sequence goes on along the minus strand of CAZWMK010000129.1, from coordinate 1,017 downwards.
GCGCCACGCCATCGCGCGCGTCCGTGCCGAGGCCGAACATGCCGTGCGATCGGGCAAGAGCCAGCTGTTCCTGACCGATGAAGGCATCAGCGCGTCACGGATCGGCATCACCATGATCCTGGCGGCGGCGGGCGTGCATACCCATCTGGTCCGCAAGGGCCTGCGCAGCTTTGCCTCGATCAACGTGCGGTCATCGGAATGCCTTGATACGCATTATTATGCCGTTCTGATCGGTGCGGGGGCGACAACGGTGAACGCCTATCTGACGCAGGAATCGATTGCCGAACGTCATGCCCGCGGTCTGTTTGGTAACCTCACGCTCGACCAGTGCGTGGCACGTTACCGCAAGGCCATCGAGGACGGCCTGCTCAAGATCATGTCGAAGATGGGCATTGCCGTGATCTCCAGCTATCGCGGCGGCTATAATTTCGAGGCGGTCGGCCTGTCCCGCGCCATCGTCAATGATTTCTTTCCCGGCATGCCCAACAAGATTTCGGGCGAAGGCTTCAAATCGCTGATGGTGCAGGCGCGGCAACGCCATGAACAGGCGTTTGATGCCGAACTGCTGGCCCTGCCGGTCGGGGGCTTTTATCGTCACCGTGCAGGCGGCGAGACGCATGGTTATCAGGCGCACATGATTCATCTGTTGCAGCGCGCCGTGCATGATATGCCACCCGTCTATCTGCGCGACCTGCTTGAATTCAATGAAACGCAGACCCCGATTCCTGTCGAGGATGTCGAATCGATCGCCGAGATCAGGAAGCGCTTCATCACGCCGGGCATGTCCCTTGGCGCCCTGTCACCCGAGGCGCACGAGACGCTGGCGATTGCCATGAACCGCATTGGTGCCAAAGCCGTGTCGGGCGAAGGCGGCGAGGATCGCGCTCGCTATCAGCCCTATGCCAATGGCGACAACGCCAATTCGACGATCAAGCAGATCGCATCGGGCCGGTTTGGCGTGACGGCGGAATATCTGAACGCCTGCACCGAGATCGAAATCAAGGTGGCGCAGGGCGC
>CAZWMK010000128.1:0-5311 GCA_964635065.1 uncultured Sphingomonadaceae bacterium | reverse complement strand
TGGTTGCGCGCGCAACTAGCAGAGGCGGCGCAGCGCGGCAAATCATCGACGTAGATGAACGGCCTAGAGCAGGCCCAGCGAACGGAAACTGCTGTGCCCGCGCGTGCCGACCACGATATGATCATGCACGACAAGGCCCATCGGTTTGCCTGCGGTGACGATGCTGTTAGTGATGTCGATGTCGTCACGGCTTGGCTTGGTGTCGCCGCTGGGATGGTTATGGACAAGGATCAGCGCGCTTGCGCCCAGTTCAAGCGCGCGCTTGATAACCTCGCGGACATAGACCGGCGTCTGGTTGACGGTGCCGTGGCTCAAAACCTCGTCACGGATCAGCATGTTGCGATTATTCAGGAACAGCACGCGAAACTGTTCGGTCAGGCCATGCGCCATCGACGCATGAAGATAATCGAGTACCGATTGCCATGAACCCAATATCGGGCGCCCGGCGATTTCGGCTCTGAGCAGCCGCGTCGCCGCCGCCTGTACGGCCTTCAGTGCTGCAACCGCCCCGTCACCCAATCCGTCGATGCGCGTGAGTTCGGCAGGCTCGGCCGAGATGATCGCGGCAAAACTGCCGAACTCTGCGAGCAACTGCCGGGCAAGCGGCTTGGTATCGCGTCGCGGGATCGCCAGCGCGAGGAGATATTCAAGCAAATCCTGATCGATGAAGGCTTCCGCCCCGCCTGCCAGCAAACGGGCGCGCATCCGCGCTCTATGACCGCTGGCGGGGTCGGATTCGCTCATCGTGTCACGCAGAATAAGGCGGGCAGTGCAGACCGGCGGGACTGGTCGTAAAGATTTCGCAGCCCGTTTCGGTGATGCCGATCGAATGTTCGAACTGCGCCGACAACGACCGGTCGCGCGTCACTGCCGTCCAGCCATCATCCAGAACCTTTACGTCGGCGCGACCAAGATTGATCATGGGTTCGATGGTGAAGATCATGCCCGGTTTGAGTACGGCGCCGCGCCCCGGCTTTCCGACATGGACAACATTCGGCGCATCGTGAAACACGCGACCCAGTCCATGTCCGCAGAAATCGCGCACCACGGAACAACGCTGGCCTTCGGCAAAGCTCTGGATCGCGTGGCCGATATCGCCCAGCGTATTGCCCGGCTTCGCAACCTCGATACCGCGCATCAGGCATTCATATGTGATCTCGACCAGGCGCCGCGCTTTCACGCTGACATCGCCGACAAGAAACATGCGGCTGGTATCGCCATGCCAGCCATCAAGATAGGGCGTGACATCGATATTGACGATGTCGCCCGATTTCAGCTTCTTGTTGCCGGGAATCCCATGACACACGACGTGATTGATCGACGTGCACATGGATTTCGGAAAACCGCGATAGAATTGCGGCGCAGGCACTCCGCCTTCGGCCAGCACCATTTCGCGGGCCAGTTCATCCAGCTTTTCCGTCGTCACGTCGGGAACGACATAAGGCACCAGCATATCGAGCACACGTGCGGCTAGCTGCCCGGCCTTGCGCATGCCCTCGAATGCCTCGGGGCCATGCAGCTTGATTTCGTGCGACGGTTCGTCCGGATTTGTGTCGAAAGCATCAATATAGTTCATGCGCCCTTCCTTAACGCAAGCGCTCGCGCTAAGCGAGAGGAATGGCAGCATCAGAACGCATATGGACCGCAGCCCTCGTCATCATCGGGGATGAAATCCTGTCAGGCCGCACGCAGGACGCCAATCTTGCCTATCTGGCCAAATGGCTGAATGTACAAGGAATACGGCTGAAATCGGCACGTGTCGTGCCCGATGAAACCCCGGCCATTATCGAAGCGGTCAATGCCTGCCGCACTGCCTACGACTATGTTTTCACAACCGGCGGAATCGGCCCGACGCATGACGACATCACCGTCGATGCCATTGCCGAGGCGCTGGGTGTGCCAGTCGTCTATCACCCCGGTGCCGTCGCCATCTTGCAGCACTATTATGGCGACCGCATCACCGATGCGCGCCTGCGCATGGCGCGCGTGCCCGAAGGGGCCGATCTCATCGACAATCCGGTATCGGGCGCACCGGGCATCCGTGTCGGCAATCTGTTCATCATGGCGGGCGTGCCGAAAATCACACAGGGCATGCTGGCCGGACTTGAGGGCAAGCTCGAAGGGGGCAGGCCCATCCTGTCGCGCACCATCGGCGCATGGGTTGGCGAAAGCACAGTCGCCGACCTGCTGCGCGATACCGAACGTGCCTTCGAGACATGCCAGATCGGCAGCTATCCCTTCTGGCGCGAAGGCAAGATCGGCGCCAATTTCGTTGTCCGCAGTCCCGATCCGGCGGCGCTCGCCGCATGCTGTGATGCCTTGCTCGAAGGCCTGGCCAAGGGCGATCACCATCCGATTGACGGCGAAATCTGATCATGTCGGCATTGCAGGGCAGCGTGGCCTCGGCTAGCAACACCCCTGTGCGGGCGTGGCGGAACCGGTAGACGCAACGGACTTAAAATTCGTGTCCTTCGGGAGTGAGGGTTCGAGTCCCTCCGCCCGCACCAGCCTCAAGCAGACAGAAAATCCGCAAGCACCGCCGAAAAAGCGGCGGCCTGCTCGATGTTCGACAGATGTGCGGCCTCAAGCAAGGTATAGCGGCTGTCGGAGATGGAATCGGAAAGCGCACGCCCCGCATCTGGGGATGTCGAGCCATCATTGCTGGCGGCAATCACCTGTGTCGGCACCGTAATCAGCGCATTGGTCGGGCGCATGTCCATGTCGCGCAGTGCCGCGCAACACCCGGCATAGCCGACAGGATCGGTGCGCAACACCATGGCCCGGACATTGGCCTCAACGGCCGGATGGGCGGCGCGATACGCCGGCGTCAGCCATCGCGGCAATACGGCGTCTGCCATCGGCGCCATGCCCTCGGCGCGCACGATTGCGATGCGATCATCCCAACTGCGCACGGGACCAAGCCAGGCCGCAGTATTGGCCAGCACCAGGCGGTCCAGACGCTCAGGCGCGCGCACACCCAGCCACTGCCCGACAACACCGCCCATGGACAGGCCACAGAATGACGCACGCGCAATATCCAGACTGTCGAGCAGCTCGATGACATCGCGCCCCAGCCGGTCAAGGCCATAGCCGCCCGGCGGCGCATCGGAGGCGCCATGTCCTCGCGCATCATAACGCAAAAGGCGGAAACGGTCGCGCAGCGCTTCGACCTGAGGCGCCCACATCGCCATGCTGCCGCCCAGAAGATGGGCCAGAACCAGCACGGGCGCATCCTCCGGTCCATCAAGCGTCCACGCGATACCGCAGCCGTCGCCCGCGCGCATTGTCTGTATCGTCATGTCTCTCTCCTTGCGACGCACAGCCTGACCGAATCCCGGCCACAAGAAAAGGGGCAGGCCCAAGGCCCGCCCCTTCCCTTTGTCCGTTACCGGAACCGTCGCTTAACGGAAGCGATAGGTTGCCTGCAGCAGGATTTCGCGCGGACGGCCAATCGAGACAACGACGTTGTCCGTATAGCCAAGCGGCTTGTCGTTCGACGCCACACCATAATATTTGTTGGTGAGGTTACGACCGATCAGCGCCAGTTCCCACTTGTTGTCCGGCTCATAGACGCGAACGCTGGCGTTCAGACGGGCAAAGCCCTTCTGCCAGCCCACCGGATTCTGGTTTTCCTGCATCCAGTAGCCGCTGGTGTAGTTGGCGTCGGTCGACAGGCCGAACATCAGCGCGTCGTTCAGTTCGCGGTCATAGGTCAGACCGCCCGACAGGCTCCACTTCGGCGCCCGCACAAGCGGCGTGCCCGAAAGATCCTGAACGCCGCCAACGCAGCCCTGGCCTGCCGTCTGGCCCGCATAGCAGGGTGCACCGGCGAAGGTCAGATACTTGGCCTTGTTGTAACCGACGGCACCGCGCAGCGTCAGTTCCTGCGAAACTGCAAGGCTGGCGTCGAGTTCAGCGCCCGTGGTGCGCGCCGAGGCCGCGTTACGGATGGTGAAGCTGGCATCGTTCGCATTGAACGAGGTCAGCTGCAGATCGTCGAACTTGTAGCGATACATCGCGAAGTTCACGGCCAGCATGTTGTCGAAGAAGGTGCCCTTGGCGCCGATTTCGCCACCTTCGGCCTTTTCCGCACCGAAACGCAGCGTGTCGATGGTCGGGTTGCCGAACAGCGAAGCCGGGTTCGAGAAGCCGCCCGACTTGTAGCCGGTCTTGTAGGCGACATAGATCGTCGAACGCGATGTCGGATGCCAGCTTAGCGTTGCTTCCGGCGACACGTTGGTGTCGTCATAGTCACCCGCCAGGAACACGCCCTGCGGCACGGCACCGACGAGGCCCGGCAGCACCGGATTCAGATATTCATGACCGACGCTGGCCGTCTTGCGTTCGTTGGTCCAGCGCGCACCGCCCGCCAGTTCGACGTTGTCGGTGATGTCCCAGATCAGCTGACCGAAGAACGACCAGGTATTGCCCTTGTTGGCCGAGAGCAGCGCCCAGTTGTTGTAGTTGCCGGTCACCGGATCAAGGCCGAGGTTGAACAGCTGGCCATTGCCGCGCGTGTTGCGCTTCATGTGTTCATACAGACCGCCAACCACGAAGTTCAGCGGGCCGCCAAAGTCAGACGCCGCGCGGATTTCCTGCGTGATCGTCTGGGTCTTGTCGACGTTGTAACCCCAGACCAGACCGCCTGCGGTATAGTCGAAGTTGTCGAAGCTGCGGTTGGAATAGTCGTAGAAGCCCGTGACCGAGGTGAAGTTCACGTCGTTGAACTCGTAGTTCATCGTCAGCGAGGTCAGGACCGACTTGTACTTGGTGAAGGGCGAACCATCACCCGAACCTGGATAGTTTTCCGCGCGGCCTTCCGGCAGTGCAGTCGACGAACGGCGGCCGTCGAGCTTGCAGTCGCCATAAGGATCATCGAGCAGACCACCCGTGTTGAGGAGGGCCGTGCCGTTCACGGTGGTGCACTTGTTTTCGACGCCCGAGGTTTCGCCGCTGTCTTCCAGCGTGCTGCCGAACACCTTCAAGGTTGCATCGAAACTGTCCGTCGGCTGCCATTCCAGCGTCAGGCGGCCGAGCAGTTCCTTGTTGTGCGGCGTGCGGCCACGGGCAGCACCCGGACGCGGGAAAGCGGGATCGTCGGGGTTGAACAACGGGCCGGCGACATTCTTGATGTAGCCCGACATTTCCGTACCCTTGACGGCCAGACGCGCGCGCAGCGTGTCGGTCAGCGGGCCCGAGATCGCGCCTTCGATGAAGCGTTCGTCGGCCTTGAATTCATAGCCACCACGCACGAAGGCTTCGAGCGTGTCGGTCGGAGCGGCCGACGTCACCGAGATCACGCCGCCGGGGC
>CAZWMK010000127.1:0-5358 GCA_964635065.1 uncultured Sphingomonadaceae bacterium | reverse complement strand
CGATGCATTGACGTTGCGCTGGAAGACTTCGGCATAGCCGCCCAGCGAGGCCACGCCTTCCTGAATGCGGGCGCCGCCCGAGTCGTTCAGGCCGATCACCGGCGCGCCGACTTTCATGGCCGTGTCCATGACCTTGCAGATCTTCTGTGCGTGACGCTCGGACAAGGAGCCGCCGAACACGGTGAAGTCCTGGCTGAAGACATAGACGAGACGACCGTTGATCGTACCCGAACCGGTGACGACACCGTCGCCCGGAATCTTCGTCTCTTCCATGCCGAAATCGACGCAGTTGTGTTCGACATACATGTCGATTTCCTCGAAGCTGCCCGGATCGAGCAGAACTTCAAGGCGCTCCCGCGCCGTCAGGCGACCTTTGGCATGCTGCGCGTCAATGCGCGCCTGACCGCCGCCGAGACGCGCGGCCTGGCGCCGGCGTTCCAGTTCTTCAAGGACTTTCAGCATCGCGGGCGCAAACCCCCTTTTTCAGTTTTCGAATCGACCGCCCCCTTAGCAGTCGAAAAAGCGCATTGTCACGGCTCGATTGCCGCATTGACATGATCCATGCCGCACGGGTCGCATTTCTTCAGCAGGTCAAGAAACTTGGCGGCGGCACCGAAATCGGCGCGGCGGGTGGCGCGTGCCTGTGCTGCAAGCGTGTCTTCGCCCCATTTTTCGATCTGCCACAGTTCGTCCAGCTGCCCCGCAGCCCAAGCCGCGTCAAGCGTGAGGGCACCCTCCGCCAGCGCCAGCGCGATGACAAGCGAACCGCTGATCGTGACGAGCGGATTGAGCGCCGCGAGGCTGAAATCATCGAAGCGATCCACGGCATCGCGCAGACGCGCCAGTGTCGCTTCGGGTTGCGGCTTGTGCATGATGCCGCTGGTCACAAGGAAATCGATGTCGAAACGTGCGCGCACCCAGGCAACCAATGGTCCCCAGATCATTTCCTGATGAGCAACAAGGTCGGCAGGGTGCTCAGCGCGGTAGGCGACGAGATCGCTTTCACCGTAGCGGGCAAGCGCCGTGACATGTGCATCGCGGTCGGGAGCAATCCGGTCGATCGCGGCATTGGCAAGCCCCGTCAGCGGCATGGCGCGCGGATCGACCTTGTCGGTGACCGCATTCCATTCGTCAGCAATGGCGTCGGCCAGTGCCTGTGTCGGCACGACCAGAGTGGCGCGTGCAGGGGTTTTGAGCGGGCGGCCATCCAGGCTGACAGCAAAGCCCGCGTCGGTCGCCGTGACGGCAGCCTCTTTCCAGAATCTTTTCATCGAAGGGTCACTGGATGCGTCGGCTGACGCTTCGCCACAGGCGAAGCATGAGCGCAGGAATGACAAGGATTTCGACAAGGCCGGCAACCGCGATGATCTTGCCTGCCAGTTCGTGCCGGACGCCGAACAGGTCGGTGCGCCACAAGACAAGGCCTGCGATCAGCACGACAAAACCGGACAGGCGCATGAACAGCAGCACGCGCGCGCGGATGCGATCGGCAGGATGGGGGGCGGTCATGCGATCTCCTCCAGATGCCTCAGCAGCGCCGCCATATCTGTGGCGACATGGCGAGCGCCGGCAGACGCCAGTTCGTGGGCATCGTGATACCCCCAGTCGACGCCAAGGGCATGTGCGCCAGCCGCCACGCTCATGTCGATGTCGTAAACAGTGTCACCGATCATCGCCGTTTGCAGGGCGTCGGTGCCTGCATCGGCCATGGCCGCGAACAGCATGGACGGATGCGGCTTTGAAGGGTGGCGGTCAGCAGTCTGAAGTGTGACGAACAGCGGGTGCAGGCCATGATGTTCAAGACACATTTTCAGCCCGCGATCCGATTTACCCGTCGCAACGCCCAGCAGCCATCCGCGCGCTTCCAGTTCTGCAAGGCCTTCGCGGATGCCGGGATAAAGTGGTTCATCCGCAAGGCCGCCCACCGCGCGCAGGCGCTGGAAGGCATGTTTGTAATCCTCGGCCAGCACTGCATGGAAATCCGGTTCGGCGTCGGGCAGCATCATCTCCATGGCCTCGATCAGCGACAGTCCGACAACGCGGCGGGTCAGATGATGGCAAGGCGGATCGAGACGGTGGCGGGCAAAGCTGTCCTCCATCGCGCGAATGATATTGGCCTGGCTGTCGACCAGCGTGCCGTCGCAATCGAAGACGGCCAGACGCAGCGGGCGGGGCATCAGCGCCGGCCCTTCGGCTTGCTCCCCGGTCCGGCCGGTTTGCGCGGCGCGGGGCGGCGCTGGGGCTTGCCGGCGGGCGCTGCGGCGTTGGCGCGTCCACGGCGCTCCCCCCGGCGCGCCTTGCGACGGGCCTTGGCATCGGCCGCAGCGCGACGGGCCAGCACTTCGGGATCCTTGTCGGGGTCGAAATCCTCGACCGGGAGCGCATCGCCCAGCGCAGTTTCAAAGCCGAGCATGGCAAAGCTGTCGGCAATATGCGGGCTGAGGTCGGCGGTGACATCAAGCGTGCCACCGTCCGGGTGTTCGATCAGCAGGCGACGGGCGTGCAGGTGCAACTTGCGCGAGATGCCCCCCGTCAAAAAGGCGTCGCGTCCGCCATATTTGGCGTCGCCGACAATCGGGTGACCGATGGCGGCACAATGGACACGCAATTGATGCGTGCGCCCCGTCAAAGGCTGCAATTCAAGCCACGCCGTGCGGTTGCCTGCCTGTTCGACCATGCGGAAACGGCTGCGCGCGGGCAGGCCGCTTTCCTTGTCGACATGCATTTTTTCACCGCCGCTGCCGGGCTGTTTCGCCAGTGGTGCGTCGATCATGCCCTGTTCGGGCGACGGCACCCCCATTACCAGCGCCCAATAGATTTTTTTCGCGGTGCGGCCCGAAAAGGCCTTCGAGAAAAAGGCTGCCGCACGGGCGTTGCGGGCCAGCAGCAGCACGCCCGATGTATCCTTGTCGAGCCGGTGCACCAGTTTTGGCCGGCTGACGGCATCGAACTGCAAGGCGTCTAACAGGCCATCGACATGCGCTATGGTCTTGGTGCCGCCCTGGGTTGCAAGCCCTGCAGGCTTATTGATGACAATCGCTTGCGCGTCCATGTGGATGACAAGGCTGCGGGCGAATTCGATCTCGTCGTCGCTCAGCGGCGGTCGCGGCGCTGATTCCTTTTTCAGGATCGCGGGTGCGGCGCTTTCGGGCGGTGGGACACGCAGAATCTGACCGGCGGTGATGCGATCACCGGGATCGGCGCGCTTGCCGTCAAGGCGCAACTGACCTGTGCGCGCCCAGCGCGATACGATGTTGAAGGACACATCGGGCATGTGCCGCTTGAACCAGCGATCAAGGCGGATGCCGTCATCGTCGGATTGAATGGTGAACTGGCGTACGTCGTTCATGGCAGCATCCTTGTCAGCATGACACCAATCCAGAGCGCGACGACCGAACCTGCGACAGACGATACGGCATAGGCCAGACCCATGAGTGTCTCGCCCCGGATGATCATCTCGTACAGTTCAAGACTGAAAGCGGAAAAGGTGGTGAAACCACCCAGTGCACCAACCCCCAGAAGCAATCGCAGGCTTTCGCTGCCGCCAGTGCGGGCGAGGGTGCCAACCAAGAGGCCTATGGCAAGGCCGCCAAGAATGTTGACGCCCCATGTTCCGAACGGGAAGCTGGAACCGAAAGCCCCGATCGCCCAGCGCCCGAACAGGAAACGCAACGACGCACCAATCGCGCCGCCAAGCGCGACATAGGCAAGATGGGGAAATGCAATGGGCATGATGCGCCTTTAGCCGGGATTGGCCGTCATGGCTAGACGACGCCGAACGTCCAGCCTTCGCTGCGGGCAATCGCCGGGGTCAGTCCGGCTGGCGACCAGTAATCCCCGACGGAAGCAATCCGCCTCAGGCCTGCCGCCGAGACCAGCACATCGGTTTCATGATCGCTGAGCCTTGTTGCATTGGCCGTGTGCGGCTGGCTGCCCAATGCGCAAAGTGCGCTGTTCAAGCTGTCGATATCGCGCAGCTTCAGGCCGCGCATCCCGCCAAGGCGGATGAAAGCACGGGTATATATTTCCACAACCACTCCGTGTGTCCGGTCGCATGCCTCGAACGGCCAGATAGTATAATGCGGATGGAGTCGATTGAGAACGCGCATCCCGGCAAAGCTCGCCTTCGCGACCTGCGCTGCTCCGATCGCATCGAAGATGCTCGATGGCTTCCCGCCGCCAGCGGCGTTGAATGTCTTTTCACAGGCGCGCAAGCGCATGTAATCGGCCTTGCGGCCATCGGCGGCGCCGAAATAGAAATGCGACCGATGGGTGCGCTCCAGAAAGCTGGCTGCGCCCAGATCTTCATCTTCGGCGCATAATGAATCGACATAGGCCCAGAAGTCCGGACCGGTAACGGGTGTATCGGTTCCCGGCAAATAGGTGCCGCCGGAGATGAAGGGCGGGGCGAAGCTGAAGTCGAAACCGACAAGCGGCTGGCCACCCTGCGCGATGAGCCAGTCGACGATCTCGGTACGCGACCATGGACGTATGCGCGTCACAAGCTGCGGCGCGCTGTCTCCGGGTTCGGCGATGGCAACGGCAATGCCTTTGTGACGGCTGCCCTTTGCGCCCGACCAGTCGATAGCGATGAAGCGGTCAAATGGCTGCATCATCGTGGTTTGCGCCGTGCATCCCACCATGCCAGCCGTTCCGTGATGCGTTTTTCAAAGCCGCGCTCGGTCGGGCTATAAAAGCGCTGCGGGGTCATCGCGTCGGGCCAGTAATTGTCGCCGGAAAAACCATCCTCGGCATCATGGTCATAGCTGTAGCCCGCGCCATAGCCGACTGATTTCATCAGCTTGGTCGGCGCATTGACGATATTCATCGGTGGCATCAGCGATCCCGTGTCGCGCGCGACGCGCTTGGCGGCTTTTTCGGCCTTGTAGGCAGCGTTCGACTTGGGTGCGGTCGCCAGATAGAGAGCGGCCTGCACGATTGCCAGCTCTCCTTCCGGGCTGCCGAGGAAGTCATAGGCGTCTTTTGCGGCAATGCATTGCACCAGCGCCTGCGGGTCGGCAAGGCCGATGTCCTCGGAGGCAAAGCGGGTGAGGCGGCGCAGGATGTAAAGCGGTTCCTCCCCAGCCACCAGCATCCGCGCCAGGTAATAAAGTGCGGCCTGCGGGTCGGAGCCGCGCAGGCTTTTGTGCAGGGCGGAGATGAGGTTGTAATGTCCCTCGCGGTCCTTGTCGTAAACAGCGACGCGGCGATGCAGGAAGGCGCCCAGCGCCGCCGGATCGAGCGGAGCGTCAAGTGTTACGGAATAGAGCGTCTCGACCTGATTGAGCAGGAACCGGCCATCGCCGTCGGCCGTGGCGACCAGTGCGGCGCGTGCATCATTGGTCAGCGGCAACGGAC
>CAZWMK010000126.1:0-5404 GCA_964635065.1 uncultured Sphingomonadaceae bacterium | reverse complement strand
GCTGGAACATGTAGCCGTCGTTGCCTGAACCGATGCGCGGCACGACGATATGTGCGCCCTGCACCAGACGCAGACGGGGGGCATCGGTCAGACCCAATATGTCGCGCCCAACCTGTTCGGCCCATGGACCGGCACAGTTGACGATGCGACGGGCGGCGATGCTGTCTCCACAGGCAGTTTCCGCCTGCCACAGGGTGCCGCCATGCCGGGCGCGCGTGATCCTGGTGCGAGGCCGGATCACGGCGCCGCGTGCGGCGGCATCGCGTGCGTTCAGGATGACGAGCCGGCTGTCATCGACCCAGCCATCCCAATAGCGGAAAGCGCGATCATAGGCCGGGGCCAGCGGCTGGCCGGCGCGGTCGGCGCGCAGGGCAACCGCTTCGCTTGACGGGACATGCGGATGACGGGCGAGGTGATCGTAGAGAAACAGGCCGGCGCGGATTTTCCAGCTCGCGCGATAGGCTGGCACTACCGGCAGGACAAAGCTTTGAGGCCAGCTGATGTGCGGCATGAGATCCAGCAGGCGTTCGCGCTCTGCCAGCGCCTTGCGGACCAGCGAAAATTCGAAAAATTCAAGATAACGCAAGCCGCCATGCAACAGCTTGGTCGATGCCGACGAGGTAGCGCCGCCAATGTCACCGGCATCGACAAGGCAGACCGACAGGCCGCGCCCGCTGGCATCGCGGGCGATTCCGGCGCCGTTGACACCGCCGCCGATGATAAGCAGGTCGAAAACCTGGCGCATAATCCCCTTACCTCTGCCGTCGCCTGCGGTTACTACGGACATATGACGTCTGAACCGCTGATCCTTGCCATCGATGAAGGCACAACATCGACACGCGCCATCGCCTTTTCACAGGCAGGCGAAATAGTGGCGCAGGCTTCGCGGCCAATCCAGTCCTATTATCCACAAGCGGCCTGGGTCGAGCAGGATGCAGCCGAAATCTGGGACCAGACACACGCCTGCGTTGCAGAGGTTCTGGCAACCGTCGGCACAGGCAATGTGTGCGCAATCGGCGTCACCAACCAGCGGGAGACCGTGGTTTTCTTCGATCGCCGGACCGGCGTGCCACTGGCGCCCGCCATTGTCTGGCAGGACCGCCGGACGGCCGATGCTTGTCGCCGCCTGCGCGATGACGGGCTGGAGCCTGTGATCCAGCGCACGACCGGCCTTCTGGCGGATCCCTATTTTTCCGCCACCAAGATCGCCTGGGCGCTCGAACACTGGCCGTCTGTCGCAGCAGCGGCGGACGCGGGGCATCTGGGGGTCGGCACGATAGACGCCTATCTCATGCACCGGCTGACAGAGGGCGCTTCCTTTGTCACCGATGCGACCAATGCCGCCCGGACCATGCTGATGCGTTTGTCTGACTGCGCGTGGGACGAAGGGCTGTGCGCCCGTTTCAATGTGTCGCCCGACTGGCTGCCGCGCATTGTCGACTGCACGGGGTACCTTGGCGAAACCCGCTTGTTCGGGCGATCCCTGCCGATCACCGGCATGGCTGGCGATCAGCAGGCCGCAGCTATCGGGCAGGGGTGCCTGACAGCCGGTCAGGTGAAAGCGACCTATGGCACGGGTGCATTCATGATCGCCCATGCAGGGGCGGTTCCGCCTTTCTCGCAGAACCGATTGTTGACGACCGTTGCGTGGCGGCTGAACGGACAGACAGCCTATGCGCTTGAAGGGTCGATCTTTGTCGCAGGCAGCGCCATCCAGTGGTTGCGCGACGGTCTGGGATTGATCGCCGATGCTGCGGACAGCGCGGTCATGGCTGCCTCCGTCCCCGATACGGCCGGTGTCCAGTTCGTGCCCGCTTTTTCTGGTCTTGGCGCTCCCTACTGGCGGGCGGAGGCCCGCGGGCTGATCACCGGACTGACAGCCGGTACGACGCGCGCGCACATCGTGCGTGCTTGCCTTGAAGCGATGAGCCAGCAGACGGCCGATTTGTTCGACGCGCTGGCAGCCGACGGCGTGACGCCGCAGGCGGTCCGGGTCGATGGCGGCATGGTGGCGAATGACTGGCTGTGCCAGAATCTCGCCGATGTGCTGGGGATTGCTGTTGAACGCCCGCGCGTCCTTGATACCACGGCCCTGGGCGCGGCGATGCTGGCAGGTCTGGGGGCTGGTTTGTTTCCCGATCTGGCGTCAACCGCGCGCATGTGGCAGGCGGAGCGGCGCTTTGCGCCCGCGATGCAGCCCTCGGCGCGTGATGCGCTACGGCAGGCATGGGCGCGTGCAATCGCAATGACATTGTCCGGAGTGCATTAACCGATGATATCGCTTCTGTTGTCGATCGGCGTTCTGGCCAGCCTTGCGCTTCTGGCAGGCGGGGTGTTTATCCTGCTGCGCCGTCCGGCGCATGAACGCAAGCGTGGCCTGTTGATGCTGGCGGTCGGGTTGGTGACGATGATCAACATCTGGCTCTGGAACACCATGCCAACCCCACCCGCAGCATCGGGGATGGCTGCGGAACCTCAGCAATAAGGCGGCAGGACGCAACGCGACCCACCGCCTTATTGTCAGGTTCTTTCCGTTTTATTCGGGTGCGTTCAGGTATTTGTCGAGCGTTTCATGCACGCGGCGGATCCGCGATTCCTGATAACGCGCGAGCGTTTCTGCGCCCTTTTCGCTGGCATACATGCCTTCGCGCTGCCAGCGCATGATGTCGGTGTCCTGATCGAGAACCGAGCCAAGGAACGGGTCGATGCCCGGTACCGTGGTGTAGCTGTCGTTTTCGCCGATGGTGATGCATTCGGCAACGTCAGGCTTCGAGCCGTCGGCCGGGTATGGACGCAGCACCATCATGTCGAACAGGCAACGGTCGTGATCGTCGCCATGCGGGCGGAACATCTGAATGATCGGCATGCCGACCGCCGGATAGACGAACAGGTTCGGGAAGATGTTGTATTTGATCGAATCGATCATTTCCGGAACCGAATAGTGCGAATAATCAAGACCATAATCGCGGGCCATGGTTTCGCGCATCTGTTCCGCCATCACCCAGCGCGCCGTCTTGCCTTCGGGAACCAGCTTGCGTTCGGCCACGACCGAGCGGTCGCTGACCAGCATGCGGTCGAGCAGTTCCTGCTGCGATAATTTCAGCGGCGAGGTGGGGCTGGGGCTGGCCATGGCGCACAGATCGCGGCTGATGTGGTCGCTGAACACATCGTGCTGCATGTTGATGTCGCTGACAACATGCGTCATTTCCGGGTGGGCGACCGGGGTGTGATAGGCCTCCATGAAGGCTTCCTGGCCCAGTTTCCAGTTGCCGGGCAGTTCCTTCCTGACATGCGAATGGATGTACCATTTCGACAGGTCCCAGTTTTTGAAATGCTCGGGCAGCACCTCGAGATATTCCATGAGGCTGGGGCCGTCGTGGCTCATGTTGATGAAGACGAAGCCGTTCCAGGTTTCGACGCGCGCTTCGGGCAGGCGTTCCTTGCTTTCGTCGAGGTGCGGGAAGTCCCACTTGCAGGGGATGTTGTTGACGGTGCCATCAAGGTTCCACGTCCAGCCGTGATAGGGGCAGGCGAGGGTGGGAGACCAGCCGCTGCTGTTCGACGGCTTCAGTTTGGTGCCGCGATGCAGGCAGCTGTTGTGATAGGCCTTGATGCCGTTTTCAGTGCGGACGACAACGAGCGAATAGCGGCCGATGTCGTGGACGTAATAATCGCCGACTTCAAGGATGTGCTCCTCGCGGCAGGCATATTGCCAGACTTTCCGCCACATCTTCTTCATTTCAAGGTCGAAGAAGGCGCGGCTGGTATAGCGCTCATAGGGAATGTTTTCCGTCGATTGTGGCGGATTCGACGTCTGTTCGAGAACGCCCGGCAGGCCGCCATCGGCGCGGGCAATGTCCTGATAGCTCGGCCCCGGGCAGCGGCCTTCGATCGGCTTCAACGGTGCGTTCATCGGATATTCTCCCCAGTCTGTTACGCGGCCCGCGATTCTGGATGAACAATCCCGGCGCTGCGGGCAGTGCGCTGGGATGTCTGACATGTGAGTCGCTCTTGTCTTTCCACAATAAAATGGAATGAGTATTCCCATTCTATCTTTTTCGTGGCACATTGCAAGGACTGATAGGCGCGGGCTAAGGGGTTTCTTGTATGAAAGCTGTTGCACAGGCGCCGCACGAACCGTTGCTCAGACTGCCCGCCGAACAGATCGACTGGCAGGATGAAAGCCAGTGGATCATGGCGCCGATGCAGGCGCGTAGCCGCCAGACGCTGGAAAAGGTGCTGAAGGCTGCAACCGAGCTGTTCGTTGACCAGGGCTATGACCAGACAAGCATCGCTGATATCTCACGGCGGGCCGGGGTGTCGGTCGGATCGATCTACAAGCGGTTTTCCGACAAGCGTTCGATCCTGATGGCGATCATGGATGGCTATCGTGTCGCCCGCGAGGGGCAGATCGCAGCGATGTGCGCCCCCGATCGCTGGGTCGGGCGCACGGCTGTCGAAATCGTGTTCTTCCATGTCGAGATCATTTTCAGCGTCTTTCGCCGCGATGCCGGCATCCTGCGCCTGATGGAACGCCAGCGCATCGTCGATCCCGATATTTACAACCTCGTGCACGAGGGCAATGAACTGGTTTCATCCAGCATTGCACGCTTGCTGAAACCGCATGCCCATCTGATTGCGCACGACGATCTCAAGGTCGCGCTGCGTTATGTGCAGAACATCCTGCGCGGCGCTGTTGTCTGGGCCGGACTGCCGCTGACCGGGCGGCCTGATGCACCGCTGCTGGTCGACAGCGATGATTTTCGCCTGCAGGCGCGTCACATGGCGCTTGCGTATCTCGGACTGGCGACGAACGTCGAATAGACTGTGCGCAAGGTCGAATATTGCATCATGATATAGTGTGTTGCCAAAATATCACGCATCAGGCGAAAGATGACATTTTTGCGATAAATCAAGAAGCGTGCACGTGAAACGCATCTATACCCCGGTTTCCCCTTGTGTTGTTCGGGAGTTTATTATGCGTAGTAGTTCTCTTTGCGTGCGTCATATTATGCTGGCCTCTACGGCAGCCGTTCTGGCCTATGCCGCTCCGGCCGCGGCGCAGGATGCGTCGCCCGCCGACGTTGCCGATACAGGCGCCACCACTGGCCTTGAAGAAATCGTTGTCACCGCCCGTAAGCGCGCGGAAACCATGATGGACGTGCCTGTCGCCGTCTCGGCGCTCAGCGCCAAGGACATCACGCGCTATGCCGCGACTGACCTGTCGAAGATCGGCCAGATGGTGCCACAGGTGATTATCGCCAAGACCGGCGGTGGCGGTTCGGGCGCATCCTTTGCGATCCGCGGCGTCGGCTCGTCGGCGCTTGACGCCGGTATCGAACAGACCGTTTCGGTCAACATCGACGGTCTGCAGGTCAGCCGTGGGCGTATCGCCACGCAGGGC
>CAZWMK010000125.1:0-5506 GCA_964635065.1 uncultured Sphingomonadaceae bacterium | reverse complement strand
CCGATCTTGTCCATCGCCTCGCGGAATTTCATGCGGTCTTCGGCCTTGTCGATGGCGACTTCATCAGCGCCGATCAGCTGGCAACCGAATTTCTTCAGCGTGCCGTCGCGCGACAGGGCCAGCGCGGTGTTCAGCGCCGTCTGCCCGCCCATTGTCGGCAACACCGCATCCGGGCGTTCCTTTTCAATGATGCGCGCGACGATTTCGGGCGTGATCGGCTCGACATATGTCGCGTCCGCCATGTCCGGATCGGTCATGATGGTGGCGGGGTTGGAGTTGACCAGAATGATCCGGTACCCCTCTTCCTTCAGCGCCTTGCAGGCCTGCGTTCCCGAATAATCGAATTCGCATGCCTGGCCGATGATGATCGGGCCGGCGCCGATGATGAGGATCGATGAGATGTCGGTGCGTTTGGGCACTGATTAAGCCTTCAGCTGGGAGACGAACTGCGTGAACAGATAATGACTGTCCTGCGGTCCGGGACTGGCTTCGGGGTGATGCTGCACGCTGAAAGCCGGGCGATCGGTCAGTTCAAGGCCGCAAAGCGAACCGTCGAACAATGACACATGTGTCGCACGGGCATTGGCTGGCAGCGTATCCGCTTCCACGGCAAAACCATGGTTCATGCTGGTGATCTCGACGCAGCCATCATTCAGGCGCTTCACCGGATGGTTGGCGCCACGATGGCCCTGATGCATCTTCGACGTCTTTGCGCCGACCGCCAGGCCCAGGAGCTGGTGACCAAGGCAGATGCCAAACAGCGGCTTTCCGGTATCGAGCAGCTGCCGGATCACCGGCAGGGCATAGACACCGGTTGCCGCCGGATCACCGGGGCCGTTTGACAGGAAAAAACCGTCGGGCTTGTGCGCCATGATTTCGTCGAAACTGGCGGTGGCAGGCACCACGGTGACCCGGGCACCCGCGTTGACGAGATTGCGCAAGATGGCGCGCTTGATGCCATAGTCGATCGCCACGACATGCGGCGCACTGGAATTGACGACATCCCGGGCGTAGCCAGCGCCAAGCGCCCAGTTGCCGTCGGCCCAGCCATAGGTCTGGCGCGTCGTGACGTCTTTTGCGAGATCCATGCCTTCAAGGCCCGGCCATGCCTTCGCCTGCGCCAGAAGGGCTGGCATGTCGAACTGGCCGTTGGCATGATGGGCGATCACAACATTGGGCGCGCCAGCCAGACGGATCCGGCGCGTGAGAGCGCGGGTGTCGACGCCGGCGAGTGCAATGCGCCCGTTGGCCTTCAACCAGGCATTGAAATGCTGCGCTGCACGGAAGTTTGACGGATTGCTGATATCCTCGCGGATCACGCAACCCAGTGCGTGGGGGTTCGTCGCCTCGACATCCTCGGTGTTCGCACCGACATTGCCGATGTGCGGAAATGTGAAAGTGATGATCTGACCGGCATAGCTCGGATCAGTCATGATTTCCTGGTAACCGGTGATGGCGGTATTGAAGCAGAGTTCGCCGACAGCATTTCCCTCGGCGCCGAGGCCGTGGCCCCAGACGACCGATCCGTCAGCGAAAACCAATACCCCCGTCGCTCCGGATGGTGGGCGCAGGGCATCGGCTTCGGCCATGGCAGGCTCCTTGTTGGCACGCGGCGGTTACAGGTAAATTTTGGCGTAAGTAGTCCCCGCTCAGGCCCCGGTCAATCTATGAAATGCCGAAGTTAACGGCTACGGTGCACGCTTCTCGAATCGACAGGAAAAACATGATCCGCGAGTCCATCAAGAACGCGCTCGTTGACGCCATGAAGGCGCGTGAAACCGGTCGTGTCAGCGCGCTGCGCATGATCCAGGCCGCGATCAAGAATCGCGACATCGAAGCCCGCACTGGCGGTGCTCCCGCAGACGATGACGTGCTGGTCGGCGAGGTGCTGACCAAAATGGCGAAACAGCGTCGCGAATCGATCACCATGTTTGAACAGGGCGGCCGCACCGAACTGGCCGAGGCCGAAAAAGCCGAACTGGCCGTCATCGAAAGCTTCCTGCCCCAGCGCATGAGTGCCGAAGACGCACAGGCCGCGATTGCTGCCATCGTCAGCGAACTGGGTGCTGCCGGCCCCAAGGACATGGGCCGCGTCATGGCCGCGATCAAGGAACGCCTGGCCAACCAGATCGACATGAGCCAGGCCAGCGGCATGGTGAAGCAGGCGCTGGCCGGATAAGTGGCTTTCACGCCCGCATTTCTCGACGAACTGCGCAGCCGGGTTGCCTTGACGCCCATCGTGGCACGCAAGGTCAAGCTCGTGCGCGCAGGGCGGGAAATGAAGGGCTGCTGTCCTTTCCACAATGAAAAAACGCCCAGCTTCTACGTCAATGAAGACAAGGGCTTCTATCATTGCTTCGGCTGCGGTGCGCATGGCGATGTCATCCGCTTCCTGACCGATCAGGAAGGCCTGCCCTTTCGCGAGGCGGTCGAGCGTCTTGCCGCCGAAGCTGGCCTTGAACTGCCGCGCGAGAATGCCGAAGACGCAGCGCGGGCCAAGGCACAGGCCGGGCTTTTTGACGTGATGTCAGCGGCGGCCAGCTGGTTTACCGAGCAATTGCACGGACTGTCGGGCACTGCCGCACGCGATTATGTCGCAAGACGCGGACTGATGGCGCAGACTGTGGCGGATTTCGGCCTTGGCCTTGCGCCCGATGCGCGCAACCGCCTGAAAATCGCGCTTGCTGATTTTGGTGAAGACAAGCTGGTCGAATGCGGCCTGCTTATCCATCCCGACGACGGCGGGCGCGAGGCTTACGACCGCTTCCGCGGGCGCCTGATGTTTCCCATCCGCGACACGCGTGGCCGTGTCGTCGCCTTTGGTGGCCGAACCTTGGGTGATGGCCAGCCGAAATATCTCAATTCCCCCGACACCCCGCTCTTCGACAAAGGGCGGATGCTCTATAATCTCGACCGCGCCGCGCCGGTCGCGCGCAAGTCGGGGCGCCTCATTGTCGTCGAAGGCTATATGGATGTTATCGCGCTGACGCAGGCGGGCATCGCCGAAGCTGTCGCGCCGCTCGGTACCGCGCTGACCGAACAGCAGCTGCATCTTTTGTGGCGCGTCGCGCCTGAGCCATTTTTATGCTTCGACGGCGATGCCGCCGGACAGCGTGCGGCCCTGCGTGCGGCCCTGCGCGCCCTCCCCCTGCTGGAACCGGGTCGGTCGCTACGCTTTATCACGCTGCCAGCCGGACAGGATCCCGATGATCTGGTGCGCACTGGCGGTGCGGCTGCCCTTGACGCACTGGCCGCGCAGGCGGAGCCTCTGATTGACCGGCTCTGGCGCAGCGAAACCGAAGGGGTGGAACTGCAAACTCCCGAACGGCGCGCCGCATTGCGCGAACGGCTGCGCGAACTGGGACGCAGCATTCAACACCGCGACGTCTCGGAACTCTATCAGCAGGCTTTTCGCGCACGCTTCGATGCCCTGTTCGCATCACCACCTCGCGCGCCATTCGCGCAAAAAAACCGTTCATCCGGGCGCGGCGGACGTGGTCAGCCCTTCATGCCGATGCAGGCGATCCCGCGCACCCTCGCCCTTTCTGCGCAAGGGTCGGTCGATCGCACCATGCTGGCGCTTATGGCTGGCCTCATTGAACGACCAAATCTTGCCGGCATCCACGCAGAAACGCTTGCGCAACTGCCACAGGCCGATGCCCGCCATGCCAGACTGATGGCAGCTCTCCTTGATGCCGTTGCCCATGCCCCCGACCTTGACAAGTCGCAACTCAATGAACATCTCGGTGATGCTGGTCTGGTGGAGATTGCTGACGAGGTTCGCCGGACCAACCGGCTCGACTTTTCGTTTGTTCGGCCGCAATCCCCCACCGATGTAGCGAATCGGGACTTGGCTTGCGTTGTCGAGCACCTTATGGCTCGTCACCGCATTGACATGGAACTGGATCGGATCAGAAGCAGTTATGCTGTACTCGAACAGGAAGGTTTCGAGATGCAGCAAAGGCTGCGGGACGAAAAGAACCGCATCGATCTCGATCTGATGCGTATGGTGCAACAGGGGCGCGAGGACTGAACTGTCCGACGCGCCCGTAGCAGTTTAGGCCAGGACAAGAAAAAAACATGGTGAAGAGCAACGCGAACGTGGCCGATGCCAATGAAAGCAAGGGCGAAAGCGACGCCCCGCTCCTCGACCTCAATGAGGCCTCGGTCAAGAAACTGATCGCGCGCGCCAAAAAACGCGGTTACATCACCTATGACGAACTGAACGAAGCCCTGCCGCAAGATCAGATGTCGTCCGAGCAGATCGAGGACATCATGTCCGCGCTCTCGGAGATGGGCATCAACATCGTCGAAAACGAAGATCAGGGCGAAGACGCCGAAGCTGCTGCGGAAGACGAAGAGCCGGACGCCATCGGACTTGACGATGGCGAAGGCGCGGCTGCGGCGCCGACGGCCCAGAAAAAGGAAACGCTTGATCGCACCGACGATCCCGTCCGCATGTATCTGCGTGAAATGGGGGCGGTCGAACTGCTCAGCCGCGAAGGCGAAATCGCCATCGCCAAGCGCATCGAGGCCGGGCGCGACACGATGATCGCCGGTCTGTGCGAAAGCCCCCTCACCTTTACCGCGATGATCGAATGGTCGAACGCCCTGAACGAAGGACGGATGCAGCTTCGGGAAATCCTCGATCTCGACGCGATGCTCAACAAGGGCCCGTCCGATGAACAGGTCGAAGGCGATGAATCCGATCTGCCGGCCGTCGCCTACAAGGAAGACGAGGACGAGGAAGAAGCCCCGGCGCCAGCAAATGAGGACGACGAGGACGGGCTGACCGAACGACGTGCCAAACCGCAGGGCTTTGAAGAGGACGAGGACGACAACACGCTGTCGCTCGCCGCGATGGAAGAATTGCTGAAACCGCAGGCGCTCGAACGTTTCGCGGAAATCGAGACCGTGCACCTGCAATTCCAGGCGCTGCAACATGCGCGCCTTGCCGCCATGCATGGTTCTGGCAACTTTTCCGCAACGGATGAAGATCGCTACCAGAAGCTGCGTGCCGAACTGACCGCACTGATTGAAAGTGTGCAGTTCCACAACGCAAAGATCGAATTTCTTGTCGATCAGCTCTACAGCTACAATCGTCGTCTGATGTCGCTGGGCGGGCAGATTCTTCGCCTTGCGGAAAGGCATCGCATCAATCGCAAATCCTTCCTCGATGAATATATGGGGCATGAGCTGGACGAAAACTGGCTCGTCCGCGTTGCAGGGATCGACAAGAAATGGGCCGCCTTTGCGGCTGCCGAAACGGCCAATGTCGAAAAAATCCGTCAGGAAATCGGCGACATTGCCAAACAGACCGGCGTCGAGCTGGGGGAATTCCGTCGCATCGTCAACATGGTGCAAAAAGCGGAACGCGAAGCCCGCATCGCCAAAAAGGAAATGGTTGAAGCCAATCTGCGCCTCGTCATCTCCATTGCGAAAAAATATACCAACCGTGGCCTGCAATTCCTTGATCTTATTCAGGAAGGCAATATCGGCCTGATGA
>CAZWMK010000124.1:0-5545 GCA_964635065.1 uncultured Sphingomonadaceae bacterium | reverse complement strand
AGGCCGCCCGCGCGCGCATCGCGAAGCCCGCGACCAGCGCACCTTCGATCAGCTTGTGCGGATCATGGCGGATGATTTCGCGGTCCTTGCACGAACCCGGTTCAGATTCGTCGGCATTGATCACAAGGAAATTCGGGCGGCTTTCCGTCGGGTTCTTCGGCATGAAGCTCCACTTCATGCCGGTCGGGAAGCCCGCGCCCCCGCGACCGCGCAGACCCGATGCCTTGACCTGTTCGATGATCCAGTCGGGACCATTGGCGAGCAGCGCCTTGGTATCCGCCCAGTCACCACGCTTCACGGCTGCGTCCACGTTCCAGCGCTGGAAACCATAGACATTGGTGAAGATGCGATCCTTGTCATCAAGCATTGTCGGCCACCATGTGCTTGAGGGTCGTCGGACCGCCTTCGGGACAACTGGCCTGACGACCGGTCTGCGAGCCGGTTTTCGGCTGTTCGCCGCGCGCCAGCGCTTCGAGAATGGCGATCGTTCTGTCGTAGGACAGGTCTTCGAAATTATCGTCGTTGATCTGGACCATCGGCGCATTGGCGCAGGTGCCCATGCATTCGACCTCGGTCAGGGTGAACAGACCATCAGCGGTCGTCTCGCCCTTCTTCATGCCCTTGTCCTTGCAGGCCTGCATGACATCGTCCGAGCCGCGCAACATGCAGGGTGTCGTCCCGCACACCTGCACATGATAGCGGCCAACCGGCTTCAGATTGTACATGGTGTAAAAGGTCGCCACCTCGAGCGCACGGATCACCGGCATGTCGAGCTGTTTGGCCACATATTCGATTACCGGCTTCGGCAGCCAGCCCTGGGTGTTGGTCATCGCACCAACCTGCCGCTGGGCGAGATCAAGCAGCGGCATGATTGCCGACTGCTGCCGCCCGCGCGGATAGCGGCCAATGATGCGCTCAACCTGAACGGCATTGTCTGGCGTCCAGCAGAAGTCCTTGAAATCGCTCACCGGTCAATTTCTCCGAACACAACGTCAAGCGAACCGATGATGGCGGTCGCGTCGGCCAGCATGTGACCACGGGTCAGGAAGTCCATCGCCTGCAGATGGCTCATGCCTGTCGGACGGATCTTGCAGCGATAGGGTTTATTGGTGCCATCGGCGACCATGTAGATGCCGAACTCGCCCTTGGGGCTTTCGGTCGCGACATAGACTTCACCCGCCGGAACATGGAAGCCCTCGGTGTAAAGCTTGAAGTGATGGATCAGCGCTTCCATCGACCGCTTCATCTCGCCGCGCTTCGGCGGGAACACCTTGCGGTCGAGGCTGCCGATCGGCCCTTCGGGCATGTCCTGCACGCACTGGCGGATAATACGCAGCGACTGACGCATTTCTTCCATGCGGACCATGAAACGATCGTAGCAGTCGCCATTCTTGCCAACCGGGACGTCGAAGTCGACGCGGTCATAGGCGTCATAGGGCTGCGCCTTGCGAAGATCCCACGCAATACCAGAACCACGGATGCACGGGCCGGTAAAGCCCCATGCAATCGCTTCTTCGGCGGTGATCACGCCGATATCCGCGTTGCGCTGCTTGAAGATACGGTTCTCGGCAACCAGCCCCTGAAACTCGTCAATGATGCGCGGGAAACGCTCGGTCCAGCTCATGATATCATCGAGCAGACCAACCGGCAGATCCTGATGCACGCCACCCGGACGGAAATAGGCAGCGTGGAAACGCGCGCCCGATGCCCGTTCATAGAAGCCGACAAGCTCTTCGCGCTCTTCGAACAGCCAGAGGATCGGGGTCATCGCACCGACGTCCATGGCATGGGCGCCAAGGTTCAGAAGATGGTTGGCGATGCGCGTCAGTTCAGCGAACAACGTGCGGATATACTGCGCCCTGAGCGGCACTTCGACACCCAGCAGCTTTTCGACCGCGAGCACGTATGAGTGCTCCATGCTCATCGGCGACACATAATCAAGGCGGTCCATATAGGGCAGCCCTTGAAGATAGGTCTTGTATTCGATCAGCTTTTCGGTGCCGCGATGCAACAGCCCTACATGCGGGTCGCAGCGTTCGACGGTTTCGCCGTCCATCTCCATGACAAGACGGAGCACGCCATGCGCTGCCGGATGCTGCGGGCCGAAGTTGATCGTGTAATTCTGGATGTCGACGCCCTCGCCCACATCCTCGTTGCTCGGGATGGCATTGGGCGAATTTGCGAGCGTAGCTTCAAGCGGTGCGAAGGTATCGGTCATGGCCGTCATGCCTTCTTCTCAGCTGGCGCCGGGCTTTGCGCCTTTTCGTCGCCGGGCAGCACATAGGACGCGCCTTCCCAGGGACTCATGAAATCGAAGCTGCGGAAATCCTGCGCCAGCTTCACCGGCTCATAGACCACGCGCTTGTGCTCTTCGGAGTAGCGCAGCTCAACATAGCCGGTGAGCGGAAAGTCCTTGCGCAGCGGATGCCCCTGAAAGCCATAATCGGTGAGGATACGGCGCAGGTCGGCATTGCCGTCGAACAGCACGCCATACATGTCCCACACTTCGCGCTCATACCAGCCGGCAACCGGCCACAGACCGGTCAGCGACGGCACCGGACTGCGTTCGTCGGTCTGAACCGTGACGCGCAGGCGGCGGTTTTGCGTCAGAGACAACAGATGGTAGGCAACGTCGAAACGCTCGGACCGTTCCGGCCAGTCGACGCCCGCGACTTCCACCAACTGCTGATATTCCAGCCTTGGCGTATCGCGCAACAGGCGCATCACGTCGACAAGCGCATCGCGCCGGACATGGATGGTCAGTTCACCGACCGCGTGCTTGTGGCCGGTCAGGCGATCACCCAACACGGCTTCGATGCGTTCGATCACCCCTTCGTCAGAGGCCATGCGCGGTGCATTGCTCATCGTTCGAACGTCCCCACGCGACGGATTTTGCGCTGAAGCGCCATGACGCCATAAAGCAGCGCCTCGGCGGTCGGCGGACAACCGGGCACATAGATGTCGACCGGCACGATGCGATCGCAACCGCGCACAACCGAGTAGCTGTAGTGATAATAGCCGCCACCATTGGCGCAGCTACCCATCGAGATGACATAGCGCGGTTCGGGCATCTGGTCGTAGACGCGACGAAGTGCGGGGGCCATCTTGTTGCACAGCGTGCCGGCAACGATCATCACGTCCGACTGGCGCGGGCTGGCGCGGGGCGCAAAGCCGAAGCGTTCCACGTCATAGCGCGGCATCGAGGTGTGCATCATCTCGACCGCACAGCAGGCGAGGCCGAAGGTCATCCACCACAGCGAGCCTGTACGCGCCCACTGGAACAGTTCCTCGGTCGATGTGACGATGAAGCCCTTGTTCGACACCTCATGGCTGAGACCGTCGAAAAAGCCCTGATCAGGTGGCGTGACATCGCCACCCTGCGCCACTGGCTGGATCACTCCCATTCGAGCGCGCCCTTCTTCCAGACATAGATAAAGCCGATGGTCAGTTCGATCAGGAACTCCATCATCGAGAACCAGCCGAACGTGCCGATTTCTCCCAGTGACACTGCCCAGGGAAACAGGAACGCGACTTCAAGGTCGAAGATAATGAACAAGATCGACACGAGGTAAAAACGCACGTCGAACTGGCGACGCGCGTCTTCAAAAGCATCGAAGCCGCATTCATATTCGGTCAGCTTGTCAGCGTAGGGATTCTGAGCCCCCGTCAGGTTCGAGACAAGCGCAGGCAAACCTACGAAAACACCCGATAAAACGACGGCAATGCCGAGGAAAATCAGGATTGGCAGATATTCGGCAGCCACGTCTGGCATTGTCAACATCCCGCACACCGGAGATTGATTTCGCCGCGCTTTTAGGCCCGCACGGCGTGCGGCGCAAGGCGGCAAGACTGAAAAAAGGCCCTATTGCAAACTGTTTGCATCAATCCTTCGACAGCTTGCGGATCGCGCCGGCCACAAGCTTGTGCAGACGCGTGTGAATCTGATCATTGCCCGCCAGGATTTCGCGCCGTTCCAGCATCCGCTCACCACCCCGGAAATCAGTCACAAAGCCGCCAGCTTCACGCACCAGCAACTGGCCTGCGGCAACATCCCACGGCTCAAGCCCCTCTTCCCAGAACCCGTCGAAGCGGCCAGCCGCAACCCATGCAAGATCGAGCGAAGCGGCGCCAAAGCGGCGAATCCCAGCGACTTCGCCCATGACTTCATTGACGATCGCCGAAAAACGCGTCTGATCGCCATGGCCATGATAGGGAATGCCGGTCGCGATCAGGCAGTCGCGCAGGTCGCGCCGGGCCGACACGCGCAGACGACGGTCGTGCAGCCACGCACCACGCCCCTTTTCTGCCCAGAAACTCTCATCGGTGATCGGCTGGTGAATCAGCCCGGAAACGATTTCGCCATTTTCTTCGACCGCAATCGAAATGGCAAAATGGGGGATACCATGCAGGAAGTTCGACGTGCCGTCGATCGGATCAACGATCCAGCGCGGTCGCGACGGATCGCCCGCGATCTCGCCTTCTTCCTCCAGCAACATGCCGAAATCGGGGCGCGCCTGTTGCAGCACTTCGCGGATCGTGCGTTCGGCCATGCGGTCGGCGTTCGACACGAAGTCCGCCGGCCCCTTGCGCGACACCTGCAACTGTTCGATCTCGCCAAAATCGCGGCGGAGGCGACCCGCCGCCTTGCGCGCGGCCTTGTCCATGATGGTGATGAGTGCGCTGTGCGAAGGCATGAGCGATATCCTGCGACGGAAGCCTGAAAACGAAACCGCGCGGGCGCCTGTTCAGCACACCGCGCGGCAGAGAGCCAATCCTGACGGATCAGTCCGCGCGGCGGACATATTCCTGGCTGTAGACATCGACGATGACGCGCGTGCCAGCCGCGATATGCGGCGGAACCATGATGCGCACGCCATTGTCGAGGATTGCGGGCTTGTATGACGAGGACGCCGTCTGGCCCTTCACGACGGCATCGGCCTCGACGATCAGCGCTTCGACCTGGTCGGGCAACTGCACCGAAATCGGACGCTCTTCATAGAGTTCCATGATCACGTCCATGCCATCCTGCAAGAAAGCAGCAGCATCGCCCAGAAGATCGCGCGGCAAAGACACCTGATCATAGGTATCCTTGTCCATGAAGGTCAGCTGATCATCTTCAGCGAACAGGAACTGGAAGTCCTTGGTATCAAGACGAACTTTCTCGACCGTTTCCGACGAACGGAAGCGCTCATTGAGCTTGCGGTTGTCGCGCAGGTTCTTCAGTTCGACCTGGAGATACGCGCCGCCCTTGCCGGGCTGGGTGTGCTGGATGCGAACAGCGACCCAAAGGCCACCCTGATGCTCGATCACGTTGCCGGGACGGATCGCGTTGCCGTTAATCTTCATGTGAGAGATCCGGAAATTGAGAAACTGAAAATAAAAATTTGTATCTTTCTTATACACCTGAAGGAACTTTAAAATGGGATAATAAATTCATTCCATTCCAAACATTCCAAATTAGAAAAATTGAAATTGTATCTGAAAATCCAACTGATGGACAATATTTAGAAGGAAATCAATTAATTTTTTCTGATATTTTTTATAA
>CAZWMK010000123.1:241-5790 GCA_964635065.1 uncultured Sphingomonadaceae bacterium | reverse complement strand
GTCGCCTCCTGTCCTCAAAATTAGGATCGAAGGCGTCCAGAAATCTAGGGGCTATTCAGCCGCCATATCGAGAAACCTGAGAAATCCGGCACTTTTGGAGAGCGAACCTTTTTCAGCGAGGTTCGGGTGAAAAGAGACAAAAGTCAATCAGAGACCGATTTTGACATTTTTGGCAGTCTCTGAGGTTCGGTCGCTATCTGCAAAACCGCGCGGAAGCTGGGGAGTCTCTGCCCCCAAGAGGCTCATCTCATTGATTCGCAATGAGATGTTGGCGGGCAGGGTGGGATTCGAACCCACGGACGGCGTGAACCGTCGCCGGTTTTCAAGACCGGTGCCTTAAACCGCTCGGCCACCTGCCCGACGTTTGTCCCATTCCATCAAATCGCACGCGATGACAAGGGGCTTTGCGGGGTTGAGGCTCAACGCGGTCATGTGGCACAAGCTTGGCATGACCTGCTTTCACCTGATCCGGGGCGCACGTATCTGTGCAATGCTTGCTTTAATTGGCGTCATGACGCCAACGCCCGGATCCGCGCAGCAGGCGATTCCGGCTGCGCCATTGCCAGACATCATGGATAGCGACAGGACGCCCGCCGATTTCGACGCCTGGCTCAACCAGTTCAAGGCCACGCTTGTCGCGGAAGGCATGGCGCCCAATGTGGTTGAAAGCCTGCTGACGGACGTTCATTACAGCCCGCGCGTGGTGGCGCTAGATCGCCAGCAACCCGATGATAGCCGGACACAGGGCATAGCCCCGCAGTTTGCCACCTATCTGCCGACACGCCTGAATGATGCGCGCATAGCGCAAGGTCGACGGCTGTATGCCGACCTTTCCGCAACGCTGTCCGGCATCGAGGCGCGTTACGGGGTACCTGGACCGATCCTGATGGGGATCTGGGGCATGGAAAGCAGCTATGGCAATCATGCCGGACGGATCGATATTCTGCGGTCGCTGGCCAGCCTTGCCTATGACGGACGACGACGGGCACTGTTTACGCGCGAACTCAGGGCCGCGGTCAGGATTCTGGCCGAAGGCCGGGCGACACGTGCCCAACTGGTCGGGTCCTGGGCCGGCGCGACGGGGCAACCCCAGTTTCTGCCGTCCAGCTACCTTGCTTATGCCGTTGATCATGATGGCGACGGGCGCGCCGATA
This sequence comes from uncultured Sphingomonadaceae bacterium, assembly GCA_964635065.1. GTDB lineage: Bacteria > Pseudomonadota > Alphaproteobacteria > Sphingomonadales > Sphingomonadaceae > CAZWMK01. The sequence goes on along the minus strand of CAZWMK010000123.1, from coordinate 4,636 downwards.
TCTGGTCCAGCCGGGCCGATACGCTGGCGTCGATCGGGCATTATCTCAGCCGGCATGGCTGGAACCGGGGGCAGGGCTGGGGCTTGCCTGTCACCGTGCCATGGCAGATGGAGCGCTGGCGGGTACGCGATCTGGTGCAACCGGAAAAATGCCCGCGCGTGCTTGCTCGTCACAGCCGGTGGATTACAATGGATGAATGGCGCAAGCTGGGTGTCAGGCCGCAGGGCGGGGCCGCATGGCCGACAGACGGACAAACGCTTGCGACGCTGGTGGAACCCGATGGACCGGGCAAGGGGGCTTATCTGACCTATGGCAATTATCGCGCACTGCTCGAATATAATTGCTCCAATTTCTATGCGCTTTCGGTCGCACTTCTTGCCGATGCAATCGCTGGCGCTTCTGGCTCTGGCGTCGATGGCGGCCTGCGCGCCGTCGCCCCGCATGGCGAAGCTGCCGCCGACAATGCCGCAAGCGCCGTCGGGGCAGGCCGCTAAGGTCAAGGTCGGCAATCCCTATCAGGTGGGCGGCAGGTGGTTCTATCCCGCCGATGACCGGCGCTATGACAAGACGGGGGTCGCGTCCTGGTATGGTCCGACCTTTCACGGCAAAGCCACCGCCAATGGCGAGGTTTTCGATGAAAATGCGGTGACAGCCGCGCACACCACCTTGCCGATGCCCAGTTGGGTCGAAGTCACCAATCTGGAAAATGGCCGCTCTCTGGTCGTTCGCGTCAATGATCGAGGCCCCTTCGTCGGCGATCGCATCATCGACCTGTCGCGCAGGACAGCGCAGTTGCTCGATGTCGAGCGTAAGGGAACGGCAAAGGTGCGGGTGCGGCGTGTTTTCCCGGATGATACAGGCGCGCCTCCCGTGATGCTGGCGTCATCAATGCCTGCCCAGACCAAACTCCTTGGCGCGCAAGCACAACCCATGAACGCCGCGCCGCGTGTGGCGAACGCTGACGTGGTGCGGACCGTTGCGCTGCCACCTTCGAATGCGCGGCTCAGCACAGTACCTGTCAGTACATCTGTCAGGGCGGATGCACGCGGTGCCGGCATTTTCATCCAGGTGGCGGCATTGTCGGATTCAGGGCGCGCAACCTGGCTGGCCGGTTATCTCAAGGATTTTGGCAGCGCCCGCATCTCGCCATCGGCGACGGGGCTTTATCGCGTTCAGATCGGCCCGTTCGTTTCGGCCGATGCCGCGCGGGGAACGCTGGCGCGCGTGCAGGCAGCAGGCTATGGAGATGCGCGCATGGTGGCGGATTCACCCGCCTCCTGATCCTAATTCAACCGGGAGTAGCTTGATGTTCAGGACTGCGGCATTTGCCGGCATCCTTGGCCTTTTGGCCTCTACTGCGTCGGCACAGACGTTCCAGACGGTCGCGCCATTCGCCTACATGAAGGATTTGTCGACTGACACCGTCCTTTATTCGAAAGGCGCCGACGAACAGATTCCACCTGCCTCCATGGCCAAAATGATGACGGTCTATGTCGTGTTCGACATGATCAAGCGTGGCCAGATCAAAAAGGAACAGTTGATCCGGGTCCGCCCGGAAACCTGGCAGAAGTGGCACGGTCCTGCGGCGGGATCGACGATGTTCCTGTCGCCCGACGAGCAGGTCAGCGTTGCCAACCTTCTGCATGGCATTGTCACGCTGTCGGGTAACGACGCCTGTGTTGTGCTGGCCGAAGGCGTGGCCGGCACCGAGGCCGAGTTCGCCGCCACGATGAACCGCGTGGCAAAGAAAATCGGACTGAAAAACAGCTTTTTCACCAATAGCACCGGCTGGCCCGACCCGGCAGAATATGTCAGCCCGCGCGATCTTGCGATTATTGCCGAGCGCACGATTCTCGATTTTCCAGCCCTTTACAAAGAGTTTTACGGTCAGCCCAGCTTTACATGGGGCAAAACCATGGGGTCGGGCCAGCCGATCACGCAGGGAAACCGCAACCCGATCCTCGGTCGTGTTTCAGGCGCCGATGGCTTGAAAACCGGCCATACCGAGGCGGCGGGCTATGGCTTTACTGGCTCGGCCGAACAAAATGGTCGTCGCCTTGTCATGGTGCTTGCCGGTCTGACCTCGATGAACGAGCGTATCGAACAGTCGGTGGCGTTCATGGACTGGGGTTTTCGTGCGTTTGACGCCGTCACCGTCCTGCCCAAAGGCAAGGTCATTCAGCAGGCTGCCGTCGCCAATGGCGCGGTCGATGCCGTTGGCCTGACCGGGATGGGCGATATCAAGGTGACGGTGCCGCGTTCGGCGCGCGCCGATCTCAAGGTGCAGGTGCGTTATCTCGGGCCGATCAAGGCGCCCATCGCCAAGGGTCAGAAAATTGCGACCCTGACGATTTCGGGACCGGGCATGTTACCGCGCAATGTGCCGCTGGTGGCCGCCGCATCCGTCGAAAAGGCGGGTTTCTTCCGGCGCGTGTCGAAGGGGTTCCAAAGTCTGTTCGGCGCTGAACCGGCGGTTGCGCCCGCGCCGTGACACGCGCGCGCTTCATAGCCTTTGAAGGCGGGGAGGGGGCAGGCAAAAGCACGCAGATCGCCCGCCTTGCCGACCGTTTGCGCGCGGCGGGCATCGATGTGCTCGTCACGCGCGAACCGGGTGGCACACCCGGCGCCGAAGAAATCCGAGGGCTTCTGGTCAACGGCGCAGCTGATCGCTGGGGTCAAGAGGCTGAAACGCTGCTGATGAACGCGGCGCGGGCTGATCATGTCGCCCGCGCCATTCGTCCCGCTCTGGCGCGGGGGCAATGGGTGCTGTGCGACCGCTATGTCGGCAGCACGCTGGCCTATCAGGGGGGCGGCAAGGGCATTGATGCGCGCGCGTTGAAGGCGCTGCATCGTTTTGCGACGGGCGATCTCTGGCCCGACTGCACGCTTATCCTCGATATCGATGTCGAGACAGGTCTTGCACGGGCGGCTGCGCGGCACAGTGGCGGCGCCCGGTTCGAGTCACATGGCGTCGCGTTCCATGAAAAAGTGCGCGCGGCTTTCCATGCCTTGGCCGCAGAAGATCCGCAGCATATCCACCTCATCGATACACGCGCGGATGTCGAGACAGTTTCCAGTCAGATCTGGGCGACGGTTGCGCCCCTGATCGACGGCTGATGACAGTCATCGGGCATCAGGCGCAGCAGCGCCAGTTCATGGATGCATGGCACAGCGGGCGCATCCATCACGCCTGGTTGCTGGCCGGGCCGATGGGGATCGGAAAAGCCCGTTTCGCGCGGGAATCCGCGGCTTATGTTCTGGCCGGTGGCGGTCCCGTGCTCGACATTGGTGCGGACCATCCGACGCGCAAGCTGATGGATGCGGGCAGTCACAGTGATTTTCGCATTCTTGAGCGGCTTGAAAACAAGGACGGAAAACGTGCCGGCATCATCAGCGTCGAACAGGTGCGGGCGCTTCAGGCACTGTTCCAGGGCACACCCGCGCTTGGAGCATGGCGGGCGGTCATCGTCGACAGCATCGATGACATGAATCGCAATGCGGCCAATGCCTTGCTGAAAAATCTTGAAGAGCCGCCAGCCAATACCCTGTTCATGCTGGTCAGCCACGCACCTGACCGACTGTTGCCGACAATCAGATCACGCTGCCGCCTTTTGCGGTTTCAGCCGCTCAGCGAGAGCGAAGTGGCGCGCGTGGTCGCGATCGAGGGCGATGAAGTCGACCCGGCGGAAGTCGACGCGTTGAGTACATTGGCCGCCGGTAGCCCTGGGCGCGCCCTCAGGCTTGCCGGTCTTCAGGTGCGCGATCTTTTGACGAGTTTCGATCAGTTGATGGCAGCCACGCCCGCGGAATGCGACAGGCTGGCGCTTGCGCTCGGTCGCAATCTTGCCGGCAAGGGCGGGCAGGGGCGCTACGAGGCCTTTCTTGAACTGTTGCCCGATCACATGGCGCAGGCCATCCGCAATTTGCGGGGCGAGACGCTTGCCGAGGGGCTGGCGCTGTGGGAGAAGGCGCACGAATTGAGCAGGGGCGCACTGACGCTTTCGCTTGATCCCCAAACGATTGTCTTTGAACTGGCAAGCCTACTCGGTGCGCTGGGACGAAGGATGAAGAAGACTGGCTAAGAGCATGTCGGACCCTCGGAAATACTATATCACAACTGCCATTTCCTATCCCAATGGCCGCCCGCACATGGGCCATGCCTATGAGGCGATCGCGACCGACGCCATCGCGCGCTATCGTCGCCTAGCTGGTGACGATGTGTTTTTCATGACAGGGACTGACGAACATGGCCTGAAAATAGCTCAGACAGCCCGCGCGCAAGGCATTGAACCGCGCGCCTATGTCGATGGCATGATTGGTCATTTCAAGGAGATGGTCGAAAAGCTGAACATCAGTAACGATCGCTTCATCCGTACCACTGAAACCGCGCACTAT
>CAZWMK010000123.1:0-231 GCA_964635065.1 uncultured Sphingomonadaceae bacterium | reverse complement strand
TGCGGTGCAGGCGCTGTGGCGGCGCATGGCAGATAAGGGCGACATTTATCTCGACCGCTATGAAGGCTGGTATTCCGTCCGCGATGAAGCCTATTATGATGAGAAGGAACTGGTCGCAGGGCCGGACGGCAGCAAGCTGTCACCACAGGGCACCCCGGTCGAATGGACGGTCGAGGAAAGCTATTTCTTCCGGCTTTCCGCCTATCAGGATCGGTTGCTGGCCTTTTATGA
>CAZWMK010000122.1:0-5981 GCA_964635065.1 uncultured Sphingomonadaceae bacterium | reverse complement strand
GACAAGCAAGAGTGCCGCCATGGCAACCGGATGGAAAACTTTTCTTGTCATAATGGGATTGTCACGCGAAACCATCGCTATGGCAAGAGAAAGTCGCGTCTGTGCTGCGAATTGAGGGAATGCGATGACCGGAAGATGCGTATTGGTCACGGGCGGCGCCGGGTATATCGGCAGCCATGCCGTCCTGGCGTTGAAAGATGCAGGTCATCGCCCTGTTGTCATCGACAATCTGGTGACGGGTTTCCGCTGGGCCGTGCCCGATGATGTGGCTTTTTACGAAGGCAATATTGCCGACGATGCGTTGATCGACCGGATCGCCGCCGAACAGGGCATCGATGCGATCATGCATTTTGCCGGTTCGGTCGTGGTGCCGGAGTCGGTGTCCGATCCGCTGAAATATTATCTGAATAACACAGCGCGCACCCGCAGCCTGCTTGAATCGGCCGTGCGTTCAGGCGTGCGCCACTTCATCTTTTCATCGACCGCAGCGGTTTACGGCATGCCTGATCAGCCCCAGGTCGACGAGGATATGCCGACCGTGCCGATCAATCCCTATGGCACGTCGAAACTGATGACCGAGATGATGCTGCGCGATGTCGCCGCCGCTCATCCGATCAATTATTGTGCGCTGCGCTATTTCAACGTTGCGGGTGCCGATCCGCAAGGGCGCACTGGCCAGTCGACGGCAGGTGCGACGCATCTGATCAAGGTGACGGTCGAGGCGGCGCTTGGCAAGCGGCCAGGCATTTCGGTATTCGGCAGCGATTATGCGACGCCCGATGGCACGGGCGTGCGCGATTATATCCATGTCAGCGATCTTGTGGCGGCGCATGTCATTGCGCTTGAAGAACTGATCGCCCAACCTGAGCGGTCGCGCACGCTCAACTGTGGCTATAATCGCGGTTTCTCCGTGCTCGAAGTGCTGGACGCTGTCGAGCGTGTGTCGGGCGTGCGGGTCGCGCGCAGCTTTGCGCCGCGCCGCGCGGGCGACCCTGGCGCACTGGTTGCCGACAATCGCCGGATCAAGGAGGCTTTTGGCTGGCAGCCGCGTTATGGCGATCTTGATACCATCGTCAGGCACGCGCTGGCGTGGGAGCGACAGCTGGATGCGCGGCGGGTTGCCGCTTCGGCTGCGGCAGACGCCGGTCGTTAGGCTGCTCCGGACGCCAGAGGGCGGGACTAAACAGCTAGGCGCAGGTGGAAAGAGTGCGGCGGCGGTCGGCTTCCAGCACCAGTGCCGTCAGGCAGCCGGTGGCATAGGCGCCGGTGTCAATGCCGATGCGGTTCGCACGCTCGACGACGGTCGGGCTGATGCTGTGGCCGTGGACGATCATCGCGCCATGACGTGCGTTTGAATTCAGGAAATCCTCGCGAATCCACATCATGTCGGCTGGCTTTTGCGCATCCAGCGGCACACCGGGGGCGATGCCGGCATGCACGAAAAGATAATCATCGATCCGGTGGCTGAAATGCGTGGCTTCGAGAAAGGCGCGCTGTGCCGACGGCACCGCCAGTTTCAGCGCATCGCGGATCGCGGCTTCGTCGCCGCCATAGGCGAGGGCGGTCGGGATGCCCCAGCTCGTCAGCGCCTCGCGCCCGCCATTGTCGAGCCACAGCCGTATGTGGCGCGGATGCAGGTCTTCATCTGTGAGCAGGCGCAACAGCGCATCTTCGTGATTGCCGCGAAGATAGGTGACAGTCGCCTGCGCCGGGCGATAGGCCATAAGTTCAGCCAGCACCTGCGCCGATGCCGGGCCGCGGTCGATGTAATCGCCCAGAAAAACAATCCGGGCACAGTCGCAGTCGGTCCGGTCGGCTTCGATACGATCGAGTAGGGCGCATAAAAGATCATGGCAGCCGTGGATGTCGCCGATCGCATAGACCCGCTGTCCCGGCGCGATGCGGGGCAGGGTGGTTTGGCGCTTGCGTCTGAACCAGTCGAACATGGGTGTTTTTTAGGCGTTGATCGGCGTTTGTGCCACCCCATGCGCTTGACTTAATCAGCCGACACCATTAGCTGGCACGGCTTTCCGGGAAACCGGTGAACTGCTTTTTTGTGGAAAAGACGGTCGTCATGAAGATTCGTAACTCGCTCAAGTCGTTGAAGTCGCGTCACCGTGACAACCGCGTCATCCGCCGTCGCGGTCGTACCTACGTGATCAACAAGACCAACCGTCGCTTCAAGGCCCGCCAGGGCTAAGCACGGCAGCCGTGAGCGACGTTCGCGCCGTCGTCTTTGACGTCGGCAACGTCCTTTACGACTGGAACATTGCCTATCTCTACGCAAAGCTGATCAGCGACCCTGATCGGCTTTCGTGGTTTTTGTCGAATGTTGTCACGCCGGAATGGCATTTCCAGCACGACGCCGGTCGTCCAGCCGCCGAAACAGCGGCGGAACTGATTGCCCGCTTCCCTGACGAGCAGCCGCTGATCGAAATCTATGCGCCGCGCTGGCTTGAAACGATTTCCGGACCGGTTCCCGGGATGATCGAGCTGGTCGAGGCTCTGCGTCGCGCGGGATGGCCGCTCTATGCGATCACCAATTTCAGCGCGGAATTCTGGCCGCGTTTCCGCGCGACCGCGCCGGTCTTCGATCATTTCCGCGATATCGTGGTGTCAGGTGAAGAGCGGCTGACCAAGCCCGATCCTGCGATCTACCACCTTGCACGCAACCGTTTTGGTCTGGCCGCAGGGGCGGGGCTGTTCATCGACGACCGCGCCGACAATGTGGCAGCAGCCCGTGCCTGCGGCTTTGAGGCGGTCCTGTTCGAAAACGCCGCGCAGTTGCGGGGCGAACTCGTCGCCCGCGCGCTCCTGCCTGCCTGAGCGTCCCCCGGGGCGCTGAGGCAGATGCCGGTCTCAGGTCTTGTCGAGTTCCTTGCCCGTCAGCCGCGTCACATGCAGAACATTCGTTGAACCGGGCGTGCCAAAGGGAACGCCGGCCATCATGACGATGCGGTCGCCGCCGGTCGCCACGCCAGTCCGCAGCGCCATGCGCTTCGCTTTTTCAATCATTTCTTCGAAATTCTTGACGTCGCGACTGTGAACGGCGTGGACGCCCCACAGCAGGCCAAGGCGGCGCGCGGTCTGCTGGCTTGGCGTCAGTACCAGAAGCGGCACGGCAATGCGTTCGCGTGCCGCGCGGCGTGCCGTCGATCCCGATGTCGTAAAACAGCATACCGCCCGCGCCGAAAGCGTCTGCACAATCGCGCCTGCCGCTTCCGACATGGCATCGGCAGTAGTCGATTCGGGCTTGGTTTCGGTGAAGTGCAACCGTTCGAAATAACCGGCGTCAGCTTCGACATTGGCGGCGATGGCATCCATCATCGACACCGCCTCGACCGGCCATGCGCCCGCCGCCGATTCGGCCGACAGCATGATGGCATCGGCACCATCATAGACGGCATTGGCGACATCCGACACTTCGGCGCGGGTGGGCGTCGGCGACTGGATCATCGATTCGAGCATCTGGGTTGCAACGACAACCGGACGGCCATGGCGCCGGGCTGCCGCGACAATGCGCTTCTGGAGCGGCGGAACCGTCTCGGGCGGCAATTCGACACCAAGATCGCCGCGCGCGACCATCACGGCGTCGGCCAGTTCGATGATCTCGGAAAGGCATTCGATTGCCTGCGGTTTCTCGATCTTGGCGAGAAGCCCGGCGCGCCCGTCGATCAACTGCCGGGCTTCGACCAGATCGGCCGGGCGCTGCACGAAGCTGAGGGCGATCCAGTCGACATGCTGCTCCAGGGCAAAAACAAGGTCGGCGCGATCTTTTTCCGTCAATGCTGCAAGCGGCAGCACGACATCAGGCACATTCACGCCCTTTTTGTTCGAAAGCGTTCCACCGACTTCGACCACGGTGTCGATGCGGGTGTCGCTGACGTCGGTAGCGCGCACGACAAGTTTTCCATCATCGAGCAGCAGCCGCGCCCCCTGTTTCAGGGCCGTGAAGATTTCGGGATGCGGCAGGCGGACGCGGGTGACATCGCCCGGCGCTTCGTCGCGGTCGAAAGTGAAGCGCTGGCCCTTTTCCAGCACCACCTTGTCACCGGTAAACAGTCCGACACGCAGTTTTGGTCCCTGAAGATCGGCGAGAATCGTCGTCGGGCGGCCAAGTTCCTGCTCCACGGCGCGAATGTTGGCGATCAGTTCGGCGTGATCGGCATGGGTGCCGTGGCTCATGTTGACGCGAAAGGCATCGGCTCCGGCCAGCACAAGCGCGCGAATCTGCGCGGGCGTCCGTGAAGCAGGGCCAAGGGTCGCAAGGATGCGGACTTTGCGGCGACGGGGTTCGATCTTCATGGATGCTCGACTTTCACGCGGGACATGGGCAGCACTGTCTTAACCCTGCCGCACGACAGGACAAGGACAAGCGCCCCAAGAAACCTATAAAGGATGAGCCATGGACACGACATTGCAAACTGAAATCGAAGCCGCCGCTTTTCGCCGTCTGCTTGATCATCTGCGGCATCGCACCGACGTGCAGAATATCGACCTCATGGGCCATGCAGGTTTCTGCCGCAACTGTCTGGCGGACTGGCTGGCCGAAGCTGCTGGCGATCGCGGTGCCGCGCTTGATCGCGATGCCGCGCGCACCCTAGTCTATGGCATGTCTTACGACGACTACAAGGCGCGCTATCAGACGAAAGCGAGCGAAGAACAGCTGCAGCGCATGAATGAAAGCCTGGAAAAGAACCTGCGCTGATAAAAAACGCCCCCGGCCTGCATGGTGCGGGCCGGGGGCGCTTCCCTGTCATTGCAAGCAGATGTCAGGCTGCGATATCGCGCGCAGCCTGCGGGCTGGCTTCAACAGCCATGCCAAGCGCCTTGAGGAGCGCGGCATCGGCATCGTTTTCGGTGTTCGGCGCGGTCAGCAGCTTCGCACCGACGAAGAAGCTGTTGGCACCGGCGATCAGCGCCAGCGCCTGCAGTTCGCGGCTCATGCTCTCGCGGCCCGCCGAAATCCGGACATAGCTGCCGGGCATCATGATGCGGGCGACCGCGATCAGGCGAATGAAATCAAGATCATCAACCGGGGCCGAGCCGCTGAGCGGCGTGCCGTCGATGGGGACGAGCTGGTTGATCGGCACCGATTCGGGGTGCGGCGTCATCTGCGCCAGTTCGACGAGCAGGCCAAGCCGGTCATCGACCGTTTCGCCCATGCCGACGATGCCGCCGCAGCAGACCTTGAGGCCAGCGCCGCGCGCCTTGGCGAGCGTATCGAGACGGTCGTCATAGCTGCGGGTCGACACGACCTGCGGATAATAGTCTCGGCTCGTATCGAGATTGTGGTTGTAATAATCCAGCCCGGCATCGCGCAGCACTTCGGCCTGGCCATCTTCCAGCATGCCGAGCGTGGCGCAGGTTTCAAGGCCGAGATCCTTGACGGCCGCGATCATGCCTGCAACCCGCGGCAGGTCGCGGGGCTTCAGGCCGGTCCAGGCGGCACCCATGCAAAAGCGCGAGGCGCCAGCCGCCTTTGCAGCGCGGGCGGCTTCAAGCACGTCTTGCAGTTCGGACAGCTTGGTGGCACCGACGTCAGTGTCGTGATGGGCTGACTGACTGCAATAACCGCAGTTTTCGGCGCATCCGCCCGTCTTGATCGACATCAGCTGCGATGTCTGCACCTGATTGGGATTGAAATGCGCGCGCAGCGCCGTCTGTGCCGCGAAAACAAGATCGGGCAGCGGGCGGGCGAACAATGTGCGGGCCTCGTCAAGCGTCCAGTCGTGGCGGATGGCGTCGGTCATCATGCGTCCTTTATCGTTCACCGGCCTGCTAGCCGATTATACGATGCGTTCCAAGCTTGCACAGCACGCCCGGCAGCACTAGCGTCCGCCGCCTTTCCACCACCCACCCAAGGCAGATCAGGGGGATATATGACCGGCGCCAATGTCGCGGCAGAACAGCTCAAGCTTTTTATCGAACGGATCGAACGGCTTGAAGAAGAGAAAAAGGGTATCGCGGACGACATCAAG
>CAZWMK010000121.1:0-6235 GCA_964635065.1 uncultured Sphingomonadaceae bacterium | reverse complement strand
GGCAGGAAGCCATCCTGCTGGGCGCGGTTGAAGCGGTGGATCTCGTCGACGAAAAGCAGTGTCTGCCGGCCCATTTTTGCCGCTTCGCGCGCTTCGGCGAAGACCTTTTTCAGTTCGGCGACACCGGAGAACACTGCCGAGATCGCGATGTATCGCAGGCCCACGGCATCCGCGAGAAGGCGGGCGATGCTGGTCTTGCCGGTGCCGGGCGGCCCCCACAGGATGAGACTTGACAGTTTGCCCGCCGCCACCATGCGCCCAATGGCCCCGTCCACGCCGGTCAGATGATCCTGACCCACGACATCCGTCAGCACCTGCGGGCGCAGCCGTTCGGCAAGCGGCGCCGTCGCTGGCGGTGCGGCGGCGCTGTCGGCGGGGAGGAACAGGTCGGCGGACATGATGCAGCAGATATAGGCGCATTGCGGCAATTGCGATAGGAAGGACGGCATGAAACCGCATAGCCCTGCCGATCACGCGCACAGTCACGTCTTTCTGGGGGCGGGCCATGCGCGGCACGAACGGGCGACGCGCTGGGTCGTGGCGCTGACTGCCGCCATGATGGTTGCCGAAATCATCGCGGGACTGTTGACCGGCTCGATGGCGCTTCTGGCCGACGGCATCCACATGGCGACCCATGCGGGCGCACTGGCCGTCGCGGCGGCGGCCTATGCCTATGCCCGCAAACATGCCGAAAACCGGCGCTTTGCGTTTGGCACGGGCAAGATCGGCGACCTTGTCGGCTTTGCCTCCGCGCTGGCTCTTGGCCTGACTGCGCTTGGCGTTCTGTGGGAATCGCTCTCCCGCCTTGTCCACCCCGGTCAGGTCGCCTTTGACGAGGCGCTGCTGGTCGCGGTCCTGGGGTTGATCGTCAATCTGCTGAGCGCCCGGCTGCTGCACGATCGCGAGCATTCCGGCCACGGCCATGCTCATCACGGCCACCATCATCACCATGGGGGCGGCGACAACAACCTGCGCGCGGCCTATGCCCATGTGCTGACGGATGCGCTGACCTCGGTGCTGGCCATCGCAGCCCTTATGGGCGGACGCTGGCTGGGCTGGACATGGCTTGACCCGATCATGGGTGTGGTCGGTGCGCTTGTCATCCTGCACTGGGCGCGCGGGCTGATGCGCGACACCGCCCTTGTCCTGACCGATGCTTCCGATCCCGCTGTTGCCGCTGCCATCCGCGCCCGGCTGGAGCAGGATGGCGCCGTGCTGGTATCAGACCTTCATGTCTGGCGGCTGGGGCCGGACGCACTGGCGGCCATCGTCGAGGTCGTCGGCCATGCTCCCGAAAGTGCCGAAAGCTACAAGGCGCGGCTGAGAGATATCCCCGGCCTCGCCCATGTCACGGTCGAGGTCACGACCTGCGATGTGTGCCGCCTGTCGTCGCGCCCGGCCTGAGCGCCTTATCGTCAGACACCCTGCATCCCGACATCGACGCGGGCGCGCGGTCCCAGCGCCTTTGCCTTGTCGAACAGCGCCATGTCGCCCTCCATCCAGGTGATGACGAGCGAACAATGGGTGATCTGCCACCGCGCCCCCGCGCGCGCCAGCTTGTGCTGGTAAAAGCCGCCCAGAATCTGGGTCTGCCCGACGCCGTCGACGACAAGATAGTGGCGCGCCGTCATGTGTACGGTGATGTCGGCGGTATCGCCATGAAGGGTGATGACATGGTTGGTGAGATTGTGCTGCGTGGCATCGAAACCCGACAGCGTCTCGCGCACGGCGGCAACCCAGTCGTCGGCCTTCATGCGGGTTTTCCAGCCATTCCACGTGCTGAAATCAAACTCGACCTCGTCGGCGAAGATCGAACGATAGAGCGCCCAGTCGCGCCGGTCGACGCCGGTGCCATAGGCCAGGACCGTGTCGGAAATCGCGGCACGGTCGAGGAGATCGGCAAGTGTGGCGGCGTGTTGTGGACATGTCATGGCAGGCGCCTCCCGTGGATATTCATTTTGTTGTGCCGCAGCGGATGTCGATCGCCATGTGCGCGAGCGCGTCGAAAATGTCGCGCTGCCTGCGCATCGGGCGCCAGTCGTAGAGGAAAATCTCGACCGGCCGCCAGTTGGCGACCCAGCCGATGATCAGCAGCCCTTCATTCAGAAAGGCGCCGAACGGCGCGGGCACGAGGCGCATGGTCAAAAGTCCCAGCCCCCAGCACAGGCCAAGAAAGCCAAGCCCCATCGCCAGCGCCGTGCGCCCTTCGCGCAGCAACAGCCGCAGGCGGCGCGCCTGCATGTCGCGGCGATAGGCGAAATAGGCCAGTATCGCCTGGCGCAGCGCGGCGGGGGCGGCATCGTCGGGCGCTGGTTCTGTGATATCGAGCCGCAGCGCAAAGCGCCGCACGCCCAGTTCGCGCGCGCTTTCGACGATATAGGCCTCGACATCGTCATCGAGATCGCGGCCGACAAGCGGCGAGGGGTCGAAGGCATGGAACAGATCGTCCGCCCGCGCCACGCTGACATGGATCAGGCCCGGCCTGCCCGTTGCCGCCTGCGCGCGTCCGCCATCCTGTGCCATGCTGCCCTGCATCCCCGTCCCGCTTTTGACGGGAAGGTGCAGGAAAGTCCCGGCCCGCGCAACCTCAGTGCGGTACGACCCCCATTTCCACGCCTGTCTTGTCGTGGAGCGCAAAGCGGTCGACGATATCGGCGCTTGCCCGGTTATAGCCGACCACTTCGACGGTCCGCCCCTCGCGCTTCAGGCGGGCGATGATCTTGTCGAGCGCGCCCACCCCGGAAATATCCCAGAAATGCGCTGCCGACACGTCGATCAGCACATGGCTGGCCGCATCCTCGGCCTGAAAGGCACGGGTGAAACGATCGACCGAGGCAAAGAAAATCTGCCCGGTCACGCGATAGGTGGCATGGCTGCCATCGTCCGACAGCGTGCGTTCGACCGCGAACATGCGCTGCACCTTGGCGGCAAAGAAAATGCCCGACAACAACACGCCCGCCAGCACGCCAAGCGACAGATCGTGCGTGGCAACCACGACCACCACCGTCGTCAGCATCACCGCCGACGAGGTGGGCGGATGACGGCGGAGATTGGCGATCGAGTTCCAGCTGAACGTGCCGATCGACACCATGATCATCACCGCCACCAGCGCGGGCATCGGAATCTGGCCGACAAACGGACCAAGCACGGCCAGCAGGAACAGAAGGAAAGCGCCCGCGACAAAGGTCGACAGCCGCCCGCGCCCGCCAGAGGTGACATTGATCACCGACTGGCCGATCATCGCGCAGCCGCCCATGCCGCCGAACAGCGCGGCGACGATGTTGGCGCTGCCTTGCCCCGCACATTCGCGGCGCTTGTTGCTGTCGCTGTCGGTCATGTCATCGACGATCTGCGCGGTCAGCAGCGATTCGAGCAGCCCGACCGCCGCCATCGTGACGGAATAAGGCAGGATGATCCTGAGCGTATCGAGCGTCAGCGGCACCGCTGGCAGCGCAAAGCCCGGCAGGCCTTCGGGCAGCTTGCCCATGTCACCCACCGTGTTGACCGGCAGGCCAAGGCCGATGCTGAGCGCCGACAGCACGAGAATGGCGACAAGCGGCGATGGCACCGCGCGCGTCAGGCGCGGAACGCCATAGATGATCGCCAGCCCGGCGGCGACCATGGCATAAGTCTGCCAGCCAACGCCGATCAGCTGCGGCAACTGCGCCATGAAGATCAGGATGGCGAGCGCGTTGACAAAGCCGGTGATGACCGAGCGCGACACGAACTGCATCACGAGATCAAGCCGCAACAGCCCGGCCAAAATCTGGATCAGCCCCATGAGGATGGTGGCGGCAAACAGATATTCGACGCCATGATCGCGCACCAGCGGCCCGACAAGGACGGCCACAGCTGCTGTCGCCGCCGAAATCATGCCGGTGCGCCCGCCGGTGAAGGCAATGACGATGGCAATGGCGACCGAGGCATAAAGGCCGACGCGCGGATCGACGCCCGCGATGATCGAAAAGCCGATGGCTTCGGGAATGAGCGCGAGCGCGACGACGATGCCCGCCAGAATCTCGGCGCGGGCCGAGGCTGCACCACTGAACCATTGCTGACGATAAGCGCTGAATGAAAAGGACATGGATAGGTTCCAACAAGGCACATGGCGCCAAACGGGCGCAAAAATCAGGGCATGTGGGATGTTGTCCGGCGGATCGGCGGCCGGAAGAGCCACCCGGATTTGCACCGGGTCCTGACGATTGCCCTGCTCCTAAGCGCAAGCAGGGGGCGATGGCAATGGCGGATTGGCGGCGCGCAGACCATGCGGAACAGCGGAAGTTCAGGAAAGTCACCCATCTTTCGCCTGACTTTCCACGGCCGCACGGCCCGCGCCGCGCCGGAACAGGCGGGCCAGCAGCCGGTCGAACAGCCCGGCCTGCCGGGCGCGCGGATCATCGGGCTGGAACGGCATCATGCCCGCCAGCGCGCCATAGCGCACCGGATCGTGATGGCGCAGCGCGAACATCAGCAATTTATCCGAATAGGTGCGGCGTTCGCCCACCACCTCGCCCTTGTAAAAGACGGGAACGGCCACGCCCGCAATCGCCCGCTCGAACGCCAGATCGACAAGGCGGCGCGTGCCATGCGCGAGCGCACCCTCCCACGCCGCGGCGAAACTCGCGGCGTCGCGGCGGCGGCGCAGGCGATAGGCGCTTTCGACCGACAGCCCGACGCGGGCGGCGGCATCGCTGACGCAGCCGGTATCGGCCAATGTTTCCAGAAACAGCGCCTGCCGTTCGGGCGTCCAGCCATCATGGCGCGGCCGGACGGGAACGGGAGTGAAAGCGGGGGTGTCGGCATGGGTCATGCCGGGGAATGTAACCCATATGGTTATGTGTAGGAAAGGTGGATCGCTACAGCTTATCAGTCGGTAATTGCGCTGAGTGCCATAAAGTCGGTTTCTCCTATTATGCGTATGGGGTGCCCATCAGCAATAAGTGCTTCTGCCTTCATGTGTTTTGAACTTTTCTCGTGACCGTTAAGCTTTGCAATGTCTTGATCACCAACGACCAACATCGTTGTTTTCTTAGTGACCCCTGGCAGAACATCGGCACCGGCCTCTGCAGCACGATCAGCTGCTTCTCTACGGATTATCTGGAGCGCGCCAGTGAATACAATAGCTTCGCCAGTGAGTGCGCCGTCTCCATCGCCAGTCCGTCGGATAGCTTCACCACTGCTTATCGCGCGGTTCGCTCGCTTCAACCATTCAGTAATGTCATGGCCTGTCTCTTCAATGGCGCGTAACAAAACTAAGCCGGCTGCACGGGCGTCTTCTAGGGCGTCGTGATGCTTGAATGTAATGCCGCAGTGGGCTGCGACGTTGGAGAGGCCATAGCCACTGCGGGAAAATTGCGGCCACGCGCGGCGAGTGACGCGTGCGCTATCGAGCCACGTGCAATCTAGGGCTGGACGCGAGTATGCGCTGCACGCTTGTGCAAGAGCAACGCGATCGAAGTGAGTGTGGCTAACAACAATTTTCCCTGCGGTCCAACTGTGAAGCCATTCGTGTAGTTCGCTAAAGACCTTAGCGCCGCGTACAGTATCCTCATCGATTCCGTGGATTGCAACGTTGTATGGATCAAACCATGTTTTTGGATTGACTAGAACGCTTTCGCATCGAACTTCTTTTCCATTTTCAAATTGAACTAAACCGATCTGACATATGCTACGCATGTTGGGATTTGCTGTTTCGACGTCGAGCGATACGAAATTCATGCCTTATCCCTTCTGAGTATTATTATGTGTCAGCTAGTAGGGCTTACACTGCGGCCTTCTTCCCCCGCTTCTTCACCGCCACCTTTTCCACCACTGCCGCCGGTTGCGCGGCGAGCAGTGGCTTGAGGTAAAACCCCGTGTGGCTCGAGGGTTCTGCGGCGACGTCCTCCGGCGTGCCGGTAGCGACGATGGTGCCGCCCTTGTCGCCGCCGTCGGGGCCGAGGTCGATCAGCCAGTCGGCGGTTTTGATGACCTCCAGATTATGTTCGATCACCACGACGCTGTTGCCTTGCGCGACGAGCGCGTGGAGGACTTCGAGGAGTTTGCGGACATCCTCGAAATGCAGGCCCGTGGTCGGCTCATCGAGGATGTAGAGCGTGTTGCCGGTGGCGCGGCGCGACAGTTCTTTCGCCAGTTTCACCCGCTGCGCTTCGCCGCCCGACAGCGTCGTCGCCTGCTGGCCGACCTTGATATAGCCAAGGCCGACTTCGTTGAGCATCGCCATCTTGTCGCGGAT
>CAZWMK010000120.1:0-6247 GCA_964635065.1 uncultured Sphingomonadaceae bacterium | reverse complement strand
ATGGTGGAGCCGAGGGGGATCGAACCCCTGACCTCTACAATGCCATTGTAGCGCTCTCCCAGCTGAGCTACGGCCCCATCTCAATCAGCGCTGCGGTTCTGGTGTCCGGCGCGGGGGAGCACTTAGGCGATTGCGGCAGGTGGTGCAAGCGCTTTGGTGCTCCCGGTGAAGTTTTTTTATCAGACTTCCTCGTCGTCGGCGCGATCGACAACATCCGACAGATCATCGTCGCCGCCGAGATCATTATCGTCGGCCGGTTCTTCCGAATCGTCGATGTCGAGATCCTCGTCGACGAGCACGTCCGTTTCATCCTCGGTCTTGCCTTCGGGTTTGGCGGCTTCGAAGGGCAGCGGCTGCTTCGACTTCAGGATCGGTTCGGGCGCCCATGCGAATCCGCAATTGATGCAGGTCACCGGATCGTCGTTGCCGAGATCGTAAAAGCGGGTGTTGCACTTGGGGCAGGCGCGTTTCGCGCCCCATTCGGGCTTCACCAAAGCGTGTCTCCATCAAATAATAAGGGCCGCAATCGGCTTGCGGCTTCTCCATTGCTGCGCCTTGCCACGGCGCATTGCCCCTGTCAAAAGCAAATTCAGCCACCTTTGCGCCGAGCATTGCCTTCGGTGCTTCCCCGTTTCAAGCCAGTTCGAGCCGATCAGACATGCAGAGCGATGCCACCCCGAATTCCTTTTCCATGACCTGCGACGGGCCGCTTTCCGGTACCGCGCGCGTGCCGGGTGACAAGTCGATCTCGCACCGTGCCATCATGTTGGGGGCGCTCTCGCTGGGCGAGACGGCGGTCGAGGGGCTGCTGGAGGGCGAAGACGTGCTAGCGACGGCGGCCGCCATGCGCGCGATGGGCGCCTCGGTCGAGCGCCTCGGCGTCGGACGCTGGTCTGTGCATGGAGTGGGCGTCGGCGGGCTTTTGCAGCCGGAACAGGCGCTTGATATGGGCAACAGCGGCACCTCGACGCGGCTTTTGATGGGGATCGTCGCAAGCCACCCGATCACGGCGACCTTCATTGGCGATGCCAGCCTGTCGAAGCGACCGATGGGGCGTGTGATCGAACCGCTGGCGCAATTCGGGGCGCAGTTTACAACCAGCCCCGGCGACCGCTTGCCGTTGACGATGACAGGCGCCTGTCCGGCGCTGCCGATTCATTATGTGTTGCCGGTTGCCTCGGCGCAGGTGAAATCGGCGGTCCTGTTGGCGGGCCTCAACACGCCGGGTGTGACCACTATTGTCGAGCCGATTGCCACCCGAGACCATAGCGAACGCATGCTGGCGGGTTTCGGCGCGCAACTCGATTTTGCTGATTCGCCGGAAGGCCGGGTGATCCGGATCAGGGGCGAGGCAGAACTGCGGGGGCAGTCCATCGTGGTGCCAGGCGATCCGTCATCCGCCGCCTTTCCGCTGGTTGCGGCGCTGATCGTGCCCGGCAGCGAGGTGATGATCGAAAATGTTGGCATGAATCCCACCCGCGCCGGGCTGATCAAGGCGCTTCAGACCATGGGCGGCGATATTGGCGTGATGAATGAGCGCGTGGTGGGTGGAGAACCCGTTGCCGATCTGCTGGTGCGTGCCAGCAATTTGACCGGGATCGATGTGCCGCCGGAATGGGCGCCGTCGATGATCGACGAATATCCCATCCTCTTCGTGGCGGCCGCCTTGGCACAGGGACGGACGGTGATGCGCGGACTGGAAGAACTGCGCGTCAAGGAATCGGATCGCATCGCGGTGATGGCATCGGGCTTGCGTGCCTGCGGCATCAGCGTCGAGGAACTGGAAGACGGGCTGATTGTCGATGGGCGCGGCGGCGAGGCGGTGGCCGGCGGTGCGACGATCGCTACCCATCTCGACCATCGTATCGCCATGAGCTTTGCCGTACTCGGCCTGCGGGCCAAGACCGCGATCACGATTGACGATCGTCGTCCGATTGCTACGAGCTTTCCTGATTTCCTGCCGCTGATGGCGCGGCTTGGCGCGTGCCTCGGCTGAAAAGGCGGAGCGCTCTCAGCCGAACAGCGTCAGGAAAAAGGCGAGGCTCGCACCGTAGGTCAGCGTGAAGAGCTGCCATTCGGTGCGCGTGAGGAACCCACACGTCTGCATTGCCTGAAGCGGGGCCTGTCGTGGTGACGGGGCTTGTGAGTCGTGTGACATGACTTGACTTGACTTCCTTGCTGCCCGGAAAGGTTAACAAAACCTTGCGGTCGCGCAAGCGCCTTGCCTGCATTGAACAGACGTGCAAATAATTTGATTGTTTCCGTTGCGTCCCGCGTTTGATTTTGATAATAGCTATCAATAGAAACCAATGACGACTTGGGGTGACGGACCGCCATGATCATCTGTTCATGCAACGGCCTTCGGGAAAATGACCTGCGCGATGCGGCGCGCCGGGGTGCGCCCAATGCGAAGCGCGCCTATGCCGCCCTCGGGTGCAAGCCGCAGTGCGGCCAGTGCTGGTCGTTCGCACATAAGCTCGTGCGCGAGGAAGGGCATCTGGGGCGTTGAACCCCCGACGCTTCCATCGTCGCCCATGTGCTTCCAAGCTATGGCCCATGTGCTTCTAAGCTATGGATTGTGCGCGCTTTATGCTAGGCTGACAGTCTGAATTCATCTGGTGCGAGGAGACAGTCATGCGTGGCGACGCCAAGGTCATTTCCTATTTGAACGCGGCCCTCAAAAACGAGCTGACGGCGATTAATCAGTATTTCCTGCATTACCGCATGCTCGACAACTGGGGCATCAAGCGGCTGGCCAAATATGAACATGGCGAGTCGATCGACGAGATGAAGCACGCCGACCTTTTGATTGAGCGCATCCTGTTTCTGGAAGGCCTGCCCAATCTCCAGTCTCTGGGGCGTTTGCGCATCGGCGAATCGGTCGAGGAACTTCTGAAGGCCGATCTTGAACTGGAAATGGAAGCGCTGCCGCAATTGAAGGAATCGATCGGCTATTGCGAATCGGTGCAGGACTATGTCTCGCGCGACCTGTTCCGCCGTATCCTTGCCAGCGAAGAAGAACATGTCGATTTCCTTGAACAGCAGTTCGACATGATCAAGGCCATGGGCCTGCAGAACTATATCCAGTTGCAGTCGCAGCCCGCAGAAGACTGATGCATTCCTTCCCCGCGCCCGCCCTGGTGGACGGGCGCGGGGGTGGGGCCTCAATTGCCAGTGCCGGTGCGCCCGTAACTGTCCTCGAAACGTACGATGTCATCTTCGCCCAGATAGGGGCCGCATTGCACCTCGATCAGATGCAGCGGGATGCGACCGGGATTTTCCAGCCGGTGCATGGTCCCGGCCGGAATATAGGTCGACTGGTTTTCCTGTAATAATATTTCCTTGTCGCCGACTGTCACCTTGGCGGTGCCGGAGACGACGATCCAGTGTTCGGCACGATGATGGTGCATCTGGAGGCTGAGTCGCGCGCCCGGTTCGACGACGATGCGTTTCGTCTGGAAACGGTCGCCATGATCGGTTGTTTCATAGGTGCCCCAGGGGCGATGGACGACGCAGTGGCTGGCGTGGCTATCGTTGTTGGACCGCTTCAGTTCATCGACAATCGCTTTGACATCCTGCGCGCGCGCGCGCGGTGCGACGAGAATGGCATCCTTGGTCGAGACAATCACCATGCCATCCAGCCCAAGTGCGGCGATCGGCGGGCCGCCTTCGACCCTGAACAGGCTCTCGCCGCAGTCGATCGCCGTGACAGCGCCTTCGATGGCGTTGCCATGTGCGTCATGCGGCTTGATCGCCCATAGGGCGTCCCATGAGCCGACATCCGACCAGCCCATGTCGACAGGCACGACGGCGGCGCGGTCGGTTTTCTCCATGACGGCATAATCGATGGAGATGCTGGGCGACCGGCAGAAGGCTGTGGCGTCGGGGCGCAGGAACAGGCCGTCGGGCTGGGCAGAGGCCATGGCGGCGGCGCAGGCGTCGGCGACTTCGGGGGCGAAGCGTTTCAGGGCTTCGAGGTAGCCACCTGCGGAAAACAGGAAAATACCACCATTCCACGCATGACGTCCGCCGGAGACATAGGCCTGTGCCGTGGCCAAATCGGGCTTTTCGACAAAGCGGTCGACCGCGCGCACGGCGGGCATGCCGGGCAGTGGTGCGCCTTGTTCGATATAGCCATAGCCGGTTTCGGCGCGGTCGGGGTGAATGCCGAACGTGACGAGATGGCCTGCCGTTGCGGCGGGCGCGGCATCCGCAACGGCATGGCGGAAGGCGCCGGGATCAGCGATGACATGATCGGACGGCATCACCAGCATCAGGCTGTCCGGGCCATGATTGTCTGCGATCCAGCAGGCGGCGAGTGCAATCGCGGGGGCCGTGTTGCGACCTTCCGGTTCCAGCAGGATCGATTCCGGATGTGCGCCGCTGTCGGCAAGCTGGCGGGCGATGACGAAACGGTGAGGTTCGCCGCAGATGACGATGGGGGCGGCAAACCCTGGCTGATTCGCGATGCGCGCCGCTGTATCCTGCAACATGCTGCGCTGCGTTGCGATCGGCAGAAGCTGCTTTGGATATTGCGCGCGCGACAGCGGCCAGAGCCGGGTGCCGGCACCGCCCGACAGGATCACAGGGTGGATGGGTGTGTGCTGCCTTGTCATGCGCTGGTCGTTTCTTGTCCTGTTGCGGTCGGGCGGTATCGCCATTTTGTGCCGATCCTAGCGCGATAAGTTTAGATTTGCATGAAGCATGACGTAAAAATCACCCGCCGCTCCTTGCTTGTCCATTGCTTGCCCTTGTGCGTGGCGCGCGGTAACGGCTGCGCATGATCATTGCAGTCGATGGTCCCGCCGCGAGCGGGAAGGGAACGATCGCCCGTGCGCTGGCGCGGCATTATGGCCTGCCGCATATGGATACAGGGGTGTTATACCGTGCGCTGGGGCTGGCAATGCTGCGCGCCGGGCAGGATCCTGCCGATGCCGCAGCCGCCGAAGCGGCGGTGGCCCTGCTCGATCCGGCGCTTGGCGCCGATCCTGCGATCCGCGATGCCGCAACCGCCCGGGCAGCATCGGTCGTGTCGGCGCACCCCGCAGTGCGCGCCGCTCTTCTCGCCCGCCAGCGCGATTTCGCGCACCAGCCGGGTGGCGCGGTGCTTGATGGTCGTGACATCGGCACGGTGATCGTCCCGCACGCCGACGCCAAGCTGTTCGTGACGGCATCGCCCGATGTGCGCGCCGATCGACGCTACAGGGAGCTGTCTGCCAGCGACCCCCATGTCTCGCGCGAGGCGGTTTTGGGTGACATCCTTGCGCGCGATGCGCGGGATTCCGGTCGGCAGGATGCGCCGATGCGGGCCGCCGCCGACGCTGCCTTGCTCGATACCACGGATTTGGATATAGAGGCAGCCGTTTCGCGGGCGATTGCGCTCGTCGAGACCAGACTCGGACATGGTGGCGCGGCAGGTTGATCTGTCGCACTGTCGGGTCCACCTGCAACAGGGGGACGGCGTGGCCGGCGGATTCGCCCGGCTGCTGCCGCATTTTTTGTTTCAGGGGTTTGTTAACCGGGCCTGCGGCAATGACGCCGCGGTAATTGACCCAAGACCGCCGGAGACAACCGGTCGGCCAGCAACATGACGATGAAGGACTGATAGATAATGGCAACTTCTGCCCAGCCTACCCGTGATGATTTCGCCGCGATGCTTGAAGCCTCGCTTGGCGGTAACGAGAATTTTGAAGGCCGCGTTGTCACCGGCACGGTGACCGCGATCGAAAACGACATGGTCGTGATCGACGTTGGCCTGAAGTCGGAAGGCCGTGTGCCGCTGCGCGAATTTGCAGCCCCCGGCATGAAGGCTGAAATCGCCCCCGGCGACCAGGTTCAGGTCTATGTCGATCGCGTCGAAAACGCGATGGGCGAAGCGATGCTGTCGCGCGACCGCGCGCGCCGCGAAGCCGCATGGGACAAGCTGGAAGTCCAGTATGGCAATGGCGAACGCGTCGATGGCAACATCTTCGGTCGCGTGAAGGGCGGCTTCACTGTCGACCTGTCGGGCGCCGTGGCGTTCCTGCCGGGCAGCCAGGTCGATATCCGCCCTGTGCGCGACGTCACCCCGCTGATGGACATCCCGCAGCCGTTCCAGATCCTGAAGATGGACCGCAAGCGCGGCAACATTGTCGTCTCGCGCCGCGCGGTGCTGGAAGAAACCCGCGCTGAACAGCGTTCGGGCCTGATCCAGTCGCTGGCCGAAGGCCAGATCGTAGAAGGCGAGGTCAAGAACATCACCGATTAC